>NZ_BBRX01000020.1 GCF_000829675.1 Acinetobacter rudis
GATTTGGGATAAAGAGGCGATTAAAGATCAGTTATCGACTAATAGTGCAGCGATGAAGACTTCTGAAAATGTAGAAGATTCACTATTATCCGTACTGGATCGAGTAGAAGACCTAGTATTTGATCCAACTACGCAATCGTCTAACGAGCAAGATCAAATAGATTTAGCGACTCTATTATCTCATTCATCAATAGATACGAGTTTAATTGTGCTGGACTTGGGTGATGGCATGGAACAGTTTACAAACACTGGTGCTGATAAGCATACTCAGTCTTATACCAATGTTGAGATATTGATGAATACTCAGCCCAATATATACGATGATTTAATCACTCAAAATACTGCTCTGATTTAATTAAACTGATAAACAAGGGTTTTAATAAACAAAAATCCTTGTTTATCTTGATTAAAAAGCCCTAATTTTCTAATCAGGGCTTTTTAATTTCATCAATAGTGATCAATGGGAATAATCAATTGCTTAATCTGCCAGTTGAGGCCGTCACGTAGCATAATGACTTGTACACGCTGGTCATGGCGTTCGGTATTTTTTATATTGATGACAAAGCGGTTAAATGAACTGTAATACATTTTGTATTCAACTTTTTCTTTATCCTTTTCTACAGCATCGCTATGGCTTGTCGTTGTGGTTTGCAACGGCATGTGAGATGGGTTGAGGTTTTTACCCTGTAACATCAGGCCAACACCGCTTGGTGTGATGACAGCATCGAGTAGGGAGTCTGTCATGGATGAGGCGAGCATTGTGCCAAACTTAGCAAATTCATTGTCGCTTTCTTGCCGTAGTTCTTTAAGCATGTAAGCGTTGAGTTGTTCTTTAAGACTCTGGCGCACACTGGGATAATCAATATATTGATTTATGGTTTCAAGGTCATTTTGCTGGGCAGCGGTCTTCATGTTTTTGAGTGCTAAGTATGGAGAGGCATATAAGTAAGCCAATATTGCAATCAAAATGACGATGACGGTAAATATAGAGAATTTTGCTGTCTTGCTCATATCGTTCTCGGCTGGTTTAGGGTCGAATTCTAAAGTGGGACATTCAAAACTTAGAGGCCAGAAATTTCTTTCGTAGAATAAAAAGAGTAGCTATATCAAATTATATGTTGCGAATGATGATAGATTGAATTGGCTAAGAATTAAAAAAGTAATAAACATCAAGTTGATATTTTAACTATATTGATGACTAAAAAGTAATGGCTATTTATATAATGCCTTGGCTTTGTTAAGCGTAAATATACATATTTTCTGCTATAAGTTACATTGAGCTATAGAAAAAGCATAAGGTAAATTAAGGAAAAATTAAAAAACTTCCGATACAATCACTCGCCAAATAATTGAACTTAATTTCGTTGTTTGTTACAATAAGTTACATATTGTTGCCATATAATCCTTTAAGAATCAACAGGTATGATCAAGCTCCATATTGCTCAATTGTCTAAGTGTTGTTCAACAGACCGTTTGGATCAGTTGGAGCAAATTCCAGCGATGCAACGAAGACGTCTGTCTTCAATTGCGAAACTCGCCTTAAATAATGCGCTGCAATGTAAAGCCGATTGGGCTGTAGATTATATCGTGTGGACTTCACAATATGGCGATGAGCAAAAAACATTAAAAATTTTAGCTGATATTTTACAAGATCAAGGTTGTTCACCTACGCTGTTTGCAACTTCTGTGCATAATGCTGTTTCTGGTCTTTATTCAATTTTGTGTGCTGATGCGACGACTGCGACAAGCTTAGCTGCATCGTGGTCTGAAGCATTGTTAGAGGCATATAGCTATTTAAAAACACATACCACAGCAAAAAGAGTTTTGGTGCTTTATTATGATGAAGCATTACCTGAAATTTATGCCGAGTATCAGGCATTTGATGGTTTTTCTTTAGCTGCTATTGTCAGCTTGGTTGCAGAACAAAATACAGATCAAACAGGGCTCGTGCTTGATCCATCTCAGATAGATTCAACAATAACTTATCATCATGAAGCACAACATTTTTATGACTTTTGGTGTGATGCTGCAAATAAGCAACAAGGTGCATGGCAAAAATGCTGAAAAGAAAAAAATTGGCGAAGCAGTTAAATTATGCTTGGCGAGTCGCTGCAACAGGTTTAAGTTTTGCCAGTTTTGGTGTTGGCGGTGTAGTCATTGGTGCTGTAGTCGCACCTTTAGTTAAACTAACAACTCAGGATCGAGAGCTGCAGCAACATCGTGCACAACAGGTCATTCGCTATAGCTTCGATGGCTTTACTCAAATGATGATTAAACTCGGTATCATGAGTCTTGAGGTTGAGGGGTTTGAAAAGCTAGCCCATAGTAAAGGCGAGTTAGTGATTGCCAATCATCCAACATTGATTGATGTCGTGATGTTAATTGGTCTGATGTCACGTGCAAACTGTGTGGTTAAACAATCGCTTTGGTCTAATCCTTTCACCAAAGGTCCAGTACAAAGTGCAGGTTATATTTTAAATGCGGGTTCTGAACAGTTTATCCAAGATTGTGTGGATAGATTGCAGCAAGCAGATGCGGCCTCTTTGCTTATTTTTCCAGAAGGTACTCGGACGGAAAAAGGTGAGCAACTCAATAATTTTCAACGTGGTGCAGCCAATATAGCGTTGAGAGCAGGTGTGCCGATTCGTCCAGTATTTATTCGTTGTACCCCATCGACACTGACGAAAAATGAGAAATGGTACCATATACCAAAACAACCATTTCATATCAAAATTACCGTGATGGATGCTGTACAAATCACGGATCTTTTAAACGATGTAACAATTGGGCCGAAGCAAGTACGCCAGTTAAATCATCAACTTCAACAAATTTTTAACCGTGAGTTTAGTGGATAATGAGCAGTCTCGCTGATGAACTAAAACAAATGATAATTGATGTTCTCGCACTTGAGGATATTACTATTGATGATATTGAAACTGAGGCAGCACTTTTTGGTGACGGTTTAGGGCTAGATTCTATTGATGCGTTAGAGTTGGGGTTAGCACTTAAAAAACGCTATAACATTCATCTAAATGCAGAATCAGATGAAACCAAACAGCATTTTCAGTCAGTGCGTAGTTTGGTAGCACTCGTTGAAGCGCAACAGGTATAGAGGTTATTATGCTTACACAAGAACAAGTATTACAGCATCTACGTGACTGGATGGAAGAGTTGTTTGAAATCGAACCAGATGATATTCAACTTGATTCAAATCTATATACTGATCTCGATGTGGACAGTATTGATGCGATTGATTTGGTGGTTAAGATTAAGGCATTAACAGGTAAGCAAGTTAAACCTGAAGACTTTAAAAATGTAAGAACAGTCGAAGATGTGGTCAAAGTTATTCAAGCCATGTCGGAACAATGAAAAAACTTTTACACGCTGTCGTCGTTGTTTTATTGATTGCGTACCCATTCCTTGTGGGGTGGGGTCTAGCGCAAGGTCATTTTTTCTGGGTCAGTATGATACTGATCGGATTAGGGGTTATCCGTTTACTGAGTAAGAAACAACAATTACTTTGGCCCCTAACATTGTTTGCAATTTTATGCGGTAGCTTGAGCCTCTTCTTAAACAGCGGCATATGGTTAAAATTGTATCCAGTCATGATGAGTATTGGTGGTTTAGTTATTTTTGCGTCCACCTTATTTAGACCACCATCAATGATTGAGCGTTTTGCACGATTGATTGAGCCAGACTTACCTGAGACAGGTGTGCGCTGGACTCGAAAAGTGACTAAAGTCTGGTGTTATTTCTTTGCACTAAACGGTTTAATTTCTTTAACTACCGTTTATCTAACAAGTACTCAGGTTTGGGTTTGGTATAACGGTTTTCTATCTTATGTCCTTATGGGGCTACTGTTGCTGGGTGAATATATATTACGTAAGCGACAAATGCGCATAGATCAGCAGAGTAAAACATAAAAATGGTGCAGCATCATTTTCAACAGCATATCTTGTCATCTGCCACTTTGTGTATGTCTGCACAAGAAAATGCAGTGAGTTTTCAATATTTTTGGCAAGATGTTCTGCAGCAGCGGCAGCTTATTGCACAGCATAAAGAACGAACATGGGCACTTTGGGAAGCCAATAGCTATGATTTCTTAGTGTTGTTATTTGCAGGGTTATTGGCAAAAAAAGAGCTATTATTGCCTCCAAATCGGGTAAGAGCATTAGAGTTAGAGCTCGAACAACAACAGATTTATTTTTTACAACGGCAACCTAGTTCAATAAATACCCCACGAGCTGATTTAAATACGTTACAGCTAGATGATGATTTTTTAGCGCAGGCACAGCTTTATTTTTACACCTCAGGTTCTACAGGCCAGCCGAAAAAAATTCCCCGTACACTGCAACAGTTATTATTTGAAGTACAAGGGCTTGCCCAAGCATTTCCAATGCTGAGCAATCGTATTGCGATCTCTACAGTCAGTCATCAGCATATTTATGGTTTACTTTTTAAGTTGCTTTGGCCTCTCGCGGCAGGGCACAGTTTTTACCTAGAGCAATTGGCCTTTCCTGAGGATGTCGTAGAAGTCCAAAAGCAGCTATCTGTTAGCCATCCAATTGAATTTTATGTTATTTCAAGTCCAGCTTTATTAAAGCGTTGGAGCTCTGATGTCATCTTAAATGACGCTACGATGCTATTTAGTTCAGGTGGTCGTTTAGATGAAGGCGTTCGAGCTGTGGTAAACCATACGATTACTGAAATCTTTGGCAGCTCAGAGACTGGTGGTATTGCATATCGGCAAGAGGATCATGCACTTTGGCGTCCTTTTGCTGATGTGCAAGTGCGTAGTGAGGCCGATGGTGCTTTGGCGGTCAAAACACAACATGCCTATCAACAAGACTGGATTTTGACAGGTGATCAAGTGTTATTACAGCAAATTGATCAATCACAAAGCCCTTTTCAGTTAATGGGGCGTTTAGATCGTATTGTTAAACTTGAAGAAAAGCGTCTAAGCCTAGATCAGATTGAACATGAGATTGGACAACTAGAGGCAGTCACGCAAAGCCATGTCTTGCTAATACAACATGGTCATCGACAAATTTTGGCCTGTGTTGCTGTTCTTAGTGCTCAAGCCAAAGCTGAATTGCAGCAGCTTGGTAAAGCAAGTTTTGTAAAACAATTAAAAACCAGTTTGGGTGATCACCTCGAAGGTATTGCAATTCCAAGGCAGTGGCGTTTTTTAAGTCAACTTCCAATGAATAGCCAAGCAAAACTCGATAAAAAACTGATGCAGTCGCTATTTTCACCGATGCAAATTCCTGTCGTGCTACAACAGCAACGTGATGCACAGACTGCGAGCTACCAGTTAGAATTTATTGCTGAATTAAAATGCTTTGCTGGACACTTTCCTAACAATCCGATTTATCCTGGTGTAGGGCAAATTGCGTTCATACATGTATTGGCACAGCAGACGTGGGCTGACTTAAATTACTGTAGTGCAATGGAGCAAATGAAATTCCAGCAATTGATTCGCCCCTATACTGTGGCAAAACTCGAATTAAGCCGTAAAAATGACAAAATTAGTTTTAGGTTAACCAGTGATACTGAGGTATTGGCGACAGGTCGTTTAGCTTTTGTTATTGCACAGCCTGACCAAGATCAAGAGGGGGTGATGCATGTCTAATTGTTTTGTGATTCCTGTATATAATCACCCCAATTATCTTGCACCTTTGATTGAACATTTACATCAATTTGATTTACCTATTATCGTGGTCAACGATGGAAGTGATGTCGAGTGTACCCAAGTCCTCACGGACTTGGCAGAGCAATATGAGCGAGTTGAGCTGTTAAGTCATGCGGTAAACTTGGGCAAAGGCCAAGCAGTAATGACGGGCTTGTTACATGCACACCATTTGGGGATGCACCATGCCTTACAAATTGATGCCGACGGTCAGCATTGTTGGGCTGATATTCCGACTTTTTGGCAACAATCAGCAGCTAATCCCAAGGCCATGATTATTGGCAAACCTATTTTTGATGAAAGTGTTCCTAAAAAGCGCCTTTATGGTCGTTATATCACACATGTTTGGGTATGGATTAATAGTCTATCTTTTGAGATTCAGGACAGCATGTGTGGGTTTCGAGTTTATCCACTGGCCAGCACAATATCTATAATTCAAACTGCAGATTTACAGCCACGGATGGGTTTTGATAGTGAGATTTTGGTGCGTTTGAAATGGAATAAAGTTCCCTTCATAAATGTACCCACTCATGTGGTCTATCCTGAGCAAGGCATATCACATTTTCAAATGTGGCGTGACAATTTGGGTCTGAGCCAAACACATGCCAAGTTATTTGCTGGAATGTTGGTGCGATTGCCAAAGTTGTTGTGGCATAAGACTCAAGGCGATCGGCATGACTAGTTCATCCTCACCACGTTGGAGTCAGCTCAAAGAACGTGGGGGCTTATTGCCACTCAATTTGATGTTGCTATTTTATCGTTTGGGTGGGCGCAAACTCTGTCAGCTTATATTGTATGTTGTGATCTTCTGGTATTGGATTTTTGCCAGTAGCGCTCGACAAGCTTCACAGCTATACCTACAAAAGTTACATCGCTTTGCTGGAGAACATTCTCCTTTTGAAAAACAACCAAATTGGAAAAATAGCTTTCAGCATTTATTGCAATTCGGTCTATGTATACTCGATAAAATTGAAGGTTGGCTCGGACGTATTTCTGAACAACAATTAGAGTTACATGGACATGAGCAATTACGTGCCCAATATCAAAAAGGCGCGGTTATCTTGGTCTCGCACTTTGGAAATATTGAATTGTTACGTGCATTAAAATCAGAACATGTGCAAAAGATTAATGTATTGGTCTACCAAAAACACGCTGCAAAATTTAATCAGTTTCTTAAACAGCTCAATAGTCATGCTGATATTAGCTTACTCCCTGTAGATGAGCTTGGTATAGAGACTGCAATCTATTTACAAGAAAAACTCGATCAAGGTGAGTGGATTATTATCGCTGCCGATCGAATCCCTGTTCAGTCTGGACGTGTACAAGCAATCCCATTTTTAGGATGTGATGCCAACTGGCCCCAAGGTGCTTGGATTTTGGCAAGCTTATTGAAAGTGCCAGTATTGGCGATTTTTAGTTATCAGTTTGATCGTGCTTTGCATGTTTATGTTCATCAGCTTGCAGAACAATTAAGTTTTCCTCGCCAAACACGGTGTGAGGCAATGCAAAACATCATGCGTCGTTATGTTGAACTACTTGAACAACACTGTATACGCGCACCTTATCAATGGTTCAATTTTTATAATTTTTGGAATAAATAACACATGCAGGCTTTAATTATTGGCGAACAACCGCTTTGTATCGAAGATGTTCTTGCCGTTGCCACGCAGCAACGTCAGGTACAACTGAGCAGTACACCCGCATGGCGTGAACTGATTCAACGTGGTGCTGATTTCTTAGACCAGTTATTAAAAGAAGATGGTGTTATCTATGGGGTAACCACGGGTTATGGTGACTCATGTTTGGTTGCTGTCCCTGCACATCAAGTTGATGAGTTACCACTACAATTATCTCGTTTTCATGGCTGCGGCATGGGAGAAAATTTTGACCTTGTGACGGCTCGAGCCATTGTGGTTACACGCTTGTGTTCTTTGGCACGAGGATATTCAGGTGTGTCGATGGCATTACTTGAGCGTTTAGTTTGGATGCTCAATGAAAATATTATTCCTGTGATTCCTGCGGAAGGTTCAGTGGGGGCCAGTGGTGATTTGACACCATTGTCTTATATTGCCGGGGCTTTGGTCGGTGAGCGTGATGTCTATGTCGATGGACAAGTCAAAGCGATGGCAGACGTGTATCAAGCCAAGCAGATGCAGCCTTTACGTTTACGCCCTAAAGAAGGCTTAGCTTTGATGAACGGTACGGCAGTGATGACCGCCATAGCGTGCTTGAATTATAAACGAGCTGAACAAATCAGTCTGGCCAGTACTTATATTACCGCCTTGAATGTACTATCGCTTGAAGGTAACCCGAGTCATTTTGATGAAGTACTATTTGCGCAGAAACCTCACCCAGGACAACAAGGCATTGCAACCGAACTGCGCTATTTACTTGATCGTCCAATGCAAACTGAACAGCAAAGTCCACGCCTACAAGACCGTTATTCTTTACGCTGTGCGCCGCATGTCATTGGGGTATTTGCCGATTCACAAGTTTGGTTACGTCAGTTTATTGAAAATGAGCTGAATTCAAGTAATGACAATCCCCTGATTGATCCTGTAAATCTGCGTGTATTGCATGGTGGACACTTTTATGGTGGGCATATTGCACAGGCAATGGATAGTCTGAAAATCATGATAGCCAATATTGCTGATCTGATGGATCGTCAATTGGCACAGTTGGTTGATCATAAGATGAATCATGGTTTACCACGCAATTTAACGGGAGCTAGTCGTGAGCGTTTGCCTCTCAATCATGGTTTTAAAGCTGTACAAATTGCAGTATCGGCGTGGACTGCTGAAGCATTGAAACAGACCCTATCTGCTTCAATTTTCTCTAGATCAACTGAATGTCATAACCAAGATAAAGTCAGTATGGGCACCATTGCAGCACGTGATGCCACACGAGTGTTGCAACTTACAGAACAAGTGATGGCTGCACTATGCTGTGCGAGTGTGCAAGCCATTAAACTCAAAGCAATGCAGCAGCACTTAACTCCAGCACTACAACAGTTTATGCGCTGGAATGAACAAGATTTTGAAATGTTAATTGAAGACCGTCCATTGCAAGTGACCTTGCAGGCGATAACACAACGGTTTGAAAACTTTGAATTTGGCAGGGTATTCACCCCTAGAGAGCAATAGGAGAGTCGGCGGATGTATGCAGATGTAATTATTGATGTGCCATTTCATGATGTAGACAGTATGTTTGTGGTATGGCATGGGCATTATTTAAAATATTTTGAAATTGCGCGTTGTAAGTTATTGGAGCAGTTTGAGTATAACTACAATGAAATGCGCGAGTCGGGTTATGCTTGGCCAATTATTGAAAGCTATGTGCGCTATGCACATGGCATTGTTTTTGATCAGCAAATCCGTGTAAGAGCCACCCTTAAAGAGTGGGAAAATAGATTAAAAATTGAGTATCAGGTTTTTGATGTGAAAAGTGGCAAACGACTGACCAAAGGTTTTAGTTGTCAGGTTGCCGTATGTATTGAGACACGAGAAATGTGTTTTCAGTCACCGCAGGTTTTTCTAGAGCGTTTATATGCATGGCCTGCTTTTCAAACAAAACAAAAGTGAAAATAGATGAATATAATGACATTACTTCAACCAGTATCAGGTCGATTTTATCGTTTACGGTTGCAAGGTATTTGGACTGTTTTGGTGAGTATATTGTTTTGGGTGATGTTGAGTTGTAGTCCAACAGCTCAAGCCAATAACTCACAAGTCACTCAAATTTTTAATCAATTGGCTGTGACGCCATTGGTTCGTGCCAAGTTTGATCAGCAAAAAAAGATCGCTTCAGTCAATAAAGTTTTTAACTCAACGGGTAACATCGTCTTTTCCAAGTCCCAAGGGGTATTGTGGCAAATTCGCAATCCCGTACAGGCAGATCTGGTGGTGACAGCCACGAAGTTGATTCAAAAGACTCAGCGTACACAAAGCGAAGTGAATGTGGCGCAGTCACCGTATGGCTCTGTTTCGACCATGTTTTTACAGTTGATGGCGGGTGATCAAGCTGCATTAAATCAACATTTTAATATTGTTTCTGCGCAATATACTCAAGCACAGTGGAACATTGTGCTGACGCCAAAAAGTAATCTGTTTAAGAAGCTCTTTGTGCGTGTTGAGGCACAAGGTCAACGCTATGTAGAGCGGATCATCATCACTGAACAAGCTAACAATATGACCACGATTCGTTTTAGCCAACATAGTTCTCAACCACAAACATTATCGGCAAGTGAAAATGCGCTTTTCCAATTGGCCAAATAAGCTTACTGCGCTATGGCTAGCAGTCTTATCTTTGGTTGGCATCGTATTGCTGAGTATGTGGTTCAGTAAATCGATTCATATACAGACCAATATTTTTGCCTTGCTGCCAGAATTGAGCCAAGACCAACAGCTAGAGCAGACACAACATTATGTGAGTGAGCAACTCAACAATAAAGTATTTGTTTTGCTTGATGCCAAAGATGAAACACAGCTCAATCAGGCAACAGTCCAATTTAAACAGCAAGTGCAAAAAAGCCAGCTCTGGCAGCCTTTACAGGCGCAAGTTGATACAGCTGCGATAGGCAAGGTGTTGTTTGAACACCGAGCAGGGTTATTGCGTGCTGATGATGTACAGGCTTTAACAAACCAAGACTATGCAGCATTAACTGAGCAGGGCTTATTACAAATTATGAGTCCTGGTTTACCAATTACAGCAGATTTCTTACGCCAAGACCCACTGTTGTTATTTCCTCGTTATGTGCTGAATTTATCACAGCAACAGCATAGTGCGGTTGAAATGCAGGAGGGGTTTGCCACGGTTCATGATGAGCGTGGTTGGTCACGGCTATTTGTTCTTGAGCTAAAACAAAGTCCCTACAATATCGACTATCAAGAACAAAGCAGTGATTGGATGCAAACCGTTGAGCAGAAGCTGGCTGCTTTGGATGTGAAGTTGCATTGGACTGGAACTTTAAGGTTTGCAAGCTATGGTACGCACTCTGCGCAACAGGAAATTTCCACGATTGGTTTAGGATCAAGCCTTGGAATACTGCTCTTAGTGTGGTTTGGTTTTCGTTCATTGCGTCCAATGCTGACGGAGTTTATCGCCGTTACGACAGGTTCTTTAGTGGCCTTTACCGTTACGCATTTGGTCTTTGGCGAAATTCATTTGGTCACATTGGTTTTTGGTGCCAGTTTGATTGGTGTATGTGTCGATTTCTCCTATTACTTTATGGCTATTCAATCGCAGCATCGGGGACATAATGGTTTTCTGATTTTAAAACCGTTATTACCTAGTTTATTTATGGGATTGCTTACGACCTTAGTGGCCTACGTGTTTTTAAGTATTAGTCCATTTCCTGGTTTTAAACAAATTGCGGTTTTTTCAATGGTCGGATTGGTTTCGGCTTGGATCACCAGTATTTTATTACTACCCCGATTGCCTGCTTTAAATGCTGCACTAGCGATTAGAACACTACGTTTTATTGGTCATGCACGTGAGTATTTTCAAACGCATAAATCTTTAAGATGGGGCAGTATTGCCACAATTTTAGTCTTAGGGGTGACCAGTTTATTTTGGTTAAAACCCAATGATCAGATCCAGAATTTACAGAGTATGGATCAACAGTTAAAACAAGAAGACCAATATATTCGTGAACGTTTTTCACAGCAGCAAAGTAGTGACTATTTTGTAGTGCGGGGGGAGACAACAGCTGAACTTGAGCAGCATGAACAGCAGTTGATTGCGCAGTTAAATCAGCTTAAAACGCAAGCGAAGCTACAAGGTTTTCAGGCATTGGGGCAGTGGATTCCAAGTGCTGTGGAACAACGCCAACATATTTCGTTGTTACAGAATATTCCTAAAGATGTGCTACGCGAGTATGCAGCCAGTATGCAATTGGATGCTCATGACGTTTTGGCTTGGCAAGCACAATTGGCAACTCAACCGATCTTAACTTTAGATCAAATGAAACAACATCCTCTGGCTTTTTTACAACGTACACCCACCGAACGTTTAGTGATGTTGCAGGGCATTGAACAGCTTGATGCGCTAAAAGCGTTAAACAGTCCGAATGTCCAATTACTACAACCTGTGCAAAGTCTTTCAGATTTATTTAAACAACATCGTATACAGGCACAGTGGTTACTTGTCGCCGCGATGATCACTTTGGCCTTAGGACTCGGCTGGGTATATGGCCGTGCTGCGATTTTACCTTTGGTTCTCCCTGTGACGTTGGCCTTGATCAGTACTTTTGCTGTGCAGGCTTGGTTAGGGGTAGAAATCAATTTGTTTAGTCTTATGGGCACTTTTTTAATCATTGGCATTGGGGTGGATTATGCAATTTTCTATCGACATGGACATGATCATGCTCAAGTCGTAGGAATGGCGTTATTTTTATGCATGATGTCGACCTTCTTTGGTTTTGGTTTATTGGCTTTTAGTCAGACCTATGCGATTCATTGTTTTGGTTTAACGGTTTTACTTGGGGTGGTTTTCGCTTTTATATACGCAACATTATTTACATCATCTGATGCAAAACATGTTGTGATGAAGAAGATTCAGTCAGAGCACTGAACTTGAGGTAATGATTAAAAATGCAAAATACAGATGTTGTGATTATTGGTGCAGGTCCTTCTGGTAGCTCTGCTGCGGCATTGTTACGTCAGAAGGGTTACCAAGTGACGGTGCTTGAGAGACAGTATTTTCCGCGCTTTTCGATTGGTGAATCTTTACTGCCACAGTCTATGGTTTTTCTTGAAGAGGCGGGGCTATTAGAGTGTGTGCGTGAGCATGTAGAACAATATGCTTTTCAATTTAAAGATGGTGCTGCATTTTTACGAGGCCAGCAGCGGAGTTTTTACGACTTTACCCAGAAAAGTGCTGAAGGGCCTGGGACGACATGGCAGGTGCGCCGTGCTCAGTTTGACCATTTGTTGGCACAACAGGCAGAGCACTATGGCACTGAGATTCGTTATGGGCATACAGTTACAGCAGTTGATGTCACGCTTAAACAACCTATTTTGACTGTGCAGGATGAACAACAAAATAGCTATCAGATTCAGGCTAAATTTTTACTTGATGCAAGTGGTTTTGGTCGTGTTTTACCTAAGTTATTAGACTTAGAGCGCCCGTCAGATTTCCCTGTACGCCGTGCTATTTTTAGTCATGTTGAAGATGGGATAACTCACCATCAAGCCAGTCATCCTGAATTTGATCGCAATAAAATTTTAATTACTGTACATGAAAAAGATCATCGTGCATGGTATTGGTTGATCCCTTTTGCAGATGGTCGCGCCTCTTTTGGCGTTGTTGCTGAACAAGATTTTTTTGATCAATATGCGCTAAAAGACCCTGATGGTCAGTCTAAAGACACTTATGAAGCAGATCAGTTAGCAGCCTTATTTCAACGGATTTTAGCCGATGATCCAAGTTTGTCAGCCTTGATGGCCAATGCCAAGTTTGATACACCAATGCGTACTTTGGTCGGTTATTCCGCTGATGTTAAACATTTGGCCCAAGACAATTATGCATTACTGGGCAATGCGGGTGAGTTTCTCGATCCAGTTTTTTCCTCTGGTGTGACCATTGCCTTGAAGTCATCTAGTCTTGCAGTACCTTTGGTTGACCAAGTATTACAAGGTCATGCTGTAGATTGGCAGCAGCAATATGAAATACCACTGCGTAAGGGCATTGAAGTGTTTAGAGCTTATGTTGAGGCTTGGTATTCGGGTGAGTTCCAAGATGTGGTATTTTCGAGTCAACAAAACGCTCAGATTCGACGCATGATCGCCTCGCTATTGGCAGGTTATGCATGGGATGAAACCAACCCCATGCATAAAAATGCGAAAAAACGATTAGCGACTTTGGCTGAGCTTTGTCGTGAAGGGGTAAATCAGGGACCAAGTATCGAGATGGTGTATGAAGGGACTTAATGGTGTTACTTTACTGCTGATCAGTGTATTTGCGCTGAGTGGCTGTCAAAGCTTATTACCGAAGGCGCAAGGTTTAGCCACGACAGCGTGGCAAGCTCGGGAGTATCAACGACAAGATCAGGTTGAGGTGCAGTGGAAAACACAAAGTTTTAGTTTTTTACTGTATCAAGAACAAATCGGTGAGCAACTGCAAATGTTGGCCTTAAGTCTAACTGGACAGCCGTTGTTTAAGCTGTACTTTGATGGAAAACAGGTCAAAGTTGAACAACGTATTGAACAAATGCGATTACTACCTTTTGATTTTTTGGTTCGTGATATTTTGTTTGCTACAGATCCACAATTTGCTCAGTTACCACATGAGCAGGTACAGGTACTTATGACTGAAACGGGACAAGACGTTTATATACAGCAAAAACCTGTATTGAAAATCAGTCAAGAGACGGATCATATTCGTTTAGATAATGTTCAAGTTCCTTATCACATGACGATCAGTGCACTGGAAAATACATTGGAAGCAGCAGAGTAAAATATCATGATCAAAAATATCTGTGCGCCGGCAGTAGGCATACAGTTTCATGCTGGCTTATCAGCAGTTGGGGAAACGCCACAGCAGCTGCAACAGCATTTGAGTTCATCGGCAAGTTGCTTGAGTTCGGTGACCGGTTATATTTCAGGTCAACAGCATTGGGTTGGTGCTTATACTCAAGCGCTATGTACACATGTACCCGCAGATTTACACGATTATGATTCACGTAATTTACGCTTCGCCTTAACAGCATTACAGCAAATAGAGCAACCACTACGGACTTATGTGGCACAGTTTGATTCACGACGTTTAGCCGTGATTATTGGTACTTCAACTTCAGGTATTGCTGATAATGAGCCGTTGATCCAACAGCACTTTGAACAGCAGTCAGCTCAAGTTTCACATCAAAAACAGGAAATGGGCTGTTTGGCCAAAGCTTTAAAACAGTACTTGGGTTGGCAAGGTATAGCTTATAGTGTCTCTACAGCATGTGCTTCGAGTGCTAAGGCGATGGCAGCAGGGCAACGCTTACTCAATGCAGGTCTTGCAGATGCGGTGTTGGTTGGTGGTGTCGATAGTTTATGTCGCCTTACCTTGAATGGTTTTTCAAGTTTAGAGAGTTTGTCTGCTGCTATTTGTCAGCCCTGCGGTATCGCTCGTGATGGTATTAATATTGGCGAAGCCGCAGGTCTATTTCTACTTAGTAAAGAATCTGCAGCGGTGATGCTATTGGCTGCGGGTGAATCAATGGATGCTTGGCATATTTCAGCACCACATCCTGAAGGCGTGGGGGCTGCTCAAGCGATGCAAGCTGCATTGGACATGGCGGGTTTATCAGCGGATCAAATAGGTTATCTGAACTTACATGGCACGGCGACACGTCAAAATGATGCAATGGAAGCTAAAGCGGTAGCTCATGTTTTCCAAGACTATCCTGTTCCGCTGAGTTCGACTAAACATCAAACTGGGCATTGTCTTGGGGCAGCAGGCGCCATTGAGGCACACATCTGTGTGCAGCTATTAAAAGATCAAACTTGGTTGCCAATGCATATGGATACACAGATTGATCCAGAACTTGCGGGGCTCAATTATGTACGACACGCACAGCTTGAACAAACAGTGACTTATGCAATGAGCAATTCTTTTGCCTTTGGTGGTAGTAATATTAGTTTAATTTTTGGAACTCAAGTGCCATGTTCAATGCCATAGATTTTATCCCGCATGCTGAGCCTATGGTATTTGTTGACCATATTGTTGAAGTGGGCGAGCAATATATTATTACAGAGCTCTGTATTAGACCTGAGCTGATGTTTTGTGATGAGACAGGCTTACCTTCATGGACCAGTATAGAAATCATGGCACAAAGTATTAGTGCCTTTGCGGGTTACAAAGGGCACTTACACGGTCGAGCGCCACAAATTGGATTTTTATTGGGGACCCGTAAGTTACATTTACCTGTGTCTCATTTTGCTTTGGGCCAGCGATTACGTATTCGAGCTGAACAGAACTATTTACATGATGGCCTCGCTCAATTTGATTGTGAAATTGATTATGCTGGACAAAAAATTACAGCAACATTAAATGTATTTGAACCTACATCAGCTCAGCCAGATGTAGCGCAATAACAACAAGGAATAGATGTGAACAAAAGAGTTTTAGTTACGGGGTCGAGCCGAGGTATAGGTAAGGCGATTGCCTTGCAATTGGCAGCGGCAGGTTTTGATGTCACGGTGCATGCCCGTTCTCGTCAGGCGGATGCACTAGAGGTGGTCAGTCAGATTCAGGCCATGGGCCAAGAGAGTCATGCCTTGTTATTTGATGTGACTGAGCGACAAACTGTACAGCAATGTTTAGAGCAAGATATCGAGCAATATGGGGCTTACTATGCTGTAGTGCTCAATGCTGGGCTCAGTCATGATGGAGCCTTTCCTGCTTTGACAGATCAAGATTGGGATGAAGTGATTTCAACTTCGTTGGATGGTTTTTACAATGTATTAAAACCACTGGTTATGCCAATGATTCGGCTTAAACAAGGCGGGCGGATTGTGACTTTATCTTCAGTCTCTGGAATCATGGGTAATCGGGGGCAGGTCAACTACAGTGCCGCAAAAGCAGGGCTGATTGGTGCAACCAAGGCATTAGCACTTGAATTAGCCAAACGTAAAATTACCGTGAACTGTGTTGCACCAGGTCTGATTGAAACAGAAATGGTCTCTGAAGAAGTCAAAGAACATGCATTAAAAATGATTCCTTTACAACGCATGGGCCAAGCAGATGAAGTTGCTAAAGTTGTGCGGTTTTTGTGTAGTGACGATGCCAGTTACATCACTCGTCAAGTGATCTCAGTCAATGGAGGCTTGATCTAATGAAGCGTGTTGTCGTAACAGGAATGGCAGGTATTACCTCACTCGGTGAAGATGCTGAACAAATTTTTGCTGCCATGTTGGCAGGTAAAAATGGCATTCGCTATATGCCCGAATGGGAAATTTACACCGATCTACGCTGTAAAATTGCAGGCCCAGTGACTCAGTTTAATATTCCCAAACACTTCAATCGTAAAGTGACACGAGGGATGGGCCGTGTGGCCTTGATGTCGGTGATTTGTGCGGAAAATGCGTTGATTGATGCAGGTTTACAAGGACACGACCTGTTAACAAGTGGCGAGGCTGGTGTAGCTTTTGGTGCTTCGGCAGGTAGTGTTGATGCAGTGCGAGAATTTGGTAGCATGTTGATCGAGCAAGACATGAGTAAGCTCAACGCCACCACTTATATTCGTATGATGGCACATACCAGTGCTGTCAATATGAGTGTCTACTTTGGTTTAAAAGGTTTAACGCTGCCAACCTCAAGTGCTTGTACCTCTGGTTCTATGGCGATTGGCCAAGCTTATGAAGCAATCAAGTATGGTAAACAAACCTTAATGTTTGCAGGGGGAGCTGATGAGCTCAGTGCAGCAGGAGCAGCAGTCTTTGATGTGCTACTGGCGACCAGTGGTATGAATCAACAGCCTGAACGTGCTCCTCGACCATTTGATGCTGCTCGTGATGGTTTGGTGGTCGGTGAAGGTGCAGGCTGTCTGATTTTAGAAGAATATGAACACGCGCAAGCTCGTGGAGCCAAAATCTATGCTGAGATCATTGGTTATGGGAGCAATACTGATGGTCAACATGTGACACGACCTGATACCCAGATGATGGGGCGTTGCATGGCTTTGGCTCTGAAAGATGCCAACATCACAGCAGATCAAATTGGTTATGTTAGTGCACATGGCACATCAACAGACCAAGGTGATGTTGCTGAAACACTGGCGACTGCAAAAATTTTAGGCAGAAAACCGATTAGTTCATTGAAGAGCTATTTTGGTCATACGCTTGGAGCATGTGGTGCGATTGAAGCATGGCTAAGTATAGAAATGATGCAGCGTAATGCATTTATGCCAACACTTAATTTAGATCACATTGATCCTGAATGTGGTGATTTAGATTATATCGTTGAAAAAGCAAGAAATATGGATGTAGATACCATGATCTCTAACAATTTTGCTTTTGGTGGAATTAACACTTCATTAATTTTTAGACGTATTTAAACGTAGTTGATTTTTATATCGGGGAGACAATTGATGTCAATGAAGAAAATAACACTCGCTTTAGCGCTAGGTTTGGGCACAATGCTTTCTGCGCATGCTGCAGATAAAGCCTATGATTATGATTTTAAGAGTGCTGTAGATCGTGCTGTTGCAGACGGTTTTTTAGATGGTTCTGTGAAGTTTTATTTAGCAGGTACACACACTGGTGGAAAACTTTTAAAACCTGGCGTAGTGACCAATAAAAAAACCAATGGTTTTGCTAAGTCGGCTGAAGGTTCGTGCGATCACGTTTTACGCTCTAACTTGATACAGTTACAAGAAAGTGCGAAAGCCCAAGGTGCAAATGCTGTCACCAATATTGTCAGTTACTTTAAGGCCAATGAAAGTAAAAGTACCACCACGTACCAATGCTTCAAAGGTACAGCCATTACCAGCGTGGCTTTAAAAGGCGATTTAGTGAAATTTTAAATGAGCTCTAGCGCTTTATCTTAACTCAGTTATATCACCGAGTTCAGTTGATCTGGACTCGGTTTTTTCTTATATAGAGAAAAACACTTCTTAAAACTGGTCATACCAATATTAAAAATAAATGCAATTCATTCTTGATAAATAGGGTTTATATAAATAATATGATTGAAAAATGCGGGTTAATTTTGTTTTAAGTAAAATTGGTATTACCAATGTTTGTGGTTATTGCATTTAACCTGTCACTGCTTTTAGCATTTCAAGGAGATGAAAATGCTGCAACAATGGCAACAAATTTATGACCCGATGGACAATATTTGGTTTTCGAGTCTGATCTCACTTATTCCAATCGTATTTTTCTTTTTGGCTTTAGCCGTCTTTCGTATGAAAGGCAGTGTGGCAGGAAGTATTACGGTTCTCTTGGCTTTATTGGTGGCATTATTTGCCTATGGCATGCCAACCAGTATGGCCTTTTCATCACTGGCTTATGGTTTCTTTTATGGACTATGGCCAATTGCTTGGATTATTTTAGGCGCATTATTTCTTTATAAAGTTTCGGTTAAAACCGGTCAATTTGAAATTATTCGCGCATCAATTTTATCGCTTACGCATGACCAACGCTTACAAATGTTATTGGTGGGCTTTGCTTTTGGTACTTTCTTAGAAGGTGCTGCAGGTTTTGGTGCACCAGTAGCCATTACTGCTGCACTCTTGGTGGGGCTGGGCTTTAAACCGCTTTATGCAGCAGGTCTATGTTTGATCGCCAATACCGCGCCCGTTGCTTTTGGTGCGATGGGAATTCCGATTATCGTTGCAGGGCAGGTGTCTGGTGTCGATACGATGGAAATCAGCCAGATGGTTGGGCGTCAGCTACCCTTTATGGTGCCAATCGTACTGTTCTGGATCATGGCGATTATGGATGGCTGGCGTGGTGTAAAAGAAACTTGGCCAGCTGTGGTTGTAGCTGGTGGTTCATTTGCGATTGCACAGTATTTAACATCGAACTTTTTAGGCCCAGAATTACCTGATATTACTGCTGCGATTGCTTCGATTATTTGTTTAAGTATTTTATTGAAATTTTGGCAGCCTAAACATATTTTCCGTTTTGATCAAACAGAAGCTGCTGTGAATGCAGAAGCTGAAACAAGTAATAAAAAATATACGATTGCTCAGATCGCTAAAGCATGGTCTCCATTCGCTATTTTAACGGTAATGGTGACCATTTGGAGTATTAAACCTTTTAAGGATCTCTTTGCTAAAGGCGGTGCATTACAAGATTGGGTCATCTCAATTGAAGTGCCATTTTTACATCAAATGATTCAAAAAATGCCACCTGTGGTCAACCAAATTAAAGACTACGATGCGATTTATAAGTTTGATTGGTTCTCTGCAACAGGTACTGCGATTATTTTGGCTGCAGTGATCACGATTATTTATTTAAAAATGCAGCCCCGCGAAGCAGTTAAGACATTTGTTGAAACAGCTAAAGAGCTACGCGTACCAGTGTATTCGATTGGGATGGTGTTATCTTTTGCCTTTATTGCCAATTACTCAGGTATGTCAGCAACCTTGGCTTTAGCTTTGGCACATAGTGGCGATGCCTTTACATTTTTCTCACCATTTTTAGGCTGGCTCGGCGTATTCCTGACAGGTTCAGATACCTCTGCCAATGCTTTGTTCTCTGCTTTACAGGCAACTACAGCACAGCAGATCGGTGTGCCTGAAGTGCTTTTGGTTGCAGCCAATACCAGTGGTGGTGTCACTGGAAAAATGATTTCACCACAGTCCATTGCCATTGCCTGTGCAGCGGTTGGCCTAGTCGGTAAAGAGTCAGATTTGTTCCGATTTACTGTAAAGCATAGCCTGATCTTTACTGTGATGATTGGCATCATCGTTACGCTACAAGCCTATGTACTTCCGTGGATGATCCCTTAAAATCAAGAAGCTACTGATATTGAGATAGAAAGATCATGAAAGTTTCTGAAAAAGTGTTGCATAACCTGCGTGAGTTAATTGAGAACCAACAATTACAAGTAGGTGATCGATTACCTGCGGAGCGCAAACTGTGTGAAACCCTTGGGGTATCACGTGCGAGTTTGCGTGAAGCCATGCAACATTTGATCAGTCAGGGAATTTTGACGGCAAGGGTTGGGGCAGGGAGCTATTTGCAAAAACTGCCTACACATTGGTCTGAGCAAGGCATTGTGCAACCGATTAGCCTGTTACTTGAAGCTGATCCTAACTATCGCTTTGATGTACAAGAGGCTCGCGGCACTTTAGAAGGCGGTACAGCATGGTATGCGGCACAACGTGCCACACCTGAAGATTTACGCAAAATACGTGCATGTTATGCGCGTATTGCATCGAGTCAAAGCCAAGGCAATGATGCCGAGGCGGCGCGTGCTGATGCCGCTTTTCATTTGGCGATTGCAGAAGCTTCACACAACGTGGTGCTGATTCAAATGATGCGCAGCCTTTTTGATTTGTTGCAGCACAATGTTGCGTTAGCTCGACGTAAGATCTATAGCGAGGCTAAACATTTTGGTCAGTTACAAGACCAGCACTGGGTGGTGATGCAGGCGATTGAACGTGGTGATCCTGAGGCCGCACGTCAGGCGGTATGTGGGCATATCGAATTTATTATTCAACAAGTACGCAACATCGATGAAGCCGTTGCACGTCAGCAACGCGCCAGTCGTTTAACGAGGATAGACGAATGATTATCTCATCTGCATTAGATTACCGCGAGGCAGCTCGTCGTCGCTTGCCTCCATTTTTATTTCATTATATCGATGGCGGCGCTTATGCCGAACAAACTCTAAAACGCAATGTTGAAGATCTGGCACAAATTGCACTGAGACAACGTGTGTTAAATGATATGTCGAGCCTAGATTTAAGCACGCAATTATTTGACGAACAACTTTCAATGCCTGTTGCTTTATCCCCTGTAGGTTTAACAGGGATGTATGCACGCCGTGGTGAGGTTCAAGCTGCGGTTGCAGCAGAGCAAAAAGGTATTCCATTTACCCTTTCAACCGTTTCAGTGTGCTCAATCGAAGAAGTCACCGCTGCAATCACTCGACCAATGTGGTTCCAGCTCTATGTACTACGTGATCGTGGTTTTATGCGTAATGCTTTGGAGCGTGCTAAAGCTGCGGGCTGTTCAACCTTGGTCTTTACTGTAGATATGCCTGTACCTGGAGCACGTTATCGCGATGCTCATTCGGGTATGAGTGGTCCAAATGCCGCAATGCGTCGTTATATGCAATCGGTGATGCACCCACATTGGGCATGGAACGTCGGTTTACTGGGTCGCCCGCATGATTTAGGTAATATTTCAAAGTACTTAGGC
The DNA here is from genome assembly GCF_000829675.1 of Acinetobacter rudis. GTDB lineage: Bacteria > Pseudomonadota > Gammaproteobacteria > Pseudomonadales > Moraxellaceae > Acinetobacter > Acinetobacter rudis. The sequence goes on from NZ_BBRX01000020.1 coordinate 21,547, forward strand.
AAAGAAATTGGTTTAGAAGACTATATCGGTTGGTTAGGAAATAACTTTGATCCATCGATTTCATGGAAAGATCTTGAGTGGATTCGTGACGCTTGGGATGGCCCAATGGTGATTAAAGGCATACTTGATCCACAAGATGCCAAAGATGCTGTTGCTTTTGGTGCGGATGGTATTGTGGTATCGAACCACGGTGGTCGTCAGTTGGATGGTGTTTTGTCTACTGCGCGCGCTTTACCACCGATTGCTGATGCAGTGAAAGGTGACTTAAAAATCTTAGTCGATTCTGGGATTCGTAGTGGTTTAGATGTAGTGCGTATGTTGGCAATGGGCGCTGATGTTTGTATGTTGGGGCGTGCTTTTGTTTATGCCTTGGCAGGTGCAGGCGGTGCAGGTGTGAGCAATCTACTTGAACTGATTGATAAAGAAATGCGTGTTGCGATGACATTAACTGGCGCAAATACCATTGCTGATATCAATTCTGATTGTTTAGTGAAATTAGAGCGCAGTTTAATCACTGGAGCTTAAGGTACGCGTCAAACAAGGAGTCAATTCGATGTCGGCAGTATTTAATCCAACACAGACCTTAGCACAGTTGCAAGAGATCGTCGGTTCACGTCATGTCTTAACCAAAGATCAGGACACTCGTCTGTATCGACAAGGACGACGCTTTGGTGAAGGTAAAGTCTTTGCTGTAGTGAGTCCCGGAAGTTTATGGGAGCAATGGCAGGTTTTACAAGTCGCTATTGCAGCGGACTGTATTGTATTGATGCAAGCTGCGAATACTGGATTGACAGGTGGTTCTACACCTTTTGGCGATGATTATGATCGTCCAATTATCTTGATGAGCACCCGACGATTACAGGTCATTCATGTGATTAATGAGGGTGAGCAGGTGCTGTGCTTGGCGGGGGCAACTCTAGACGCCTTGGAGAAACAACTCGCACCTTATAATCGTGAGCCACATTCGGTGATTGGCTCATCCTGTATTGGTGCTTCGGTTCTTGGTGGAGTATGTAATAACTCAGGTGGGGCATTGGTTCGCCGTGGTCCTGCTTATACCGAGCTTGCTTTATATGCCCAAGTAGATGAGCAAGGACAGCTGCAGTTAGTGAATCACTTGGGGATCGAGTTGGGAGAGTGCCCTGAAGATATTCTCAATAATTTAGAGCATAAAAATTTCACACCCAACCAAATTATCAATGATGCTTCACGTCATGCCTCAGACCAACGTTATGCTCATGATGTTACTCAAGTCGATGCAGATACACCGGCACGTTTTAATGCTGATCCGAGTCGTTTATTTGAAGCCTCAGGTTCAGCTGGTAAAGTCTGTGTCTTTGCCGTGCGTTTAGATAGTTTTGAAAAACTAGCCAGCCAAGTGTTTTATATTGGTAGTAACCAACAAGATGATTTAACAGCTATTCGCCGTTTTTTATTGACAGAGTTAGCCCGTTTGCCAATCGCGGGTGAATACGTTCATCGCACCGCTTATGATATCGGCGCTGAATACGGCAAAGACACTTTTTTATTTATTGAAAAGTTTGGCACAGCCAAAGTGCCAGCAGCATTTGCCTTTAAAGATAAAGTTGATGGTGTGCTAAGTAAATGGGGTATGGCAGGACTTAGTGACAAGGTCTTACAGATGGTCAGTAAATTAATGCCCATGCATTTACCGAAACGAATGAATCAATTTCGTGATCGTTATGAACACCATTTAATTTTAAGAGTTGAAGATCAAGATGCGGCTCAGGTTGAAGCATTTTTATCAGATTATTTTAAGCCTGAGACAACGACCATTTCACAGTCAAGACAACTTGGCGATTATTTCCACTGTACAGCTGAAGAAGGGCGGAAAGCCTTTTTGCATCGTTTTGCCATAGCGGGTGCGGCTATTCGTTACCGCGATACGCATAAAAGTGAAGTTGAAGATATTGTGGCCTTGGATATCGCTTTAGCACGTAATGATCGTGACTGGTTAGAAAGTCTGCCAGCAGAACTTGAAGAAGCAATAATTCATAAACTGTATTATGGTCACTTTTTATGCCATGTTTTCCATCAGGACTATATCGTGAAAAAGGGTGTAGACCCAATGGCGATGGAACATGCGATGTGGAAACTTCTGGATCAGCGTGGAGCAGAATATCCAGCAGAGCATAATGTTGGACATTTATATTTAGCCAAACCTGCTTTGAAACAACATTATCAAAAACTTGACCCATGTAATTGTTTTAATGTGGGTATTGGCCAAACCTCCAAACTCAAACATTGGAGATAGATTCAACTTTTAGCCTTCTGCTGAACCAGTAGATGGCTTTATGTTGGTATATTTTAAATTCTACGCTGAACAGTGGAATGTCAAACTGACTTATGACAAGATGATTCAGATTCTCTTTTTAGTCAAAATATGAAAAAAATATTATTGCTTTTGATACCTTTTGGCCTAGTCAGTTGTGCAACTTTAGATCTGGGTGGTTCATGTAATTTTAAAGAAGTACCTGCAAAATACCGCAGGGATCAGGGCAAATTGGTCATTGATCTTGAAACACGAAAACCCATCGTCAATCCGCGTTATCAACAATACTTAAAATGCTATCCTGACCATGAGAAAAAACCTCAAGTGACTTTATCAAATTTTAGGTAAAACCGATGCTTTGAGTGGTCAGCGTGAAACTAAACCCAATGGTGGATATATCGCAAGTCACTTTGCCACAGTCGATCATAGTCGTAGGATTAGACAAGAGATCTTTTTTGATCAAGGTATTCAACCATTTGTTAAAGATTTTTTGCAGATATAAATAAAAATCAAGGTCAGTTTGAGAAAAAGACCATCGATGGAATCGAGTATATCCAAGGTCAAACTGGTCAGGGGGAGCGAAGGATCTACATCGTCAAAGCGCTAATTAAGCAATATATATCTGTTGTTATGTATAGCAGTGGGCAGCCCATCAAAAATACTGAATTCACTCAGTTGCTTACAGAGTTGAATTCAATCTAGTCAATTTTCATCCCTAGATTGAGCATCACACTAGGCTTTTGTTTGAAGCGTTTATGAGTTTTTAATACGCTCAACCAGCTGCTTTAAACGTTTCACGCCATCAATTAACTGCTCTTCATTATGTGCTGCAAAGCCCAACAGTAATGCTTGGTCTGTACTTGGCTGTTGGCGATAACGTGATAATGACTGGAGTCCAAGGTTGTATTCTTGACAGCGTTCAATGATGTTTTGTTCAGTTAAGCCCTCAGGCAAATAGCAGATTAGATGAATTGCGGAGTCATCGACTTGTACTTTAAATTGAGGGAGATATTGCTTTAAAGCAGCAATCAAAGTCTGTTGACGCTGGTAACAGGCCTTACGGACACGACGTACATGACGTGCATAATGCCCCTCAGTGATAAATAGATGTAAAGTGGCTTGTTCCAAATACCCAGTCCGCGTATCGGCATAGTACTTAGCCAGTTTAAAGGCGTGAATAAGTTGAGGTGGAACGACTAAAAAGCCTAAACGAAATTCGGGATACATCATTTTAGAAAAAGTACCGGCATAGATTACACGCTGTTGCTGATCTAAACCTTGTAAGGCTTGGATCGGGCGGGCGTTGTAGCGAAATTCGCTATTATAGTCATCTTCAAATATCCACAGCTGTTTTTTAGCTGCCCAGTCCAGTAACAACAGGCGTCGTTGCAAGCTTAAAGTACCACCAAGTGGGTATTGATGTGAGGGTGCGGTAAAGAGCAATTTGGTGTTGGGATATTGCTGCATGGCAGATTCAATATGCATACCATGCTGATCTCCCATCACTGGATGAACCACAGCACCCGCAGACTGAAAAACACCTAAGGCTCCATCGTATCCAGGTTCATCTAAACAGACCTCATCACCCGCTTGAAGCAAAACTTTGGCCGCCAAATTCATCGCTTGTTGTGTTCCATTCACGATTAATATTTGTGAGGCATCACAGTTTAAGCCACGTGTCGTACTCACATATTGAGCAATACTTTGACGAAGTGGTTCGAAGCCAAAAGCATCTTGGGCGAGGTGTGACCAGTGGCGATAGTGACGCCAAGCACGGCCCAATAAACGACCCCAAAGTTGTTCGGGGAATAAATCATTACACCCGACACCGATACTAAAAACTTTATGGCTACTAGGTCGTGGTAATACTTTGTTCCATAAAGTATCGAGATGCTGCATTTGTGGGTTCAGCGGCAATGGATTATTCGCAATTGTTTGTGCGGATAACTCTTGAGTCTGTACGCTATCGATTAACTCATCAGGAATGTTCTGTGCAACATAGGTTCCAGATCCAGCACGACTGACCAAGTAGCCTTCATCAATCAAACGTTCAAAACCTGCCAAGACCGAATTGCGGGAGATTGACATCATTTCAGCAAGACTACGACTGGAGGGGAGTTTACTGCCTGGCCGTACATTTCCACTGAGAATCTGTTGTTTTAGTGCTTGATAAAACTGTTGATGAATTTTGCCGTGCTGCAATAACAGATGTGGAAACTCGACTAGGGTTTGATTTTTTTTGGCCTTAGTTTGCTTGTTTTTCACTGTGTTATTGTTCGACATGTTGCACTCTGCCCTATGTGATATATCTTGGAAAAATTAAAAGTGGTACTGATAAATATATAAAAAGTGTACCTTAAATAGAGCCAATATTGTGACTAAGCTATAACAAATTTAAATCGTTAAGCACACTGAGGAAGAGAACATGCAACAGCTCATTGTTAGTCCAGTCGTAGAACAAGATTTTGTACAATGGTTACCGTATTGGTTGAACTATCAACAATTTTATCAAGTGCAATTATCTGAGCAAGTTACTGCTACGACATGGGCCCGTTTTTTAGATGAAAATAGCCCTGTATACTGCGCTGTGGCACGTCAAGGTGACAAAATTTTAGGTTTTGTACACTATGTATTTCATGCTTCAACATGGGCAGAAGCTGATTATTGCTATCTTGAAGATTTATTTGTTTCTACTGATGCACGCGGAAAACTTGTAGGTAAACACTTAATTGAATATGTACAAGTTCAGGCAAAATCACGACAATGTGCACGGTTATATTGGCATACCCAAGAAAGCAATCATACTGCACAACGACTATATAATTGGGTTGCAGAAAAACCCGGGATTATTGAGTATCGAATGGCACTTTAACTGATGCTTCCTAATGGAGTGTTTTACCTCTCCATTAGGAATTTTTATGTGAAATAATTATCATTTAAAATGTTAAATTTATCTCATAAATCAATAGTATAGTGTTTTACTATACTATTTTTAGATTAAAAAGTAAGCTGAAAATTTCTGTAATGTAGATTTTCTGTAATTAATAAATAGAATCAAATTAAAAATCCGAGCAAAAAACTTTGTTATGATTAACTTAATGATTAATAAATAAAATATTGCTAATTTTAGCCCTTTCAATATTAGAAATAGATTTTTATCAATTTTTTTGAGATACAAAAACCACATACTTAGAAAAAATTATCTGGTTAAGATTGCCGCTCTTTTTCGTTGCTGTCTAAGTTTTAGACGTTTTTTTGTTTTTATATTTTTAGGTTATTCATTATGAAAAATAAATTTCTTTTTGGCTTATTGTTGCTGAGCAGCACAAGTACTTTTGCCATGATCGATCAAGAAGGTGTTATTCACTTAAGCGGTTATATTTATTCAGCGACTTGTGAACTAGATATCAACAATCAAGGTCCAAAAGATGTTGGTGTAAATATGGGTCGTTATCCAACAAGTTCATTCAGTAAAATCGGTGATGAAGTGGGCGGTGAAGGAGGCTTTGGTGATATCAAAGTCTCATTAAAAAACTGTCCTGCTACAGGTGATTTAGCGGTTAGCTTTAATGGTTCAACTGTTGCGGGAAATAACGAAATATTATCCTTAGATCAAGCGGCAACAGGTGATACTGCACAAGGTCTTGGTGTACATATTTATTCCGACAACGACCTAAGCAAGCCATTAAATTTAGATGGTTCACAAGCGATTAAAACCACGGTAACAAATAGTGCAGAGCATGAGGAAGGTTTTGTTGCGCGTTATGTCAGTACTGCAGAAACGGTTGAATCAGGTGAAGCGAATGCAACACTTAACTTTCGAGTAACCTATAAATAATTCGTGTCATTTGATGTGTAGCAGCAGAGTTACAGCTTTTACTGATCATTTTTATTAAATCGATCTGATCAATTATACAAGTGATGATATTCATCATTTGTTACGGTAGATATTCGCCAAATTTAGCATGAGGGTTACTGTATGTTCGTTAAAAATTTATGTTGTGTGATTGGTTTTTCGCTAACGATGCAGTCTCTTTATGCTGGAGTTGGTTTGGAGACTACTCGTGTCATTTTCAATGAAAGTGATAAAAATCAAGGGATCGTTGCTTTTAATACAGACAAAAAAGTGAGTTATCTAGCACAGTCATGGATTGAAAATCAGCAAGAAAAACAGTCATCTGACTTTGTTGTGATGACACCGTTGTTAAAGGTACGTCCTGATCAGAAAAATACCGTGCAGATCATGAAAAGTGCGGATTTAAATGCCAATCAGGAAAGTATGTATTGGTTAAATGTTAAGTTCATAGCACCAAACCAAAGAAATGCAGATAACACTTTGAAATACGCGATGACGCATCGGATAAAAGTAATTCATCGTCCGAACGCATTATCTAATGTTGTCATGGCTAAAGAAGTCGAAAAGCTGACTTGGAAAACACAAGAAGGTCAGTTTAGTCTTAAAAATCCAACACCTTATTTTATTCATTTAGCAGAGCTAAAAATTGCAGGGCAAGTTATTGAAACGCCGAATTATATTGAACCTTATGGAGAGTTTAGCCAAAAGTTAAAGCAACCTGCGCAGGCAACGACATTGCAGCTGAGCTATATTAATGATTATGGGAGAGCAATTGCTGTAGAGTTACCCGCAGCATAACTGTGGCTTTGAGTATAATAATAGAGCAAACATTGTTTAAAAATGAGCAGCCTGTGGATAAGTCTATCTTTATGCACAAGATTAATAAAAAAGCAGTGAAGCTTTTTTCTTTGTAGGTATCACTGAGCTAATCAGTACTTGTGCTGTGATATAGACACCAGACTGATCTTTTAATGACTAAAAAATAATGGGCGAGCAAGGCAAGTTGGGCTGTATGCTCTCCCATATGTAATAAAAGTTATTTTCAACTTAACACAAACCAACATCAATCCATTAGAAAATTAGATTTAACACAAAATTTTTATTTTGTTTTTATTTGGCCTTATTTTAATCCTTATTTTAGAATAAATTAGATAGATTATTTATAATGCCAATCCTCATTAGATATTTAAGTAAAATGTTTTTTAAAATACGGTATTTAAAAAATATGTGACATTGATTTGTGAATAAATTTATTTTTTATTGAATTAATAGTCACTTAACAATAAAACAATTAAATGACATATTTACGATATTTTTAAATCGATTATATTTCTTGTATTAAAAAGGCGACGATGATTATTTATATAAATGCCTATGAAAAAAATAGCAAATGGTTTCACAGGAACTCAAAAAATACCGAGGCTTAAGCCCAGAGGTGGCGCACATGTCATGGCTGTTGCGATACGTGCTTTATTTTTACGTGAGTTACAAACACGTTTTGGCCAATATCGATTGGGCTATTTATGGATCTTTATTGAACCTCTATTTTCAATTGGCATCATGTTGTTATTATTTGGTTCGATTATGCATCGTACTTTGTCTAATATTGATTTTGAAGTGTTTTTGCTTAATGGCATTGTTCCCTTTTTTATGTTTCGTTCAGGGATTATACAGGCGCTTGGTGCAGCGCAAGCCAATAAAGGCTTGTTTAGTTATCGGCCAGTAAAACCGATTGATGCACTGCTGGCGCGTAATTTACTTGAGTTGTTTCTTGGGTTGAGCACCTACATATTTTTCAGCTTAGTCTTATTTTGGTTTGAATATGAAATTAGTCTAGAGCATATACCCAGTTTATTATCTTATTGGTTAATATTATTTTTATTGATGCTCTCCTTGAGTGTTTTATTTATGGTGCTTGGTGATTTCTCTACCGAGATCAATAAGTTTGTTCAAATTTTATTTTTAGTTCTTTATTTTCTTTCAGGGATTTTATATCCAATACAAATTATTCCAACACAATATCGTGAATATCTACTCTATAACCCATTAATTCATATATTTGAATTGATGCGTCATGCTGTTGTGCCAAGTTATCCATTGGTCGAAGGCATTGATTTAACTTATGTGGTGATTTGGCTTGTCGTCTCATTATTCATCGGATTAATGCTATATCGTCGCTTTGAACGTAGGATGATTAAGTCAAAATGATTGAACTTAGAAATCTGAGCAAATCGTATATCACTCCCAAGGGGCGGCATGTGGTATTTAAAAATCTGAATGTCATTTTGCCAGAAAACAAAAGCGTAGCATTACTGGGTAAAAATGGTGCAGGTAAAAGCACTTTGTTACGCATCATCGGTGGGATTGATTTTGCTGATTCTGGACAGGTAATCACCAATAAATCTATTTCATGGCCAGTCGCATTGTCTGGTGGTTTCCAAGGCAGCTTAACTGCAAGACAAAATATCCGTTTTGTGGCGAGGTTGTATATGCAAAGTGAACAACAAGTTCAACAGATTGTAGATTTTGTTGAGGACTTTGCCGAAATTGGTCGTTACTTCGATATGCCTATAAAAAACTATTCTAGCGGTATGCGTAGTCGTATTGGTTTTGGACTCAGTATGGCCTTTAATTTTGATTATTATTTACTTGATGAGGCTGGAGCTGTGGGGGATGCATCATTTCGAAAAAAAAGTCAGGCTTTATTGGATGAATTAAAAGCCAGCTCAAATTTAATCATGGTTTCACATGATCTGAATGACCTAACACGCAATTGTGATGTGGCCTTTTTGGTTAGAGCCGGTCATGCAGAATATTTTGACAACATGCAAGATGCTGTAGAGGTTTATAAAGCACATGCGCAATAACGGAAAACAAAAAATACTGCTGAGTTATAGTGCTTTTGTCCTACTGCCTTTGTTATTGATCATGAGCTATTTAATGACTGCTGCACGTGATCGTTATCAATCAGTTTCAGTGCTATTGGTTAAAAAGGTTGCAGACACTGCAGTGACAGAAGCAAGTGGATTAAGTGCCTTGTTAGGTGTGGCTAATACCAGCAGTGAGGATAGTAATATTCTTAAAGAATACATTAGTTCTCGTGACATGGTCGAAAAACTCGATCAACAGTTAAACCTACGTGCAGCGTTTATTCAAAAAGATGATCCAATTTTTTCTCTAGCTAAAGATGCGACAGTTGAAGAGTTGGTTGAATATTATAATCAACGTGTCAAAGTTTATCTTGATGAAAAAACCATGATGCTCAATGTGTCTTCACAGGGTTTTAGTCCAGCATTTTCACTGAAGCTTAATCAAGCAATCTTGGCACAAAGCGATCGCTTTATTAACGGGATTTCAAATAGTATTGCGCTGGAACAGCAAAAATTTGCCCAACATCAGTTAACTGAAGCCACCGTTCAGTTGCATCAGGCACGTGATAATTTACTTAAATATCAAAATGAACATCGTACATTTGATCCTGAGACACAGGCGAAAGCTGTAGCCACTTTGGTGGCCGCCTTACAAAGCAATTTGGCACAGCTCACGACTGAAGAACGCACATTATTGGCTTATTTAAACCCACAATCTGCGCAGGTGATTGCGCTGCGTAGTCAAATTGAAGCTGTAAAAAAACAGATTAATGATGAGAATGCCAAATTAACTTCATCAAGTAATGCCAAGCTCAATAAAGAGGTTGCGGATTTTGAAGCCCTAAAAGCTCAAGTGAACTTCTCAACTGATTTATATAAGATTTCTTTGGCTTCCTTAGAGAAATCACGTTTAGAAGCCTCAAAAAAACTGAAAAAGTTAGTGGTCATTGCAACGCCGCGTTTGGCTGAAGATGCTTTATATCCTCGTCGGACATATATCAGTGTAACGGCCTTTATTTTATTAAATATTTTATTTGGTATTGGGCTGTTGATCCATTCGATTATCCGAGAACATCGAGAATAAACTATGAATAAAACAATGATATATTCAACATTTGCATTGTGTGCATATAATTCAACAACATTGTATGCCAATACCATGTTACCCAATATACAACAGCAACAAAATCAGCCTACATCCCATCGTGTCGACCCAAGACAACAGATCGTAGAGCAAGATCCCAGTATTTTACCCAGCCAAGCAATTGATCGAGCAATAAACCCTTCTGTCGAATATATTAAAAATAGCAAAATGTTCGGCTCGCAGTTATTTAAAGGTGCATTTTCTGGTACAGCCAGCAGTAATTTTAATGGCAGCTATAAATTGAATCCTGGTGATCAAGTCAATATCCGGATGTGGGGAGCTTATCAATATTCAGGAACACAATCTGTTGACCCCAAAGGTAATTTATTTTTACCCCATATCGGTCCGATTGCAGTACAAGGAGTGAGCAACAGTCAGTTACAGCCTTTGATAGAAAAACATGTACGAAAAGTTTATGTCTCTAATGTTGGCGTTTATGCATCATTGGTTGAAGCTCAGCCTGTACGCGTGATGGTTACTGGTGTAGTGAGTCAGCCGGGGAATTATGGTGGCTTAGCCAATGATAGTGTGGTGGCTTATTTAGATCGTGCCGGAGGAGTCGATCCTGAGCGCGGTAGTTATATTGATATTAAAATCATGCGAAGTGGTCAATTATTACAACAGATTGATCTATATGAATTTCTAATTTCTGGACAGCTTCAACCTTTTAGTTTTAGAGATGGAGATGTGGTTCTGGTTGGTCCTCGCACTTATACTTTTAATATTTCAGGTGAGGTTTTTAATGCTTATGACTTTGAGTTCAACCGATCATATTTAACTGTGGCTGAGGCGCTAGCCGTAGCTAAGCTGAAACCCGGCGCGACCAATGTGAGTATCATGCGGCGACAGGGCACTGAGTATCGCAGTGAATACTATGCATTAGATCAGGCACAAGATATTCAGGTTCAAGATGGTGACATTTTAACTGTGACTGCAGATCGTTATGCTGGGACGATTCAAGTACGTATAGAGGGGGCGCATAATGGGGAGCACGCCATAGTATTAGCTTATGGTGCCAAATTATCAGATGTACTCAGTCAAATTAAACCGAATGCTTTGGCCAATATAAAAGCTTTGCAACTGTTTAGACCTTCTGTGGCCAAAAGACAAAAAGAGATGCTCAATGTAGCTCTAGATAAACTTGAAGATGCCACATTTAATACTCGTTCAAGTACCCAAGAAGAGGCTAATTTACGTAGTAAAGATGCTGAATTAGTGAAACAGTTTGTTGTTAAAGCTCGTCAAGCTCAACCGCTGGGCCAAGTTATATTGCATGCCGAGAGTGCTCAAGATGTGATTTTGGAGCAAGGGGATATTTTAAAAATTCCGGAGATGACTTCTGTGGTCATGGTGCATGGAGAGGTGGCCTTTGCCAATGGTGTCGAGTATCAGCCAAACCGCAGTGCACTGAGCTATATTGAACAGGTTGGTGGCTTTAGCCAAAAATCAAATAAGTCCAAGGTGATTGTGATTCATCAAAATGGCGAGGCAGAATTAGTCAGTAAAAGTACTAAGATCTTGCAAGGTGATGAAATTATGGTCTTGCCAAAGGCCAATAGTAAATCCATCGAAATTGCGCGGGGGATCAGTTCGGTGCTGTATCAAATTGCAGTGATGACGAAGATTGCATTAGATTTATAAACGAACCCACCTCAGCATTCCATTTCCCGATTTTAGTCATAGCGATCGAAAAAAAAAACAATACTCAGAATATTTAACTTGGCTGATTTGACGAGCTCAAGTTAGATATTTTTCTTGAGTGTTGAAAATAATATTATTTTCTCAAATTAAAAATCTTGATCAGATCACATTACAGTTCAGTTAACTCAGTTTAGCCCTGTTATTTGATGCAGAATCACATGGTTTTACTCAATTAATATCCCACTTTTATTTTAATATTTCAGCTTTTTAGCACAATTTATTATAAAAGATTTTTCTGGTGTGTTTTTTAAAAATAATTATTTTTAAAACAATTAACTTCCCTTTTGTTTTATGGTCTTTTTCTATTAGTTATTCGATGGTTGTATAGTTTAACTGCAAAGGAATGTTAAATATGCAAGTCGGGATATTTTAAAATCAAATTGTTTGGTTATAATCGAATGATCCTTAATAATTAAGTTACATAAAAGGAGAGGAATCTATTTTATATTTTAGTTGAATTTTTTTGTATTTACAGCTTATGAATTAATTGGTTATGTTTTATCTATTGTAGTTAGTCTTGGCTTAACGTCTTTCAGTGCTATTTTAGATTATGTGATTTTTAACTGAGTATGGTAATGGTTTAGATAAATATATTATTTAACTTTGTTTTTATATTTTTGTGATGAATGAGTCAAATTTAATTCTTATAGTTTATTCATATTTAATATTCTTTGTAATATGTCATGTTGAATTTTGGGGTTGCTCTAAATTAAATAAGACCGAGGTTTTATATTTTAGGGTAGGTGGCGATATTATGGCTGAATAAGCCAGAGTACATCTTCAATAAACCTACAGGTATTCTGCATGCTAAAAATTTTATTGGTCTTTGGGACACGCCCAGAAGCAATTAAAATGGCGCCCTTGGTCCATGTATTACAACGACAAAACGAGGTTGAGGTTAAGGTCTGTGTGACCGCTCAACATCGTGAAATGTTAGATTCAGTTTTGAATCTATTTGATATCATTCCTGACTATGATCTGGATATTATGAAATCTGGGCAAAGTCTTACAGCACTGACTTCTCGAATGCTCACAGGTTTAGAAGGAGTCTTACAGCACTTTCACCCCGATGTTGTTTTGGTTCATGGTGATACCAGCACAACGTTGAGTGCTTCACTTTCTGCTTTTTATCAAAAAATTGATATCGGTCATATCGAGGCAGGACTTAGAACTTATAATCTGTATTCACCGTGGCCTGAAGAGTCAAATCGTCAGTTGACCAGTGTACTCAGCAAATGGCATTTTTCTCCCACATTGACAGCTGCAAGTTATTTAAAACAAGAATGTGTTCCTGAAAATACAATTTTTGTGACAGGAAATACTGTCATCGATGCGTTGTATTACATCAAAGATAAGATTGAGCATAGTCCCGAATTACAGAGTCAAATGAGCAAGCACTTTAGCATGCTTGATCTCAATAAAAGGCGTGTATTAATTACAGGGCATCGTCGTGAAAATTTTGGCCAAGGATTTGAAAATATTTGCCGTGCCTTACAGACCCTTGCAGAGCAATATGCAGATATTGAGTTTGTTTACCCAGTACATCTCAATCCAAATGTGCAACAGCCTGTATATCAATATTTAAATGGTTTAGACAATGTCAAATTAATTGAACCACAAGAGTATTTACCTTTTGTTTGGCTCATGCAGCAAAGCTATCTGATTTTAACCGACTCTGGTGGTATTCAAGAAGAAGCACCTTCGTTGGGGGTTCCGGTATTGGTTATGCGAGACACCACGGAACGTCCTGAAGCTGTCGAAGCAGGTACAGTACGTTTGGTTGGTGCGACGGAAAGCTCTATTGTACGTAACGTTTCTGAGTTACTCGATAATGATGTGCTACATGACAGAATGAGTCACGCACACAATCCTTATGGCGATGGCACAGCCTGTGAGCAAATTGCACGTGTGTTAAAGCAAGCATATTTACAGCATTAAATATTCGATCAGATCTGAGTAGTACAGGATTAAATAAAAATGACAATTAATACAGTTTCTGTCAGTGGTTTAGGTTATATCGGTTTACCTACAGCAACGATGTTTGCTCATGCAGGTGCACAGGTGATTGGTTTGGATGTCAATCAACAAGCGATTGATACGATTAATCAAGGTCGGATTCACATTGTTGAGCCAGGTTTAGCAGATATCGTCAAAGAGGTCGTTGCTTCAGGACATTTAAAAGCAGCTTCGATCGCAGCAAAAGCGGATGCATTTTTAATTGCAGTGCCCACCCCGTTCAAGGGCGAGGATTATACCCCTGATTTGTCTTATATTGAGGCTGCAGCAAAAACCATCGCACCGGTACTCGAAAAAGGCAATATCGTAATTTTAGAGTCAACTTCACCTGTGGGCGCAACCGAGCAAATGGTCGAGTGGTTAGCAGAAATACGTCCTGATTTGAAATTTCCAGCCCATGAACAAGACACAGAAAATGATGTGTTTGTCGCCTATTGTCCGGAACGTGTTTTACCTGGTCAGGTGATTCGTGAGCTGGTACAAAATGACCGCACAATTGGTGGATTAACAGCTCGTTGTGCAGAAAAAGCGGCAGAAGTTTATCGGATTTTTGTGCAAGGTCAGTTGGTGATCACTAATGCACGTACTGCCGAAATGACCAAGTTGACGGAAAATGCTTTTCGTGATGTCAATATCGCTTTTGCCAATGAGCTTTCTCTGATTTGTGATCAACTCAATATTAATGTGTGGGAATTAATTGCACTGGCCAACCGTCATCCCCGTGTAGATATTTTACGGCCAGGTGCAGGGGTGGGTGGGCACTGTATCGCTGTAGACCCTTGGTTTATCGTCAATAAAACCCCCGATATTGCGCATATCGTGCGTACTGCTCGCGAAGTAAACGATCACAAACCACGTTGGGTAATTAAAAAAATTGGGCAACGTGTAGCAGCACTGGGTCAATTGGGACGTAAGCCTAAAATTGCCCTACTCGGTTTAGCGTTTAAACCCAATATTGATGACTTACGTGAGAGCCCTGCTGTATTTATTGCAGAACAACTCATCGCAGATTCACGGTTTGAGGTGCTAGTGGTTGAACCCAATATTCATCAGCTACTAGCACAACTGAGCCAAGCGTCTTTAGTATCTTTACAAGAAGCCATCGCACAAGCGGATGTCATTGCTGAACTGGTTCAACATCAGGAGTTTGCCAATTTAGATGCCAATCAATTGAGTTTTGTGGGTGAATAATAAAATGAAAAAAAACATTTCAGTAAGACGTCAAAAACGGACCAGAGGATTCAGCATGTCCTTAAACCCGGCTACTGGAAATGAATTATCACAAGATAGGGCATCGCAGTCAGCATCAGACTTGGATCTTGCTACACAAGCGGTGCATGCTCATTTCAATCGCGACGTAACTTTTGAGTCGAAGCAGCATACTGTGCTATTGGAAAAAGTAAAGTTTTTGCAGCTAGAGCAGCAGTCAAGTCAAAGCATATTGGTGGCACTTGAAAAAAGACAGCTTACATTGCAGCAGCAACTCCTTACTTTGAACACTTCACTGAGTGCTTTACAGCAGAACCAGTCTGCGGTTTTAGCGCAAATACAAACACTGTCAAGTAAACTGAGTGCTTTGACCGTTCTACCTGAGTTATATAACGAAGTTAAGGCTCTGAAAAATAGCAGTCGAGATGACTACAGCACGCTTTTCAATATTATATCTAATCAAAAACAAGATCAGGATATTGAACGTACTTTGTCCTTTCAACTCGGTAAGGTTTTGATTTATGGCTAAGCTAGGATTACTCACCACGAGTCGATTACATGCCATAATCTCAATTAAACGCCGTGAAAACATGGTTGGTGAATTGGTAATCGTATTTACGTTGATGGATTGTTGAAACTGATGATTTAAGTGAGCCGTTTTGGTATAGGACACTGTCTCTCGATAGCGGACATGCTCAATATCGGGGAATTGATATTGACTATTTTTTTTTGCCAGTTTGGCATGACGATTGATCAGCGTGAGACCAAATGGTGCTGCGGCATGAAAACAAAGATCTTGCCATAGTCGCCTTTTTGAATGCATATGACGCATATAACTGCCAATAAATATACTGGATCGTGTTCTGATTTGGCTGAACGGCGATGGATAATGAATTTTGGGTTGAAATGGAAAGGGTAATGATGCAATTTTTGAGTCTGGGCATTGGACTTGATATTGCTGAATAAGATTAGCATCGGTGGTAAAGATAAAGTCAAAGAGTTTGGCTGTGGAAATAAACTGATCATAGTGAAAAGGATCTTCTTTATTCCAAAATATTGTGGGGATTTTTTGATTTTTTGCCCATTGTACTAAATATGCCAATTGTTGTTGATTACGCTCAGGATGATCAGGATAGCTAGCAACCTTATATTTCCATTGCGTTTGATTGCCCAGCCAAGTTGATTCAACCAGAAGAAAATCATATTTTTTAAACAAAAGTGGTAAGTGCTTAGGTGTGGCAAAGCTTAATTGTGTATTTGGCTCCAAAGCCAGACTCTTCCTTGTAAAGTCATCCAATATGCATAGAATATTGAGCATGCAAGTATTTCGTGATGGCCTAAACAAATACATGAGAGAGTTTTGATCCTATAACGATTCGGTTATCAATGCGGTGTAGACGAGTGAGCTTAAAAGTTGGCTTGCATCTGCTTTGTTCAGCAGCCCAGTCAGCAGGTATCACATAAATAACCTGTTTAATTCTGATCGAGTAGAGGATTTGAACGCATGATTTGTTTCTTAAAGTTAATATAAGATTTGAAGTGTTAAACTATTTTTTATGAGATGCTCTGAGCGACAAACTGTTCTTTAGTCGCTTAGTTTTGATATCGTATTTTTATCTGTCTTTAGCGCTTGTTTGTAAAGCAAAAAATGAACATTAATCTTGTGTTAATGCACACTACATGACCTGATTGGTGTGTTAGATCTACTCACCAACTAGTGACACATCCTATTTTTTGATGTTTTTATGTGTTTGGTATACTACGGCAACCTTTAATGGGGTCGTATTAAAGATAATATCTTAAAAATCAAATAAAAATGTGATTGAGAAGAACTAAAAATCACCGAGAAGTTTAGTAAAAATGTATGGCTTGAAAGTGGTTAGATCTCAAAATATTTAATCATTCATAACACTATATAAGTGTTTTAATTTAACCAAGAGATTAAATAATAAATATTTTTGAATGACTTATATGTGGCAGTCTCTGAGTATGCACTAAAAGTACATATCCTACATTGTTCAACAGCCTGTACTCACCCAATTGATACTTAAAAGACTTTATTATTGGTATATTCAACGCTATCATGTTTCACACTTTTTAATAGATAAAACACTTTAATAATTGCCAATGGAACAGTCATCAACGAACAGCGCCTTAAAAAAACTGCCTCGGTTAAAACCACGAGGTGGCGCACGGGTGATGCTGGTTGCTATCCGAGCGCTATTTTTACGTGAGTTACAAACGCGTTTTGGTGAATATCGTCTTGGTTATCTTTGGATTTTAATCGAGCCTTTATTCACTATTGGGATTTTAATGCTGCTGTTTGGGACAATTATGCAGCGTACCTTACCTAATATTTCCTTTGAGATATTCTTATTGAATGGAATTGTCCCATTTTTTATGTTTCGCTCAGGGATTGGTCAAGCATTAGGGGCAGCGCAAGCTAATAAGGGGTTGTTTAGCTATCGACCTGTTAAACCAGTTGATGCTTTGATTGCACGTAACCTACTTGAGTTATTTTTAGGCTTTAGTACTTATGTATTTTTTAGTGTAGTGTTACTTTGGCTTGGTTATACCATCAGTTTTGACCAGATCCCCACTTTAATGGCCTATTGGTTGCTTTTATTTATTTTGATGTTTTCAATAAGCTTAATTTTTATGGTACTCGGTGATTTCTCCAAAGAACTAAATAAATTTGTTAGTGTACTTTTCCTAATTTTGTATTTTATATCAGGTATCCTGTATCCAATTGGAATTATACCTGTGCAATACCGTGAATACTTACTTTATAATCCTTTGATCCACATTTTTGAACCCATGCGTCATGCAGTCGCACCTATGTATCCTCTAGTGGATGGCATTAGCTTAAATTATGTCCTGACGTGGATTTTGGTATCCATGTTTATTGGCCTACTGCTCTACAAACGTTTTGAACGACGGATGATCAAGTCTAAATGATTGAACTTCGAAATCTGAGTAAGTCCTATATTACCCCTAAGGGCCGCCATGTGGTCTTTAAGGACCTTAGTGTGATTTTGCCTGAAAATAAAAGTGTAGCCCTCTTGGGTAAAAATGGTGCAGGTAAAAGTACCTTACTTCGGATTATTGGCGGGATTGACTTTGCCGACTCAGGTGAAGTAATCACCAACAAGTCAATTTCTTGGCCAGTGGCTTTGGCTGGTGGCTTTCAAGGCAGTTTAACTGCTCGGCAAAACGTCCGTTTTGTGGCACGGCTTTATGTACAAAGTGAAGAAGAAGTTGAGTACGTGGTGCGCTTTGTTGAGGACTTTGCCGAGATTGGCAAATACTTTGATATGCCGATTAAAAGTTACTCCAGCGGTATGCGTAGTCGGATTGGTTTTGGATTAAGCATGGCCTTTAACTTTGACTATTACTTACTTGATGAAGCAGGGGCGGTGGGTGATGCTTCTTTCCGTAAAAAAAGTCAGGCTTTGTTGGATGAACTTAAAGCCAGTTCAAATTTGATCATGGTTTCACATGATCTGAATGATTTAACACGTAATTGTGATGTGGCTTTTTTGGTTAGAGATGGTCAGGCTGAATATTTTGACAATATGCAAGATGCAGTAGAGGTATATAAAGCGTATGCGCATTAAGAAAAAACAAAAGTTACTGCTGGCCTATACAGGGGCTGTACTTTTACCTTTGGCCGTGACAGTGACTTATTTAAATGCATTTGCACATGATCGATATCAGTCTGCATCTGTACTCTTGGTCAAGCAGGTAGGCGATACCGCAGTTTCAGAAACTGGGGGGTTAACTGCACTACTAGGGGTCGCCAATACCAGCGGTGAAGATACGAATATTTTAAAAGAGTATATTACCTCACGCGATATGGTGGAGAAACTAGATAAACAGTTAGATCTGCGTAAGGCCTTTCGACAAGATGGTGACCCAGTTTTTTCGTTAGCCAGTGATGCAACTATTGAGGATTTGGTTGAACATTTTAAAAAAGTGGTAAAAGTTAATCTCGATGAAAAAACCATGATGCTCAACGTTTCTTCACAAGGCTTTACTCCAGCATTTTCTTTAAAGCTTAATCAAGCGATCCTGCAGCAAAGCGAAGGTTTTATTAACGGGATCTCGAATAGCATCGCGTTGGAGCAGCAAAAGTACGCACAGCAACAGCTTGATGAAGCAACCGCTCAGCTCAATACTGCACGGCATAATCTACTGACCTATCAAAACGAAAATAGTACCTTTGATCCTCAGGCCCAAGCGCAGGCTGTAGGCACTTTAGTTGCAGGCTTACAGGCCAATTTGGCCCAGTTACATACCGAAGAACGCACCCTTTTGGCCTATCTTAACCCTGAGTCAGCTCAAGTCGTAGCGATTCGTAGCCAAATCGAATCAGTGAAAAAGCAAATCGACGATGAAAACGGCAAACTCACCTCACCAAGCAATGCTAAGCTTAATAAGGCGGTTGCAGACTTTGAAGAACTTAAGGCTCAAGTAACTTTTGCCACAGATCTTTATAAGATCTCATTGGCATCACTGGAAAAAGCCCGTTTAGAGGCATCAAAGAAACTTAAGAAATTGGTGATCATTGCTGAGCCGCGTTTGGCTGAAGACGCTTTGTATCCACGTCGTATTTATATAAGCGCAACCACTTTTATTATTTTAAATATTCTTTTCGGTATTGGACTGCTGATTAGTTCCATCATCCGTGAGCATCGGGAATAAGTGATGAATAAAAAATTATTATGTTCAGCGCTTGCGCTGTTGAGTTATAGCACGACATTGGTTTATGCCAACAGCATGATGCCAAATAATCCTCTTATTGCCGGTTTAGATACTAACCAGCAAGCGCGTGAGCAAGACCCTACGATTTTACCCAATCAATCGGTAGTTAACCTGACTCCAAGTAGTGCGCCTAAGTATCCGAACAATAGCAATGTATTTGGTTCGCAGTTATTTAAAGGTGCATTTTCAGGGACTGCGGGCAGTACCTTTAATAACAGTTATAAGCTCAATCCTGGTGATCAAGTCAATGTGCGGATGTGGGGAGCTTATCAGTATGCGGGTACGCAGACGGTAGACCCTAAAGGTAATCTATTTCTTCCAAACATTGGCCCGATCCAAGTACAGGGCGTGAGTAACGGACAGTTACAGTCTCTAGTTGAGTCACATGTGCGTAAAGTCTATGTGTCTAACGTTGGTGTTTATGCCTCACTGGTTGAGGCTCAACCTGTAAAAGTTTTAGTTACTGGGGTAGTCAACCAGCCGGGTAATTATGGCGGTTTGGCCAATGACAGCGTGGTGGCCTATTTAGACCGTGCCGGTGGTGTCGACCCTGAGCGTGGTAGTTATATCGACATTAAAATTATGCGCAGCGGTCAAGTACTACAACAAGTTGACCTTTATGACTTTTTGATTTCTGGTCGTTTACAGCCTTTTAGCTTTAGAGATGGGGACGTGGTTGTGGTTGGTCCGCGTACTCAGACTTTTAGTATTAGTGGTGAAGTCTTTAACGCTTACGACTTTGAGTTTAATGTGCCTTATCTGACCGTGGGGCAAGCCTTAGGTGTGGCCAAAGCCAAACCAGGGGCAACCAATGTCAGTATTATGCGTCGTCAGGGCAATGAATACCGCAGTGAATATTATCCAATAAGCCAAGCGCAAGATATTCAAGTGCAAAATGGCGATGTACTCAGTGTTACAGCAGATCGTTATGCCGGGACCATTCAGGTACGGGTCGAAGGTGCCAACAATGGCGAGCATGCCATCGTACTCCCTTATGGTGCAAAACTGTCTGAAGTATTGCCACGGATCAAGCCAAACGCTTTGGCCAATATGCAGGCTTTACAGCTGTTTAGACCTTCTGTTGCTAAGCGTCAAAAAGAGATGCTCAATATCGCTTTGGATAAACTCGAAGATGCAACTTTCAATGCGCGTTCGAGTACCCAAGAAGAGGCAAACTTACGCAGTAAAGATGCTGAACTAGTTAAGCAGTTCGTGACCAAAGCACGTCAAGCTCAACCGTTGGGTCAAGTGGTATTGGACCCAAGGACGTACCAAGACGTCATCTTAGAACAAGGTGATATTTTAAAAATCCCTGAAATGACTTCTGTGATCATGGTTCATGGTGAAGTCGCATTTGCCAATGGTGTAGAGTATCAACCGAACCGTAGTGCGCTGAGTTATATTGAACAAGTGGGTGGTTTTAGCCAAAAATCAAACAAGTCTAAAGTCATCGTGATTCACCAAAATGGTGAGGCTGAATTGGTTGCGAAGGGCAGCAAAATCCAAATGGGCGATGAAATTATGGTTTTGCCTAAAGCATCAAGTAAATCGATCGAAGTGGCTCGTGGTATTACCGCGATTCTGTATCAGATTGCAATTATGACTAAAGTGGCTTTAGATCTTTAATTGAGCAGTTTATAGTTTGATGTAGTTTAATACTGAGCATATACGAGGGTCGCAGTGAATTTTGTTTTTAGTAATCGTAAGATTCAAAGCATTCCTGATATCCAGCGTTTTTTAACTGAAGAGTCCTGTCTGAGTGGCCCTGTCTATGTGGGATGGGGGCGCAAAGCGAGTTTTGATCATGCTCAGTTTTTGGCTCAGAAAAATGCAGCAGTATGTTTATGTGTTGAAGATGGATTTGTCCGCTCATTGGGCCTAGGTAAACAAGGTTATCCACCCTTATCACTCGTGGTGGATCAGAGCGGTATTTACTTTGATGCAAGACAGCAGTCAGATTTAGAAAGGCTCATTGAGCGAGATGAATGTCATGAAGCCAATCGGCGAGCACAGTTGGCAATTGACCAAATCGTGCGATATCAAATCAGTAAGTATAATCAAAAATATACACCCATAGACACCAGTCGTTTTCAAGCACAGAAAAATATATTGGTGGTGGATCAGACCGTTGGTGATCAATCGATTCATTGTGCCGGTGCAAGTAATCATAGTTTTCTACACATGCTTAAACAGGCGCGCGTAGATCATCCTGATGCAAAGCTGTGGGTGAAGACTCATCCGGATGTACTGGCGGGTAAAGCAAAAGGGCATTTTAGTGCTCAAGATTTTGCACAAGTAGGCGCTCTGGTATTAAGTGATAATTATAATCCCATAGAATTATTGCAAATGATGCATGAGGTTTATGTGGTCAGCTCACAGATGGGTTTTGAGGCATTACTTTGTGGTAAAACAGTACATTGTTTTGGTTTACCTTGGTATGCGGCATGGGGGTTAACGCATGATCAGCATACACCATTAGCGATATTACAAGAGCGTCGTCAAACAAGAAGATCATTAACTCACTTATTTGCGTGTGCGTATTTTCGCTATGCACGCTATGTCTCACCTGTGACTGGTCAGCGCTGTGAATTGGAAGAACTTATTGCGATCTTGCAGCCAAACATTGCGATGCAACAGGTATTGCCCCCTTCCTTAGTTTTATCTGGGTTCAGTCGTTGGAAAAAGCGGTTTTTACGCTCTTATTTGGGCTTTCCACAGACGAAACTATCTTTTAAAAATTGGCTTAAGCCGAAGTCATCCGAGTATATTGTGGCTTGGGGCAAAAAAGCGTATCAATTTAAGCAAAGTGGTATTCAGTCGTTATGTACAGTTGAAGATGGTTTCGTTCGCTCTGTAGGGTTGGGTGCAGCATTGACAAGACCTTGTTCACTGGTATTTGATCCAGTCGGCATTTACTATGATGCAACAGCTCCCTCTTATGTAGAAAGTTTGCTGAGCCACTGCAAACTCAGTACCGCAGAGTATCAACGTGCGCGCTTATTAAGAGAGCGAATAATTGCACTCAATATTTCCAAATATAATGTCGGCGAACGAGAAAGGTTAGAAATCAACTTTACTGGCAAAGTAATCTTGGTCGTGGGTCAAGTTGAAGATGATATGTCTGTGCAACTCGGTGGAGTTGATATCAAAACCAACATAGCACTGTTAAAACAAGTTAAGGAATTAAACCCTGAAGCTTATATTATTTATAAACCTCATCCTGATGTGGAAGCAGGTTTAAGACCAGGTAAGATAGAGCAACAAATATTATTAAAATATGCCAATCAAATTGAGACACGTCGTTCGATTATCGAATGTTTTGCAGTTATCGATGAGGTTCATACACTGACCTCATTGACAGGATTTGAAGCATTAATTCGCGGTATAAAAGTGGTGTGTTATGGTATGCCATTTTATGCGGGTTGGGGACTTACTGAAGATCGTCATACAAACTCTCGTCGCACCCGTCAGTTGACTGTTGATGAACTGCTCTATGTTGTATTGGTGCAGTATGCTGTTTATAACTTGGCTTCATCTAAAATTGCATTGACCAGTATTGAGTCTGTGCTCGACTACCTAGAGCAACAGACTCAAGAAAGTAGTAAAAAAAGTTCAAATACTTGGATTAATATTCTTTCAAAATTAAACTATTTGAAATTAAAAAAATAAAATAAGGATCATATTTTATTTGTAAAGAAAATGAGTCGATAGTCTTAGTTATATTATGTATAACATAATGTTTTTAATACGCTGTCTAATTGATTTTATGGGAAATGATGCCCCTTTTTTTAAATTATCTAGAATATTATCTCATCATTTTTTATAAAAATTTAAAGCTGACTGTAGGGAAATACTTATGTTACTTCTGGGTGATTAAAGAATCTTTGTGCAGTATTCTGTGTTTTTTTCAAAAAATGCTTATTTGTAGCTGGTTTACTTTTTGTATTGAGTTTTTTCTTAGTAGATTTTTATATATTTAAAATAATTTTTACTCATAGATTTTTATGGTTTGGTTAACATGGCTTTGAAACATAGAGTCTTAGCTCGATTGAGTTGAGCTTAGATGTAAAGTAGGGTTAGCAGATCCTAAATATCATTGCTCACATTTAGCTTGTGCCGCTTAGTGTATTAATCAACTAGTGGAATATTTATGAGTCATCTATGCTTGGTAAATCTTTGGCATTCATATATATGAATTATATGTTATATATTTGTCATATCTGTAAGCTATATTTATAGTAAGTTCAGAGTGTGGATAATAGTCAATCACACAATTGGGTATCCTGTATAATGTATGCATTAATACAGTTAACTTAGCATAAAATAACGTAATTTTCATTCTATAATGCTCAATCTTGTTTAACCTATTCAAACTTATTACTTGAAAATTACGCTGTAGTGTTAATTTTATGTTCATAATTTAGTTATCTTTATTCTTATATCTGCTATATTTTATTTTAAAATTTAATGGATATTTTGTAGCGTATGTTATACAGTTGGAAAAATTTTTTTGGTTACTTTATTAAATAAATCAACTGGTAATATTTATGCTAAAAATTCTATTGGTCTTTGGAACACGGCCTGAAGCCATAAAAATGGCACCGTTGGTCCATGTGTTACAAAAACAGGACCAGATTGAGGCAAAAGTTTGTGTGACGGCACAACATCGTGAAATGTTAGATTCTGTCTTGGAACTATTTGATATTACTCCAGATTATGATTTAAATATTATGAAATCTGGGCAAAGTCTCACCATGTTAACTTCAAGAATGATGACTGGGCTTGAAGGTGTGTTGCAGCAGTTTTCTCCAGATGTGGTCTTGGTCCATGGTGATACCAGTACAACACTAAGCGCTTCACTTTCTGCATTTTATCAAAAAATCGATATTGGTCACATTGAGGCTGGTTTAAGAACCTATAATATTTATTCACCTTGGCCAGAAGAGTCCAACCGCCAATTGACCAGCGTACTGAGTCGCTGGCACTTTTCCCCGACCAATACAGCAGCAGGCTTTTTAAAGCAAGAGTGTGTACCTGAGCATAATATTTTTGTGACGGGTAATACCGTGATTGATGCTTTGCATTATATTAAAAATAAAATCGAAACTAATCCTGCCTTACAAACACAAATGCGAGAGCATTTTAGTATGTTAGATCTCGATAAAAAACGTGTATTGGTGACTGGGCACCGCCGCGAAAACTTTGGTGAGGGTTTTGAAAATATTTGTCGTGCTTTAAAACGTCTGGCACAACAGTATCCTGAGATTGAGTTTGTTTATCCTGTACATATGAATCCAAATGTACAAAAACCAGTTTATGAACATCTTGATGGTTTAAACAACATCAAATTAATCGAACCACAAGAGTACTTACCTTTTGTTTGGCTGATGCAGCAAAGTTATCTGATCTTAACGGACTCAGGTGGTATTCAAGAAGAAGCACCTTCTTTAGGCATTCCTGTACTGGTGATGCGCGATACCACAGAACGTCCTGAAGCAGTAGAGGCGGGTACGGTACGTTTGGTTGGTGCAACTGAAGACTCAATTGTTGCAAATGTGGCTGAGTTACTCGATAACGAAGTTTTGCATAGCAAGATGAGCCGTGCCCATAACCCATATGGTGACGGAACTGCATGTGAGCAAATTGCAAGCGTGTTAAAACAAGCATATTTATAAAATTGATTTAATAGTAAAAGTTATAGGATTGTTTAGATAATGGCGATTAAGAAAGTTTCTGTAAGTGGTTTGGGCTATATCGGTTTACCAACAGCAACGATGTTTGCCCATGCTGGAGCAGAAGTCATCGGTTTAGATGTCAACCAACATGCAATTGACACCATTAACCAAGGGCGTATTCATATCGTTGAGCCTGGTTTAGAAGAGATTGTGAAAAACGTGGTTGCCTCGGGCCACCTTAAAGCATCTAAAACCGCAGAAAAAGCAGATGCTTTTTTAATCGCTGTACCTACGCCATTTAAAGGTGAAGATTATACGCCTGATCTGACTTATATCGAAGCTGCTGCAAAAACTATTGCACCAGTATTAGAAAAAGGCAACGTGGTTATATTGGAGTCAACTTCACCAGTAGGTGCAACAGAGCAAATGGTTGAGTGGCTCTCTGAACTGCGTCCTGATCTAAAGTTCCCACAACAAGAGCAAGATACTAACAACGATATATTTGTAGCTTATTGCCCTGAACGTGTTTTACCGGGTCAGGTTGTACGCGAGTTAGTTGAAAATGACCGTACCATTGGTGGTCTAACACCGCGTTGTGCTGAAAAAGCAGCAGAGGTTTACCAAATTTTTGTTCAAGGTGAATTGGTCATAACCAATGCCCGTACAGCAGAGATGACAAAACTTACTGAAAATGCTTTTCGCGATGTCAACATTGCATTTGCCAATGAGCTTTCACTGATTTGTGATCGTTTAAATATCAATGTTTGGGAATTGATTGGACTTGCAAATCGTCATCCACGTGTAGATATCTTGCGTCCAGGTGCTGGTGTGGGTGGACACTGTATCGCTGTTGACCCTTGGTTTATCGTCAACAAGACACCTGATCTTGCACGTATGGTACGTACAGCGCGTGAAGTAAATGACCATAAACCAGAGTGGGTGGTAGAAAAAATCGAGCAGCAAGTTGCAGCTTTGGGTGACTTAGGACGTAAGCCTAAAGTGGCTTTATTAGGTTTGGCGTTTAAACCAAATATCGATGACTTACGTGAAAGTCCAGCAGTACAAATAGCACAAAAACTAGGTGAAAACAGCGCAATTGAGTTGCTCTTGGTTGAGCCGAATATTCATGAACTCCCAAGTAAATTAAGCTCAGGTACTTTAGTTTCTTTAGAGAATGCGATAGCCCAAGCGGATGTAGTTGCTGAGCTTGTAAAGCATAATGAATTTACCAATCTCGAAATCAATCAATTAAGTTTTGTGGGTTAAGTTAAAATGAGAAAGCCAGTTTCAACGAGACGCCAAAAAAAAAATTTAGTAAAAGTGGTAGATGAAGCTGTTGATTCCAGCTCTACAAATACTGTAGAGCTGGAATCAAATGACTCATCTAGTATTAACGGTAATGCTGTGTCTAATCAGGAGCCTTCGACAAAAGCCTCAAGTGTGCAGGAAGTTTTATTTGACGTGACTGAGTCTAAAAAAATATTTAATGAAGAAGTCTTAATACAAAT
This sequence comes from Acinetobacter rudis, assembly GCF_000829675.1. Taxonomy (GTDB): domain Bacteria; phylum Pseudomonadota; class Gammaproteobacteria; order Pseudomonadales; family Moraxellaceae; genus Acinetobacter; species Acinetobacter rudis. The sequence continues at coordinate 48,583 of NZ_BBRX01000020.1, forward strand.
ACAATTAGTAAAGGATGTGGTTAAAGATCAGTTGGATAAGTATGAGAAAGCTATTAATAAGCTCGTAATGGGGGAGAATATTTTAGTAAAGAATAATATATTGACTGAGCTTCCTGAACGATTGAATAAATACGAGTTACTTATTAATAAATTATTAGATCAGAATGAACGTTTAATTGAATCTATTGATCTGATTAGTAAAAAAATGGTTAATGACGAGCATTATAACTCTTTAAATAGAATAGTAGTGGCTTTGGATGATAGTCTGAATAAATTGCTTTATATGGAAAGTAGTTCGCAGATCAAAAAAGAAAATGTATTGTTATTAAATCAACTGCATGTTGTCCAGCAAGAATTTGAGAATGTTATTTTAAAAAATAGAAATATCGGTTCTTTAGATAATAAAAAAGATGACATAAATACTGAAGTATATTTAGGTGCAGCAGATCTTATAAAGCAGCAATTACACTATCGATTAGGTGCTACAGCAATTGAGCATTCTCGTGATTTGAATGGGTTACTTAAACTACCTTATGCTTTACTTACTGAAACTATTGCTGTGAAAAAAAGAGAAAGCCAAGAGTCAGCTCCTCAAGAACTTGAATTTTATAGTGATGCTTCTGAAGCGGAACGTGTAAAAAAACACTTATCATATAAGCTGGGTGTTGTTATGGTTGATGGAACTAAATCATTGAAAAATTTTATCAAAATGCCTATTGAAGTTCATCGTGTAGTAAAAGGTTTTCAGAAAAAACAAAGTAAAGCCTAAATAAGTTGAGTTAAGAGTGAAAGTGTTATGAGTATTATAGAACAAGCTGTCAAGCATTTTAATGATGGTAGATATGAACAGGCTAAAATTTATTTTGAATTAGCTTCAAAAGAATATGGTTGTAAATATTTTGAAGCTAATATTAGCTTATGTGATATTCGTATAAAAACAGAAAAAAATAAAAATAATCATAAAAATTCTTTTAATCTAAAAAAAATATTTTTAAAGAATACTCCTGTAAATACATTTAAATCTGTTGATCCATTCTTTATTGAGAAAATTAAAATAGAAGAAAATATATCTGGAAAAATACCTTTAGATATGACTAAAAAGGATTATAAATTTCAACTAAAAAGTTGGATTGATGATGCGGAAGATATAAGTATTGGTTTGTCACTTGTACAAAGTGGTCATTTTGATGTGGTAAATAGTCTAGGTATTATTAAATTTAATTTTTTTAATAATAATGGAGAGGAAATATTAGCTCCAGGATTAACTAATTTGAGTTGGTCTGATCATTTGAATTGCTGGTATTTTTATTTAAATGGTACTAAGAACATAAAAACAACATTAGTTGAAGTTAATCTCATAAAACCACAAGGTGTAGCTTATATTGAAATAAGCTGTTCAAAATGGAAAATTGATGAGTTTAGCATCCTAAATGAAGTTATAGTCAAGCGCAAACCATCGATATTACAAGTCTTGAGGAAGAATTATGCTGGTATTTTATCTGAGTTAAATAATCCGGTGGTTAAGCATCCACTTTCAGTGAATAAAAGTAAAGTTTGCTATGTGCTTAATCAAAGCTTACCTTATCAGTCTGAGGGGTATGCAACACGTTCACATGCTTTAGCAAGTGCGATGAAAAACCAAGGGTTAGATATTGTTTGTCTAAGTCGACCAGGATATCCAGAGAGTTTCCTAAAAGATTATAAAGAGAAAAATACCTCATTAACAGATGATATTGATGGAATTCATTATCAAAGACTTAAAGAACCAAAGGGATGGAAAGGGACAGAAAATTATATTACTAAGGCTTCAAATGAGCTAGAAAGAAAATTTAAGGAATTGAGGCCCTCATGTGTTATGGCTGCTTCCGATTTTAAAAATGCACTTCCTGCACTTTTGGCTGCGAAACGGTTAGGTATTCCATTTATTTATGAAGTACGTGGATTCTGGGAAATTACACATGAATCCAAGCAGCCTACAGTTGTTCAGACTGCAAATTATCATCTAACGCAGTATCTTGAAACCGAGCTTGCATTACATGCAGATTATGTTTTTACCTTAACAGAAGCAATGCGAACACTTTTAATCTCAAGAGGACTAGAAGCAAATAAGGTTGCTCTATTACCGAACTCTTGTGATGTAAGTAAATTTAATCCATTAGAAAATCCAAAAGATTACAATTTACTTGAACAACTTAATATTCCAGAAAACACCCCAACCATTGGTTACATAGGAACATTTAATAGTTATGAAGGTTTAGATGATCTTTTACATGCTTGTGGTGCTCTATATAATGAGGGAATCAACTTTAGAATAATATTGGTTGGTGCAACACCATCAACGGATAGTGCTCAGGGGCAATATGCGTTGGAATTACTCAATATAGCTAAGCAGTATGGTTTTGATAAGTGGCTCATTATGCCAGGGCGAATACCTCATGATGCAGTGAAAAGCTATTATTCAATCATTGATGTTGCCCCTTTTACTCGCAAGCCATTACCAATAACAGAATTAGTTTCTCCATTAAAACCACTTGAAGCTATGGCAATGGGGAAAGCACTAGTTGTATCTTCAGTTGGTGCACTTGGAGAAATGGTTAAAGATGGTGAAACAGGGCTTGTTTATGAAAAGGGAAATGTAGAGGATTTAGCAAATAAGCTTTTAAGTACATTGGTTAATAGTTCATTACGTATTAGTTTAGGTGCCGCTGCACGAAATTGGGCTGTTACGGAACGTACTTGGGAAATTTGTGCTGCTAGAATTCAAGAAAAAATTAGTGAATTAGAGAAAAATATAATTCACGCCTATCCAAGTATAAATACAGAAAGATTGCTTAAGAAGAAAGCTTCTGATTATAAGGTTGCATTTATTGCCGATGAGTTTACCTATAATAGTTTTAAAGATGAATTTCAGGCAATTGTTATAGAACCAGATAATTGGGAAAAACTATTCAAGGAACAACAGCCTGATATATTTTTCTGTGAGTCTGCATGGTCTGGTGTAGATTCTGTCCGAAGACCTTGGCAGGGAAAAATTTATTCGAGTATAAATTGGAAAAAAGAAAATAGAACAATACTCTTTAAAATTTTAGATTATTGTCGTGATAATAATATACCTACCATTTTTTGGAATAAAGAGGACCCAACTCATTTTACAGATAGAGTTCATGATTTTATTGGTACAGCATCAAAGTTTGATTATGTATTCACAACAGCTGAGGAGTGTTGCGAATCATACAAATCAGACTATGGTGTAAAAAATGTTTTTTCTCTGCCTTTTGCAACAAATCCAAAATTATTTAACCCAATAAACCGCGTCAATGCAGAAAATAAGGTTGTGTTTGCAGGAAGTTGGTATGCAAATCATGAACAACGTTCCATTGTAATGGAACAAATACTAGATAATTTAATAAAAACTGGCTATGAGTTGGAAATTGTTGATCGTTATTATGGTGGAAGTGATGAACTGCACAAATGGCCTGAAAAATATAGTAAATTTTTAAAACCTGGGATGCCTCATGATAAGATGCCTGAGGTATATCGTTCTAGTACATTAGGATTAAATTTTAATACTGTAGTTAATTCAGAGACTATGTTTGCAAGACGAGTTTTTGAACTCATGTCATCTAAGTCACTTGTAATAAGTAATTATTCATTAGGTATTGATAAGATGTTTGGGGAATTGGTGGTATTTGCTGACAGAGATCCTGAGCGTTTGAAGAAGTTAAGTACTAGAGACATTGAATTACTAAGTGAAAAAGCTCTAGATAATGTATTAAGAAACCATACTTATACAAATCGATGGAAACAAATATTAACTAAGATAGGTATGCCTTGGATACCAGATACTGAAAGTGTAACAATTGTAAGCAAAGTAAGTTGTAAAAGTGACGTGGAAAGGTCAATTAGTTATTTCCAAAGTAATTATGCAAATCAAATTGAAAATAAGTTGTTATTATTAGTTGATGAAAAAGTAGGTTCACTGGAAGTAGCTAAATTTTATCAGCAGTTTAATAAAGCTGGCGTGATGGTTACATCTATGAAGTATATTGAAACATACTCCATAAGTGATAAATACAATCCAATTACAACCGACTATTTTATAATATGTAGCCCTAACAATTTACCAAAATTTGACTGGGTTAAAAAAGCTAAATTACATTCGCAGTATGTAGAGGGCTCAAGTATTACTCATCATGACTCTATACTCTATAGATATGTAGAAAACTCTAAATGTAACTATTTTTTTTCTAAGAAAGAAAACTTTATAGAGTTAGTAAAAGCTTATACAAGTAAAACTAGTTTTAGCTATTCGGTTTAGGATGTGTAAAATGATCGCTGTTTCAATAATTGTGCCTTGTTATAATGCTGTATCTAAAATTGGTAAATGTCTTGCTTCATTACGCAATATAGATTTTCCTATTTCAAACTTTGAAGTATTGTTTGTTGATGATTGCTCAACAGATCAAACATATGAGCTATTGCTGAATGAATGTTTAAAACACTCTAATTGGTCTGTAATAAAATTAGAAAAAAATAGTGGGTCACCCTCTAAACCCAGAAATGTAGGTGTTCAACTAGCCAAAGGTGAATACATATTTTATTTTGATTGTGATGATGAGATTTTATCAGATACAATCAAACTACATTATGAACATGCAGAAAATAAAAACGCGTGTATTGTACGTGGGGCATTATTGGTTGATAATGGTAAACGAAAATATAGATTAAATATTGTGCAAGACTGGTCTGAGAAATTATCCAGAAAAGAACGAATTGAAAAAATTATAGCAAAACAAAGTACTACATCTCCACAATTAATAAAAAGAAAGTTGTTATTAGATAATAATATTATATGGCCAGAAGATATCAAAATGGGTGAAGATACAATATTTTTAACAAATGTATTGGCCCACGCAAAACAGATTGAATATATTGATCATGATACATTTATATATAATAAAATGCCTACTTTCTCATTATCTACAACACAAACATATGGGAAATTAGAGTTAATGAATCATCTTTCTGTTTGGGAAAGAGTGCAGGAAAATTTATTAAAACAAGGTGTTGATTTCTACAAAATTAGATTGACTGTTGGATTGCAAGCAGCCTTATCTTCATTAATATTTAAAAATAGAGGTGATATTGATCGGGATGCTTTTCTATATTTTTCAAATTTTATTAATCAAAATATAGAAATAATCAGATCATTTAAACTTAATACTCGATTTACTGAAATAATAAATATTCTATTTAAACAAGATTATAATGAATTTAGAAAGCTCTGTAGACCAAGAGTCTTGATTGCAGGCCATGACCTTAAGTTTATTAAACCAGCTGAAGAGAAGCTGTCTCAATTTTTTGATATTAAATATGATCAATGGATAAGCCATACTGAACATGATGAAAAATCTAGTTTAGAGTTATTAGAGTGGGCAGAAATAATTTGGTGTGAATGGATGTTGGGTAATAGTTTATGGTACTCAGAAAATAAAAAAAATAATCAAAAATTGGTCATTAGAGTACATCGTCAAGAACTATTAACAAATTATGCTGAAAAAATAAATTTTTCTAAAGTCGATTTAGTTATGCCCGTATCTGTATTGTTTTTTGAAAGACTTTTAGAGCGTTTCCCCAATATTCCAAGAGATAAAGTTAGATTAATTCCAAATTATATTGATATTAATGAATATAAAAATGATTGGAATGATGATCGTATATTTAATTTGGCAATGATTGGTATCTTACCATCAAAAAAAGGGTTTAAATCTAGCTTAGAAATTTTAAAAAAATTAAGAGATGTTGATCCTAGATTTAAATTGTCAATTTATAGTAAACGTCCGAGTGACCTACCATGGTTAATGAGGAATAAAGAAGAAATGGCTTATTTTGATTCCTGTGATGAATATATTGTAAATAATAAATTGTTAGATGCAGTTGAATTTAAAGGTCATAGTAATCTAAAGGTTGCATTAACTGAACATAAAATTGGATATATTTTATCACTGAGTGAATCCAATAATTATGATTTTCCAGGGTTTGAGAGTTTTCATTTAGCTGTAGCTGATGGATTTGCAGGAGGTGGTATAAGCTTAATCAATAGATGGCCTGGCTGCGAATATATATTTCCCAATTACATGATTAAAGATTCATTAGATGAGATTGTTGATTCTATTGTATCTTTGATGAATGATAAAAATAAATTTATAGAAATTTCAAAAAAGGGTCGGGAATATATTAATTTAAATTATTCTGTTGATAGTTTTGTTTCTAAGATTTTTTTAGAATTATCATCAATTGTATAAGTGGAAAATAAATTGAATAATGTGAATGAGTTAAATACAAATTTTTTTAATTATGATTCTTGGAATTCTGAAGTTATATATGTGAATTTTAAGGATATTATAAATTCTAATTCTAGATTTGATGATGGTTTATATGTATGTGATTTAGGTAATATTAATCTTCATATTCTCATGAAGGGATTTAATAGATTAAATTTACTAGATTCTGAACAAGATTGTTTAGTTGTTTTTAGTGGTGCTTTAAGTAATAGAGGTCGACCTCCTTTTTTTTCAGGTATTTCATTAGCTGAAGAGTTAAATATCCCGTTAATAACTATTTCAGACCCATCACTTTATTTCTCAGATGATATAATGTTGTCATGGTATGCGGGAAATAAAAAAGAGCCTGATTTACCGATTAAAATATCTAAAATATTAGACTCTATATTTTTAAACAATAAATTGAAACCAATATTAATTGGTGGTTCAGGTGGTGGTTTTGCAGCGTTAATTCAGACTTCATTGATTAAAACTTCTTTAAAAACAATAATTTGGAATCCACAAACAAATATTAAGAAATATCATTCAAAACATGTGTTGAAATATTTATTTGATTGTTTTGATTCTGATTATTCTTATAATAATTTTTCAGAATTTGAATTTATTAATAAAACTATCGAACTCAATGAATTAATTTTTGAAGTTGATATTAATAAATTTAATAGTAGATCAAAAGTATTATATCTGCAAAATATTTTCGATGATTTTCACATTGAAAACCATATGTTACCCCTCCTGAAGAGTGGAGAGTGGGTGCAGAATAATAATTCTCTAACTAGTAATAATGGGGTTTATATTGAATTTGGCTCATGGGGAGATGGCCATTCTCCAGTTAAAAAGGATATATTAATAAAAATTATTCTTAGTCTAATTAATGGGGGTAATATTGAAGAGCCACGACTAACCTTGATTAATGATTTTAGTTGCTTGAGAAAATTTACAATTAATCAAGGAGTTTCTCCTATTGCATTATCATATGAGTTTTTTAAAATTAATAGTAAGAAATTTATTAAGATTGTTCCTGATAGTTTAATTAATTTATCACAAATACAATTTGCTATTTATTTTATAAAAAATAATGAGCGTATAAAGGTTTTATGGTATCAGAAGATTCCATTTTTTGATATGTCTGACATTGATTTTGATACTGTGCATTTGTTTGCACTCGACTTTTTGGGTAATAAAGTTCAACGAGTTATTTCACTAGATAATATTATTATACAAGAGACTGAAATTAATTCAGAAGACTTTTATAATTCAAAGTTATCTGTTGGTGCTAATATCATAGAAAATAATGTATGGTTTGCTCCTAAATTTGGCTGCGTAACTCTTGGCCCGAGATTTGGTGTGGATTGGGAAATTAATCCATTTAATAATAGAAGCTGGGTTTGGTTATTACAACAATGGTATTTTGTAAAGGATATATTAAGTTATTATTTCGAATGTAATAATAAAGAGATTCTTATTTTTATTAAGTCTATTGTTGAAAGTTGGTGGTATACACATAAAAACACCCCTTATACAAATAATATGGTATGGCATGATCATGGTTCGGCTTTAAGATTAAGACGTATTATTGAAATTAAAAAAATATTATTTGAAAATAATTTTTTATTAGAAAAAGATATTATTTTTTTTGATATGCTAATAGAAAAGCATATTGATTTTTTGGCAGAAGATAAGTTTTATTCTAAAGGAACTAATCATGGTTTAGATCAAACAATTACTTTGATAATAGCAATATGTGAGAATAATGATAAAACTTATTTCGATAGATTAATTGAGGTTTGTAGATCTAGGTTAAAATACGAAGTTTCAAAAATGTTTGATTCGGATGGTGGTCACTTTGAAAATAGTACTCATTATCAAGGGCTTGGTATTAATCAGCTCAATATGATAAATAATCTTTTATTTAAAAATAAAGATATTCTATTATCTGAGTTAATAGTTGATCATGATTTAATAAATAATTCTTTATATGCTTTTTCATTTATGATATCTCCTTTGGGTGAATATATACCTTTTGGTGATACTGAATGTATTCAACCAAAAAACATTTTACCAAAAAGTGCCAAACCTAATGGTCTTAAATATTTAAAATTTTCTACTAGCTTAGGAGTCGAGGGTGAGCCTCCTCTTGAAAAATCATTAGTTCTACCAAAGTCTGGGTGGGCATTTTATCGTGACAAGTGGGATGGCATTGATGATTTTCATATTTCAATGAAATGTGGTTTTAATAGTAATTATCATCGTCAAGATGATGATACCTCATTTGTCTTGTATTATATGGGAGAAGAATGGTTCTTGGATTCAGGTTTGTATAATTATCAGGAAGATGATTTATTTAGAAGATATGTAAGGTCACATTATGCTCATAATATGAGTTTTCCGGTTGATGTTGTTCCTATCCGTGATATTAATAAATATGGAGAATTTAAAAGACCTGAGTTAACAAAACTTAATAGTAAAATATTTTCTGTTTCTATGAGTACAACTATTTTTAAAGATTATATTTCTACTCGAAATATAACCATAAATGAGGGAAATTCTTTTACGGTTAGTGATTATGTGGTATCTGATATTTATAGAAGTAGTCAGTTGTTTAAAACTATTTTTATAATTTCTGCTGATAAGAAAATAGTTATATTTAAAGATTATGTTGATATTATAGGGGTTAATGCACATCTTAGAATGTTTGTTAATGTAAAGCATAAAACTAAAATTTTTTATGATGCTGTTGTTAATGAGTGTAATATTTCAAAGGTTTTTAATAAAAAGCTTAAAGCATTTAGCTTGGAGTTAACATTTGAATCTGAAGAGTTGAGTGTTGATTATGATTTTGTTTGGATAGACAAAGATTAGATACTAGTAATAAATGGATAAGAGAATTGAGTTTTAACCTACTGACTATACTATATCTATTAAAGGGAAATATATTGTTAATCAGATTAATTTAATTTTTCTAAACATATGCCCAGGAATTTCTGCCCAAAGTGCAGTAAATTCACTGGGCTTTTTATTCTGCATCGCTAATAATTCAAAAAAATGGTTTATCAATAATAGCGTACAAGGGCTTTGTTCGATTGTATGCGCTGTTAAAGCACTAAACTTCTGATGAAATATATTTTGGTTTTGTAGACGTAATTGATAGTAATTTTCTTGTTTGTTCTTACTATGGTAAAGATGCACAAAATATATAGGTTGTAATAGCTGTTCGAGTTGGGCTTTACTGAGTAGAGCACGAAAACCAGTGGCCATCATCGGAGCCATATAGGGCTCATCAATTAAGATTTGCTCCGTATATTCAATCAACTCTTTGTGTTTAAAGAGTCTGAGCATAAAGTCAAAATCTTCATAACCGTGACCTTTATAGCTTTCATCGAAGCCTTGTATAGCGTGTACAGACTTTAGATCACAAATAATGATGGATGATGGAAAGGCAAGGTGTAAGATCCACTCTCGTTTGAATTGATAATAATATTGTCTAAATACCGATACAGGATGTTTAGAAAGTTGTCGGTTACCTTTAGCACTCAAGTATAAACACGGATACATACAAATTTGTTTAGGGCTTTGTCTTACTGCCGTTAAGGCTTGCTGTATTTGCTCCACATCTGCAACGATATCGACATCTAAAAAAAGCACATAAGGTGTTGTGACTTGTGCCAGTGCTATATTACGCAATTTAGACAGTTGATTTTGACTGTTAGGACTAGTGATTATGCTCACACCAGTTAAATGTTGGAGCTTGCTTTTAAGTTTACTGACCCATGCTTCAGGTGTCGCTGCACAGCCGAAGATGATGTGCAATCCTGTAGGTGCTAAGCTCTTTGCTATATCTATAGCACGTTGAAAAATGTCTTTGCTGCGTCGGCTGAAGTCTAGTGGGACGACAATACTAAGATCGCTGAGTGGGCTACCGATCAATCTAAGATATCCTAAATGTTGAATAAATAATCTTGCTTGGGCAATTCGCTATAAGCATGATCTATTTTACAGCTGATTAACAGATATTTGAGCCAAGATCTTAAGGTGTAGTGTTGAAAAACATGTTCTCGTGCTGCATTTACTTTTTCAATTTGTGCTGGACTATAACCATATTGTAATTGTTCAAATAAAGCGGTGGCTTGTTCACTAGTTTCTATAGTTTCACATAGTTCTGGAAATAAATGATCAATTGCATTACTTGGATTACTAATCACCAGTCGATTACAGGCCATAATTTCGATCAAGCGTCTTGAAAACATGGTTGGCGAATTGGTGATGGTATTTACATTGATTGATTGTTGATACTCATGATTCAAGCTTGCTGTTTTTCTATAATCGACTGCAGTTTTATAGACAAGCTGATCAAGCTTCGGAAACTGATAGTCTTTGTTTGTCTTAGCAAGTTTTGCATGCCGATCGACAATGGTTAAGCCAAAGGGTGCAGCGGCTTCAAAACAGAGATCTTGCCACTCACGACGTTCATGATGCATGTGTCGTATATAGCTTCCAATAAAAATACTTGAGCGGGTCTGGATTTGCTCGAATGGTGCTGGATAATGAATTTTGGGCTGAAAGGGGAAGGGCAACACCGCAATTTTAGAATGCGGGCAGCGTGCTTGATATTGTCCTATCAGATTCATATCTGTAGTAAAAATATAATCAAATAGCTGAGCAGATTGAATAAATTGCTCAAAATGAAAAGGATCTTCTTTATTCCAAAAGATCGTTGGAATATTACGATTTTTAGCCCAATTGACTAATTTTACCAGTTGAAGATTGTTCCGTTCTGGATGCTCCGGATAATTTGCAACTTTGTGTTTCCATTGAGTTTGATTGCCTAGCCAAGTAGATTCGACCAAAAGAAAATCATACTTCTTATAAAATAAAGGCAGATTTTTAGGATGGGCAAAATCTAGATTCACATATGGCTCGAGCGCCAGAGTCTTTCTGGTAAAGTCATCCAATACACATAGTATGTCAAGTGTATATTTTTGCGGAGATGGCGTAAACGGAGGCATAGACGTTGCTTGGCTTTCTCAAAAGTAAACTAAGATTAGTTTTATGTTAATTGCGTCAAATATTGAACCGTAAAGCACGTATGCTACGCTTTTCACAGGTAAAAAACCAGTACGAAATGAAAGCAGGTATCGGTTCTTCAATTAAATAAAAAATACACATTGAAAAATGTGAGTTTTTTTTAGGGATAATTTTATCTAGATTCTTGGTCTTAGCGATTGAGCCATATAGTTTAGACATAAATTGCAACAGCATGTGTTCAATCTTTGACATATATTCATCTAACTTAAATGTCTATGTGCTTGTCAGTTTTTATTTTACTTATTTAATATCCAACCTATAATGTGTCCGCTATAGTAACTATACAGATAGTAGTGAGATCGACAAATTTGGATTGTTGGTTATTTTAAGTGGATTATTTTTCCATAACGGTGATTTTTTTAAACATTCTTTTGACATATTTATTCAAGTCCAGAAGTTTTGAAAATTTCAATTTAGGTATTTCATGACACAACATATCAGTGAACTACTGAGTGCTCGACGGGTCTTGTTATTACAAGGTCCGATGGGGAGTTTCTTTAGTCTTTTAGCCAAGTGGCTTGAAGGGCATCAGATTGATGTGTTAAAAATAAATTTTAACGGCGGTGATCGTTTTTTTTATCCCAATAAGTCTGGTGTTTTTGACTACACAGGTGGGCTAGAAGATTTTGCAACTTGGTTAAAAAAATTTTTAGAACAACAAAATATTGAAGCTATCGTATGCTTTGGTGATTGTCGTAAATATCACCGTATTGCCAAGCAAATTACTGAGCAAAGCTCAATCCAATTTTTTGCCTTTGAAGAAGGTTATATCCGCCCAGACTATATTACTTTTGAAAAGGGTGGGGTAAATTCCTTTTCGAGCTTTTCTCAGCAACAATATCCGCAGACTGAAAAGCAGCCATGTATACCCGTACATAATCAGTATGGAAAAATGGTGTGCAGCGCAATTTTATATTATCTTTTTGGTGCATTATCTCGGGCACATTATCCCCTATATCAACATCACCGTGGTTTGAGTACCCGACAAGAATTAGCTTATAGTCTGGTGTCGATATGGCGTCGACAAAAAAATGCACTAGTGGAACCACGACGCTTTAAGCGGTTTATTCAAGATTATGACAAACAGTATTATATATTCGCCTTACAGGTTCATAATGATTCACAGATACGTGTTCATAGTGATCTTGGCTGCATGGAAAAATATATAGAACAGGTTGTAGAAAATTTTAGTCAGTATGCAGACCCACAGCAGCATTTAGTCTTTAAACACCACCCAATGGATCGTGGTTATCGTCATTATGGTGCTTTATTACAGGAACTCGCTCAGCGTTTTGCTGTAACTGGACGTATTCATTATTTTTGTGATATTCATCTGCCAACGTTATTGAAACATAGCTTAGGTATGGTAACAGTAAATAGTACAACTGTGATTCAGGCGTTGTACCATAAAATTCCAGTTAAAGTACTCGGTAACGCACTTTATAATTTACCTCGTTTGACCAATCAACATCGCTTGGACCAATTCTGGAAAACTCCGGGTGTCGTTGATCACGAGTATTTCTTGCAATTCCGCCATAACCTTATTGCGTATTCACAGTTAAATGGCTCATTTTATGGCATGTCACCTTGGATGAAATCTGAATATCCGAAAATCACCACATCTGCGATGAAGTACAAAAACAATCCGAATAAGCTAAAGGTCTAACCTTATATAGAGGCAAGTTTGGGTGTAATAGAGGTGATGATTTTAGAACTCAGTTGGTTCTTATTTCGTACCCCAAGTTTTTTCATTAAGTTTGCTTTATGTACTTCAACGGTTCGATGTGACAAGCCGAGTAATTTAGCAATCTCCTTACAGGTCAATCCATTTACGATGTACTGGGTGATTTCAGTTTCACGCTTACTCAGCTGTAATTTAGGCATGAGTTGGTCTTTACGTTCAAAGTGCCAAACAGCTAGGCGAAAAGGATCTTCTGGCGTGAGCGTATGTCCATGCGTCTGAGTCCAGAAAAGCTGTCCGTTATGGTGCTGCATAAAACGCTGGTCTGAGTAGCCAAGACCACGCTGTTCTAATAAACCTTGTAGGGCATCATGGCCAATTTTTTCAAAGTCTTCCTGACTGGGAAAGAGTTTGGCAATCGACTGTTCTAATAACTCTTGTTTACTGTAGCCAAATAATTGTGCAAAGGCTTGGTTCATCGCCATCATGCGTCGTTGGCTGAGTACCACGATTGCTGCTGGCGCATGTTCAAAAGCCAGCTGTTGATAATCCATATCCAGTGTTCCTGCTGAAATTTGTCCTTTTATTGAATATAACTGAACTTTACTGTAAATGTCATCCATGTTGCATGCTAAAGCAGGTGATCTAATAAGAAGTCGAAAAAAAACAACATGATATTTGTGATGTTAGGGCTAGACCCAGTTAGATTTTTGATTGATAATCATTTTCATTTAATCTAGATTGTATGAATATGAAACAGTATCTTGCCTCATTTGCACTGCTTGCGCTTTGCACACAAAGCTTTGCTCATTCGCCGTATGTTGCACCGAATAGTTATTGGGTTCAAGGCGAACAAACTGCGATTTTATCAGCCTTTGCCGAAGAACCATTTGATGCAGAATTTGCAATTTCAGGGTTTGATTTTAGTGTATTAACCCCTAAAGGTCAGCCACAAAAGTTAAGCTTAACGGATGCAAAAGCCTTGAGTGTTGCAACGGTTGAAACCACAGTGGATGGGACTTATCAAGTCTTAGGACAGCGTAAGAGTGAACTTAAGTATGCACAGGTTGGTAAACGCTGGCTGAGAGTGATGGATATCAAGTCAACAGACTTACCCGCGCTCGAACAGCGTAGTTTTGTTTTACCAAGTGAAATTACTGCGAAAAATAAACAGCAGAATGTAGAACGAATCGAAGAAGTCACTAGTTTCTTCTCCAAAAATAAAACCAGCCCTGTACACGTCTCAACAGATCCAACGCATTTAGTGTTGAACTACGCTACACACCCAAATCAACTCTCTACAAAGACCCCATTAACTCTGAATATGAGTTTAAATTCTAAGCCCGTACAAGGTTTAGCTGTGCAAGTAGACAAACAGTTTACTCAAGTTGGACAACAACCAGCACCAATCAAACTACAGAGTGATGCCAAAGGTGATGTTAAAGTCATTTTTCCAGCAGCTGGGCAGTATTTGATTACAGTCACCACACCTGAGCAACAAGATCAGCAGAAACTCGCACCACGAAGCTATCGTAGTATCGTGACTGTATCGGTCAACGATTAATCGTAGGTCGAGAAATCTCTCTTGTAAGTGGTACTTTTCACCTGTATCCAGGTGAACTGATAAGCTCTAATCCTCTGAGTCATCCAATGAATGTGACTGAAATATTTTCAAATACATACAGATGAATTATGAGGAGCTTTGCTCTTTGTAACAGATGAGGGCTATAGCCAGTACAAGAGAGGATGATTTCACTCTAGCCACATTCAACTATGGCTAGAGTTCACTTTAAAAAGTTAGCTAAAAGAAGCTTCTTTCTTCACGGTTTTTTTCGCTAAATACGCTTTTAATGAGTCATCATAAGCTTTAAGCCAACGTGTATGGTGTTTAGCTGCCATGGTGCCAGTCATGACTGAACGATAGGTCTTGTCACGAAAAGTCATGATGTCATCAAATTTGTGTTGATGCCATGTTAAGAAAATTTGATTGACCTGCTCAATGTCAAACGTTGGATAGTCCGTCTGCTGAATCAAACGCTCAACATATTGTCCTTGGAACTCAATCAATTCAGCAACATCATCGAGTTGTTGTTCTTGTTCATGGAGCTGTTGACCCTCTTGTTGCATTTGTTCAACGGCAGGTAGCTCGATACGTCCAAGAATCACATCACGCACATACCATGCCTGTGCATCAAACATATTGAAGGTATACCACTGGTCTTGCATACCGAGATAAAACAATTGGTGGTTATTTTCCCACACGACACCTTCATAAAGATTAAGCGGATATAAGCAGTTGTGTGTTTTTAAGCGTAATTGATCTTGCATAAATGGGAAGTGATGCAAATACCCAGTACATAAAATAATGGCATCGACTTTGGCTGAGCTACCATCTTCAAAATAAGCAGTGTCATGATCAACATATTTTAGACATGGACGTTCAGACCAGTTATCAGGCCATTTAAAACCCATCGGTTTAGAGCGGTAACAGCTGATAATTTCTTTCGCACCGTATTTATAACACTGTGAACCAATATCTTCAGCTGAGTAACTACTGCCCACGATGAGTAAGGTTTGATCTTGGAACTCTACTGCATCACGAAAATCATGTGCGTGAATGAGACGACCTGTGAAGTGTTCAAAGCCTGGATATTCTGGGACACGGGGTGTGGAAAAATGTCCAGAGGCCACGATCACATAGTCAAAAGCTTCATCATAGATTTGGTTGTGTTGGTAATCTTGTACAGTGACGTTAAATTGTTTGCTGTCTTCATCAAAAGTGACATAGCGTACAGCATGTTGAAAACGAACATATTGGCGTACATCGGCTTTTTCAACGCGACCTTTGATATAGTCCCAAAGCACTTCACGCGGAGGGTAAGAGGGGATCGCGCGACCAAAATGTTCATCAAAAGAATAATCTGCAAATTCTAATGCCTCTTTGGGGCCATTACTCCACAAATAACGGTACATACTGCCATGTACAGGTTCTCCATTTTGATCGACTCCAGTGCGCCAGGTGTAATTCCATAAACCTCCCCAGTCTTGTTGTTTTTCAAAGCAGACAATTTCAGGAATATCTATATTTTGTTCTTTAAGTGCCTGAAATGCTCTGAGTTGTGCTAAACCACTCGGGCCTGCTCCAATAATTGCAATACGTTTCATTAAATTCTCCGAAGGCATAACAATATCAATGTGAATATCTAGGCTCCAAGCTGCATTATTCAGGCACTTCACAGGGCTATTGTTACTGGGTTCATCGTAAAAAATAAAAATGATACTAGCGGTTTTTTTAAATAGTGTCAGGTTTATTTTTAAAATGAATTAATTTTTTTAAAAATATCATACCTATTTTAATGCATCATATTTTGTGATTATGTGCTGAATTAATTGTTAAAACTAAACAAATGGATATTTTTTAATATTGTATATAAATCAATACAATGTGAGTTAATTTTGCATAATTTTTTGAGTCGAATTAATGGTTTTGTTTTTGAGAATTAATCGGTATGTTTGAGTACTTAATATGTGTTGAATTGTTGTAATGTAACAAAAAATTATATTGTAATTTTGCCTGTGTTTTTCCTTAATATCTTTTATTTATGCATAATTATTGAGGTGAAATTATCATGTGTTGATTAACTTTAAATTACTTAAAAATGGTTGTGTTTATAGTGTTTGTTTTCATGATTTAATGTTTCAAATTACTTAAGTAATTAGGATGATTGACTTGAGCTAATGTCTGCTTCAAATTAAAAAATATAAGCTAAATTCATTTTAAAATATTGCTTAATATTTAAAGCCTTAGAGGCCAATGCAAAGTCTAGTCACAGCAGAATGACAGATTTAACCGAAGGATTCATATCGGACACAATAATTTTAAGGAAAGGGAGCAATATGACTTTAGACCGTAATGTTCATGCGCAACAAAAAAAATCGTCACATCGGTTAGCTGGTATTTCCAGTATGGTCGGGACAACCATCGAATGGTATGACTTCTTTATTTATGGTGCTGCGGCAGCGCTTATTTTTAATAAATTGTTTTTTCCTCAATTAGATCCACTCAGTGGTGTATTTGCAGCCTTTGCGACCTATGCGGTTGGCTTTATTGGTCGACCTTTGGGGGGCATCGTATTTGGCCATTTTGGTGATAAAATTGGCCGTAAATCGATGTTATTACTAACATTATTTCTTATGGGTGTACCAACGGTACTGATTGGCTTACTCCCAACATATGAGAGTATTGGTTATTGGGCGGCCGCATGTTTGGTGATTTTACGCTTTGTTCAAGGCATGGCCATGGGGGGAGAGTGGGGTGGCGCGGTACTCATGGCTGTTGAACATGCACCTGAAGGTGGCAAAGGTTTTTGGGGGAGTCTGCCGCAAGCAAGTGCCGGTGGTGGCTTAATGCTCGCCTCAGTTGCGTTATGGTTTGTGTCGTTGTTACCTGAGCAAGAGTTACTGAGCTGGGGATGGCGTATACCTTTCCTTGCCAGTGTTCTACTGTTATTTGTGGGATGGTATATACGGGTGAAAGTACCTGAATCCCCTGATTTTGAAAAGGTAAAAGAACAAGCAGAAGAAATTAAAGTCCCTGCAGTTCAAGTCTTTAAAAATCATTCTAAGCCCTTGATCACGATTATTATTGCCCGAGCAGCAGAAAATGCATGGTTTTATATTGCATCCACTTTTGCGCTTGCCTATACCACGACTCAATTGGGAATTGCGCGGCAAGAAATTTTATTTGCCACTGTATGTGGTGCAGGACTGATTTTATTTACCACACCATTATGTGGACATTTATCCGATAAAGTCGGTCAGCGAAATATGTTTATGTTTGGACTTGCAGTTTTGGCTTTATACAGTTTCCCATTTTTTAGCATGCTCAATACACAAGATCCATTTTGGATCTGGACTGCCATCGTACTGGCATTAGGCGTGGTTTTCCCAATTATGTATGCGCCGCAGTCACAGCTATTTGCTCGTCAGTTCCCTGCAGAAATCCGCTACAGTGGGATTTCGATCTCAGTACAGCTTGCGGGTGTTTTAGGCGGTGGGATCGCGCCGTTGATTGCAACCAAGTTATTAAGTGTCGGACAAGGGAGTCCACATCTAATTTCGATTTATATTTTATCAATGGCCTTACTTGCCATAGTCTGTAGCTCATTTATGCCTAAAGATGAGCTCAAGAAAACTCAGTCAGACTAAGGGTAAACACAGTTGAAAAGAAGTTAAATGTTTTAACTTATTAATCAAAAGACTCGGATTTTATAATCCGAGTCTTTTGTTGTTTCACCCATGTGAACTTCAGATAAAATTACCGTCTTATCATTTGACTATGTCAATCAATCTTCATCATCAGCTAAGGTTTGGCCACTGTTTTGGGTGCCTTTTTGCCAATATGAAGCTGCTTTAATAAATGCTTTATCTACAGCAAAGTCATTGACCAGACGTTTTCTTAAATGACGCGCAACCTTAAGCTCAGCTGCGATCCAAATATAATAGTCTTCTTTAGGGAGTTGTAGCTGTGTCAATGCTTGATCAAAAAAATCTATATGTGCAGCAGACTGACCATTACGATGCAACCAATGCGTAGTGACCTGTGCTTGAGTTTGCCACTGTAATTGATCAGCTGCACTGTCGACTTCGACGATCACTAAGGCATGAGCAGTTGCGGGTAATTCTGCTAAACGTCGGGCGATAGCAGGTAAAGCCGTTTCATCACCAAATAACACATGATGTTGATAACTGTCAGGAATAACCATTGAGCCACGGGGACCAGCAATCGCAATTTTGTCACCCACCTTAGCTTTTAGCGCCCATTGAGTGGCAGGACCAGCCTCATGAATAGCGAACTCCAAAGTAATTGTTTTTGCTACAGTATCATAGGCACGCGGTGT
Organism: Acinetobacter rudis; assembly: GCF_000829675.1. Classification (GTDB taxonomy): domain Bacteria; phylum Pseudomonadota; class Gammaproteobacteria; order Pseudomonadales; family Moraxellaceae; genus Acinetobacter; species Acinetobacter rudis. The sequence continues at coordinate 67,593 of NZ_BBRX01000020.1, forward strand.
GTAGTCTCGCATGACAGGCGCTTTCCCCTCAGGGAATTTTAGACCTTGTTCGCTCACAGTGGGCAGGATGATTTCACCTGTATCAGGATGAGGAATAAACAACTTTACATGGTCATCAAAAGCACTGCTGACAAAGTCAGCGAGGTCATCACCAGTGAGTACAATCTGCAACAATGAAGGAGTGAGTTGTTGTATCTGTTGCACTTCAATCTGACGAAATTTCAACGCATGTTTAACGCGGTACGGTTTTTTATCTTGTGCTAAATTCATGAAAACATCCTATAACTGTTTGACCTGTTCCAAGGTCTGTTTAAGTATGAGTACAAACTTTTGTGCTTGTTCATCATCTAGAGCGTGCTGTGAGAGATGGTCATGTAGCTCATAACGGAAATCTTCAATCGCCTGTACCACAAGCTTGGGGTACTTGGTCCATCTCAAAACATGCTGCAAGAGCTGTTCAATCTGCAGTTCTTCTTCTTGATAACGTTGCCGACCTGCTGCTGTCAGCTGATAGCACTGTTTACGACCATCGCCCTCTGCTGGACACTGTTTGATCAGTTGTTTTTGCTCTAATTCAGCGAGTAATGGGTATAAAACACCAGGGCTAGGCCGATAAAGATCTTTGGTTAACTCACCAATAACTTTAATTAATTCATAGCCATGTCTAGGTTGTTGCGATAAAAAATGCAACACAACCAAACGTAAGCCTCCATGCCCAAAACCACGCTGTCGCTGTGTTTTTCGACTTTGCATTGCCTTTACCTCCTGATCTCATGTGAAAAAGATATATCTTTTATTTGTAATTTGCAATAGAGAATGATTCTCCTTTACATAAAAGATATATCTAAATTTTTTTTGAATTAAAATTTTAACTAAAAGTTGAATTAAAACAGCGGACTTAAACTCAAGCACACTAAATGAGAATGATTTTTAATTACATATGAGGTATGGTTGTGAATTGCTCATATTTTATCAAGATGAACTGGAAAATTATTGAACTCAATAATGATGCCAAAGCCCTGAACTGAGTCACGATTTGAATATGCTAAAACGCCGCTATATTTTCTTGTTGTTGCTTCCACTGGCCTTGTTTTCTTTATTTGTTGGCGTGGCAGATATGACAGTACAAGCACTTCTGTCTGGGCAGAGTCATGCTTGGGAATTATTTTGGACCAGTCGTTTACCACGTTTAATGGCGATACTGATGGCGGGTGCAGGTCTAAGCGTGTGTGGTTTGATCATGCAAACCTTGAGTCGTAACCGTTTTGTCTCACCAACAACTGCAGGGCTTTTTGATTGTGCTCGTTTGGGCGTATTACTGGCGATTATTGTGGTGCCTGCCGCTTCGATCTTGCTCAAAGCTGGTTTTGCGATGTTGGTTACCTTAGCCGGTAGCATGGTGTTTATGAGTATTTTAGCAACCCTCAAACATCGTGATCCTGTTTTTGTGCCCTTAGTCGGAATGATTTTTGGCGGCATTGTTTCTGCTGTCACGACTTTTATTGCTTTACAGCTAGATTTGCTCCAAAACATTATGGGCTGGATGCAAGGTGATTTTTCCAGCATTTTAAATGGTCATTATGAGCTGATTTATTTGAGTCTACCTGTACTGGCGCTGATTTATTTTTTTGCAAATCGTTTTATTTTAATTGGGCTTGGGGAGGACTTTGCCACCAATTTGGGACTTGCTTATAAGCCAACGTTATTTATTGGACTGCTGCTTATTTCAATCATGACGGCAATCGTTGTTGTGACAGTTGGAGCGATTCCTTTCCTGGGGTTGATTGTCCCGAATATTGTCAGTCTTTATTTGGGAGACAATATTCGTCTCACCTTATCTCATACCGCTTTGCTTGGTGCTTTGTTGGTTTTATTGTGCGATATATTTGGTCGTTTGATTATCTTTCCTTATGAGATCCCGATTAGTTTAATTATGGGGGTACTCGGGAGCATGATGTTCTTATGGTTATTGCTCCGGAGGTATCAACATGCCTAAGCTGAGTAATCATTCAACGAAATTGATGATCCTGACGATACTTGTTTTATCTATAAGTACAGCTTACCTCAGTTGGGATCTTAGCCATATCTGGCAGTATGCAATTAAGCTGCGTCTAAAAACCATTCTTGCAATTGTTGTATCTGCTGTTGCGATTGGCACAGGAACCTTGGTCTTTCATAGTATTGTTAACAATCGAGTCGTCACCCCTCAGGCACTAGGTTTAGATAAACTTTATGAGTTATCTAAAACGCTGATTATTTATTTTTGGGGTGCCAGTACACTTTTATCGATGCATCCAGTGATGGACTATTTGTCCAGTGTAGGTGTAATGCTGTTATTTGCATTGATGCTTTATCAATTGATCTTTAAACGCGTTGCCCAGACGCAGATGTATTTTTTACTGCTCATTGGTCTGATTTGTGCCACTTTATTTGATAGTTTAACCACCTTTTTACAAGTATTACTCAATCCAGATGAGTTTCAGATCGCAGCTTATGCAGGTTTTGCCAGTTTTAATGCAGTGAAATGGCCTGCACTGTATTTATCTGCACTGACTATTTTTCCAATCTTGATTTATGTCTGTTTTCGTTACCGCCAATTAGATGTCATGGCTCTCGGGCGTGATCATGCACTTAATCTTGGACTTAATTACGATCAAATCTGTCTTAAATTGCTGATTGTGGTGGTATTGGCTTTGGCATCTGCCACCGCACTTGCTGGACCGATGATGTTTTTAGGTTTGTTGGTATTAAATATTAGTCTGCAGATTTTCAAAACCCATCAACACCGTATTTTATTACCGGGCATTATTTTAGTCAGCTTATTGGTGTTGTTAATTGGGCAGTTTGTGGTGTTGCACTTACTCAATTTAAAAACCACGCTCAGTGTGATTATTAATTTTGTGGGTGGAATCTATTTCTTCTGGATACTATTGAAGGAGAATAAAAAGTGGCAATTGTCTTAAAAAATCTGAGCAAGTCCTATCAACACAATACTGTGGTGGATGATGTATCACTACAGATTAATAAAGGACAGTTCACTGCATTTATTGGGCCTAATGGTGCAGGAAAAAGTACTGTATTGGCATTGATGAGTCGTTTGTTAGCAGCAGATCAAGGACAAGTATTCTTAGATGGTCTGGATATGCAGCAGATGCAAAATGGTGAGATTGCCAAAAAACTCGCGATACTCAAACAATCCAATCATACCGAACTGAGATTAAGTGTAATTGATTTAGTGACTTTTGGTCGTTTTCCACATTCTAAGGGACGCCTCAATCAAGAAGACCATGAAAAAATTACTCAGTCGATTGAATACATGGATTTGGGTGATCTAAAGCATAAGCAACTCACTGAGCTATCAGGTGGACAGCGCCAGAGGGCATATATTGCCATGATTTTAGCTCAGGATACCGATTATATCCTTTTAGATGAGCCACTGAATAATCTAGACATGAAACATGCAGCCCAGATGATGCAGCTCTTAAAACAGTTATGTGAGCAACACGGTAAGACCATTGTTGTTGTAATACACGATATCAACTTTGCATCGGTATATGCCGATGAAATTATTGCCATGAAAAATGGTCGACTGGTTTATCAAGGTCATCCTGATCAATTAATGAATGAAAAAACTTTAGAAGATATTTTTGATTTTCATATTCCAATTCAACAGGTTAATCAACACAGATTTGGACTTTATTTTATTAGTTAGGAGCACATCATGAGGCTATTTAAGCAAAAAAGTTTGAGCAAAAGTTTATGGGCAATCGGGTTTATGGCTGTATTTGTTACAGGTTGTGGGCAATCCAACAAACCTGCTGATCAGCAAGAAAAAACCGCAAGCACAACAACCGATCAACAACAGAGCTTTAGCAGCAAAGCTGGTGAAATTAGTATCCCGCGTCATTTAACTAAAATTGTCGCATTGGATGGTAATGCTTTAGGAACCATTACAGCATTAGGAGCTGAAAATCAGGTCGTTGCGGTCGCCAAAGGTACTGCATTACCACAAGCATTAAAGCAATTCTCTGATGCTCGTTTTATTGACGCGGGTAGTGCTAAAGAGGCAAATCTTGAGCGTGTCGCATCGAGCCAACCTGAAGTAATATTAATCAATGGCCGCATGGAAAACCAAATGCAGGCGCTCAAGGAAATAGCACCGACCTATTTTATGGAAGTTGACTATAACAACCAATTCCCAGCCTTTAAGCAACAAACCTTGAACATTGCGAAAATGGTGAATAAAACTGATGTGGCAGAGCAAAAACTTGCCAAACTTGAGCAAGATATTGCAGCAGTAAAAGAAAAAAGTGCAGGCAAATCCGCACTGATCGTTATGGTCAATAACAATAAATTAGCTGCCTATGGGCCAGGCTCTCGCTTTGGTGTTATTCATGATTTATATGGCTTTAAACCTGCTGATGCCAGTATTAAAGTTGGTCTGCATGGTATGGCGATTTCACCTGAATTTATTGCAGAAAAGAATCCTGATTACTTATTTGTTATCGATCGTGGTGCTGCAATTACTGATCAAAAAGATGCAGCAAAGAAAGTCCTTGATAATCCATTGGTAAACAAAAGCAAAGTCGCTCAAGACGGCCATATTATCTACTTAGACTCAGCAACTTGGTACTTAATGAACGACAGTTTACTGGGTATGCAAAAAATGGTGGCTGAGGTCAGTCAGGCTTTAAATTAAGCCTAGTAATATTAGATAAATTTTTAACGATAGGCTTATTGAGTTAAATAGGCCTATGGCTTCAGTTGTGTCCACAAATAATTGAGTGATTAAAGCTTTCGCTTTAGCTTAAATGTTTATGTAACACAGTCAGTTTCAAATACAAATAATGTATAATAATAAACAATAATCATTCGCATTGGGTTTGTTGTGATATGGAGCGCTCTGACAATCAGCTTCTGCAAGTTCTTATGTCAAATTATGCTGAGTTACTGAGCTTTATTCGTGCTCGTTTTGGTGACAAGCAATTTGCACAAGAAGTTATGCAAGAAACATGTTTGCATGTTTTAGAAAAAAAACATGTATCGCTCGATCAGGTGAATTCTCCTTTGGCCTTACTCAAAACGATTAGTTTGCATTTGGCAATTGATTTATATCGTCGCAGTAAACGTATAGATGAACATCTTAATATAGACACTGATGTATTGGATTGGGTTGATGATGATCAACGACTGACAGGGCCTGAATTATTAATTGCTCAAGATCAGTTTGAAGAAAAAATTATGGCAGCGATTCAGGCTCTACCACCTGTATGTCAGGATGTCTTTATTTTAATGCAGTTTTATCATATGTCTCAGGTCGAGATAGCAGAGCAAATGGGAATCTCTAGAGGCATGGTTGTGAAGCATTTAGCTCGAGCATTAAAAGTGCTTATTCCTTTTTTATTTGATGAGCACGAATAATGTCACAGTCACCGAGAGATGATCATAGCGATGAGCCTAAAAAATATAGTTTAAGTGATGTGAAGTTAGCGATATCACCGTTTGAGGATCGCTTGTTAAAGCGTTTACCAAGTAAAGAAGAGATATTGCAACGTGCGAAGAAACGTCAACATAAGAAAAAAATTTCATATGCAGCTTTGGCATGGTTTATTGCTTTCGGTGGTGGTTTGTATTGGCTTGATCCAGCCTATCAAACTCAACAGTGGCAGACCCAAGTAGGAGAGTCGCAGCAGATTCAGTTGTTAGACCGCAGCACGGTTCACTTAAATAGTCACTCAAAAATAACGGTCAACTATCATCTGTTCTCAAAACGAATTCAGCTTGAGCAGGGTGAGGCAATTTTCAATGTGGATCATTCGAACTGGAAACGTTTAGAATTTTTTGAACGTCGTTTTATCGTTAATAGTGGCATGCTGCAAGTCGAGGATATTGGCACTGTATTTAATGTGCGCCGTTATACTGCTGATCATAATCGTGTTGGAGTTTTGCAGGGTAGCGTAAAAGTTCGTCTGTTAACAGATTCAAATCAGCAAGATTTGATTTTAAAAGAAAATGATTTTTATGAAAATAAACACAATCAGCTCTATCGTTTAAATCAAATTAAGCTCAATACAGAGACCGCATGGCAGCAGGGTTATGTTGTTTTTGATCATACGCCACTAAAACAAGCGATTGCTGCATTTAAACCCTATCAAAAATTTGAAGTTTCTTATTCACATCCAGATACGCAAAATATTTTAATTTCTGGCCGCTTCCAATTACACAACTATGATGCATTTATGCAGATATTACCGCAGCTGATAGATGTCAAAACTGTGCAGAAAGCTAAGCACGATTGGCTGATTATACAAAGTGGAAAGTAAGAGTGAAACTTAATTGAAAATAATTCTTATTTGCAGGTATACATTTTGGACTTTAACTACGGCTACTTAGGTATACAGCTTAAATATTCCGATGTAGGAGCCAAGGTATGCGTCATTATTCAGCACAACGGGGTGAAAAAAACACCCAAAAAATGTGGAAGTTAAGAAAGCTTAGCGTAGTGTTAGCAACGCTTTTATATTCACATGTTTTATATGCTGACGATAAGGTATTGAACTTTAATTTGGCTGCGCAGCCTTTGCATCTGTCCGTTGAGCAATTGGCTCATCAAGCCAATGTGCAAATTCTATATGCAAGTGAATTGCTCGAAAATAAAAATGCAGCAGCACTCACAGGGAAACTGAGCTTAACATCAGGATTAAAACAATTATTAAAGGGTACTGACTTACAGGTAGAACAACATGGTGATATTTATATTATTCGAAAAAAAAATCACAATGAAAATAAAACAGCAACTGTACCAGCGAACGATACAGGGCATTTAAATCAAGCGACGGTGATCGAGCCAATGCAGACGTCAAATCGCTTGCAACTGGCACCAATTGTTGCCTATGCAGAGGCTGACCCCTCTGTTTATGATCAACCGAGATCGGTGAGTATTATTTCTAAGGCTCAGTTGGAAAATCGACCAACACGACATGCTGCCGACATGTTAGAGCAGACCTCAGGGGTATATTCAACAGTGAGTCAACAAGACCCTGCATTATCAGTCAACATTCGTGGTATTCAGGATTATGGCCGAGTAAATATGAATATCGATGGGATGCGGCAGAATTTTCAAAAGAGTGGTCATGGTCAACGTAATGGCCAAATGTATATTGACTCTGAGTTAATATCGAGTGTTCGTATTGATAAAGGTGCAACCAGCGGCATAGGGGGAGCGGGTGCTTTCGGTGGGATTTCAACGTTTAATACGGTAAGTCCTGAAGATTATTTAACTGATGATAAAAACTTTGGGGGTAAGTTACATTTAAGTGCGGGGAGTAATGCGACTAAATTTATTGGAAGTGCAATATTGGCTGGTCGTTATCAAGATGTGGATGTACTTTTTGCGATGAGTGATCGGCAACTGGGTGACTACAGTCCAGGGACCAAAGGAGAGTTTGGTAATATCCGAGTTAATAATGATACTGGTCACTATGATCAATTTCTTGATCAGATCAAGCAAAGTAAAGTGACTGATACCAATTATAAAATGCGTTCCTATTTAGGCAAGATCGATTGGCATATAGATGATGCACAGCGCTTGAAGCTGAGTTATATCAAAAATGAAACTTCCACACCCAATGCAAGCGCCTTAAAAGATATTCATAATCCAAATGATTATAGCGATTATTATTTGGGCTGGACGCGCACAGGGTTTAGTCAAATTGATTCACAAAGTATGGCAATCGATTATCAATTTAAGCCAGAAAATCTCTCTTGGATTGATCTGAAAACTAAACTGTATTATGTCGATACAGAAGACTATACCGATACCTATCCAACCAATACTTTAAAAACCAATGGATATTGGGCCACGACCCGTATGCGAACCTATGGCTTGCAAGCTGAAAATAATACCGATTTTAATACAGGTGATCGCAGTAATCTTAGGCTGAACTATGGTGTAGATATATTTTATGACAAAGGCACCAGTCGTTCCGATCGTGAGGTCATGGTGGGTGTAACCCCAGCTGGAAACCGAAGTTTATCGAGCTTATTTGGTAATTTCACATGGGATTATGATGATTGGTTAAAACTACAGGGCGGTGTACGTTATGACCGTTATCGGTTACGAGGGAGTACTGGTTTTGATGTCGTACATTTCCCTTATACCAAAGAAAATCCCTGTACAGCGGCACGTATACGGGGGTGTAATGGAACAATTCGAGAATATCAAGAGTGGCATGTTAATGATGAGGCGGGCAAGCTATCTCCAACTTTCGCGATTGCGGTTAAACCTGGGCTTGAATGGCTAGAACTCTTTGCCAATTATGGTCAGGCATGGCGTCCACCTGCGATTACTGAAACATTAACTTATGGCAGTGCACATAGCACTTCAACACAATATCCCAATCCCTTTTTAAAACCTGAATCAACCAAGGCATGGGAGGCTGGTTTTAATATTCAACAAACTGATTTTATTTTTGATAACGACCGTTTCTTTGCCAAAGTCGCTTATTTTGATACTCAAGTAGATGATTATATTAACCTGCATATTGCACGTGTAAAGCCAGGTATTTTCTCACCGAGTATTGGTAATGCTGCTTACGTCAATAACCAATCCAAAAGTAAATTTCGAGGGATCGAATATCAACTCAATTATGATGCGGACTGGTTTTATGTCGATATGACTTATACCCGAATGATTGGTAAAAATGACTATTGTACCAATAGTGCTTGGTTAGGCGATGTGACCTATGTGGGCGGAACCAGTGGTAATTATTATCAAGTGCCAGCAGATGATTGGAATAGCTCTAGACGTTGTAACGATGGCACTATTTTTAATGCCTCTGCCTTTTTACCAGGTGATCGAGGGTCACTCACATTAGGTGGTCGTGCCTTTGATCATCAATTGGATGCAGGGGTAATCGTTCGCTTTAATCCAGGTTATCAAGATTATTCAACACCAAGTAATTTCCCCTATTTGGCAGATTGGCCAAAATATACACTTTATGATGTCTATGCAAATTATAAGATAAATGATCAGTTTACCTTACGTGGTTCAATTGAGAATCTTGCAGATCGTGCATATGTGGTCAATTATGGCGATATCCAAAGCAGTACTTTGGGGCGTGGGCGAACTTTTCAGGCTGGTTTAGAGTTTAAATTTTAATTTTAGCTGTGCTTCAACTGAGGCTGATGGAGTGTCATGGGCTTCAGTTTATTGTTTTTATTGCGATAAAATCTTAAAAATAATCAATGAAATAATTTGAGTCTTGCATAATGAATTTTATATTCAACATAAAAAAGCCCCAAGTTTTCACTTGAGGCTTTTTTTGAATCTGGAGCGGGAAAGGAGACTCGAACTCCCGACCCCAACCTTGGCAAGGTTATGCTCTACCAACTGAGCTATTCCCGCATGCGGCCTATAATACAGTATCAAAATTAACGGTCAAGATTTTTTTATAGTGAGATGATTTGATTGAATAAATTTAAATCAATGTCAGGGATAAATAAAAGCAAGCGGGTTATTTGGATCGTTTAACTATCAATTTTTTAGATGGTTTATTGCAAAAAATATAAATTGGATTAATTCCTAGAGATCATGAATGATGTAATCCATAGGATTTAACTCAGGATAGAATCATGGATCGAAAAATTAAAGTTGCGATTGTTGGTGGTGGGATTGCAGGTTTAGCCTTGGCCACCAATTTGGCTAAAAATAAAAATATAGATTTATATTTATTTGAGTCTGCACCACAGTTTTCAGAAATTGGAGCAGGGATTTCTTTTGGTGCCAATGCTGTGAAAGCCATTCATTTATTAGGGCTAGGTCAGCAATATGAAGAAATCGCAGATACGGTAAAAGCACCTTATCAAGATATCTGGTTCCAATGGCGTAATGGTTATACTGATGAATATCTTTCTGCTTCACTTGCTGAGTCGGTCGGACAGTCTTCTGTACACCGTGCTGATTTTTTAGATGCTTTAATCCCTTTGGTAGATCACAGACATGTTTATTTTAATAAACGCGTTCAGCAAGTTACAGCAACGCATGGACAAGTCAAAATAGTATTTGAGGATGCTGAGATCTTTGAATGTGATTATGTTATTGGCGCAGATGGTATTCACTCTAAAGTACGTAATCATGTATTAGCATCTCATGATTTAGCAGCAGTAAAACCCCAATTTTCTGGTACTTGGGCTTATCGTGGCATAATTAAATATGCAGATTTCAAACATGCCATTACAGCGTTAGGCCATGACTCAGAACTGGCTGATGTACCTCAAATGCTTTTGGGAAAAGACAAACATATTTTAACCTTCCCAATTCGCAAGGGTGAAGAAATTAATATTGTTGCGTTTAAATCTGATCGTAATCAAACGGTGCTTGAGGAAAATACACCTTGGACGATGCCAACAACCAAAGCTGAAATGCTGGCTGATTTTTCTGATTGGAGCGAGAGTACGCAAGCTTTATTAAATCTGATTGATGAGCCAACGATTTGGGCATTGCATGAGATTGAACCTTTAGAAACTTATCAGAACAGATTTAAAAATGTTGTCCTCATTGGAGATGCCGCACATGCGATGTTACCGCATCAAGGCGCTGGTGCAGGACAAGGTTTGGAAGATGCTTTGATCTTGGCACAACTGTTTACAGTTGCTGGTCTTTCTTCGGAGCAGTTACCACATATTTCAGAAATCTATGAAAAACTCAGAAAAGAACGGGCGATTAAAACTCAAAATACCTCACGTGAATCAGGTGAAATTTATGAGTTGTATTCTAAGCAGTACACTCACTTCTCAGAAATTGGGGAGCATTTAACGCATCGTTTTGACTGGTTATGGCAGCATCAATTAGAACAGGATGTTCAAACTGCGAAGACCTTATTAACTCAAGTGATTAAGGAGGAGTTTGCAGATTGCTGAGTTGAACTCAGTCATCTGTATGCCTCTATATTTCATGTTTCATTGACTAGGGAAGTCTTTATGAACACATTAAATGCAAATGAAATTATCGACCATGCCAAATTAAAAGGTATTCATTGGCGAGTCATATTATTAAGTGCGTTGATTATCATCTTTGATGGATATGATTTAGTTATCTATGGCGTAGCTTTACCTAAACTTATGCAAGAGTGGCAAATTGATCCAATGACAGCAGGTTTGTTGGGGAGTTTGGCGTTATTTGGCATGATGTTTGGCGCCATTATTTTTGGTAGCTTGAGCGATAAATTAGAAAAGTACGGTTTTAGCCGAAAAAAAATTATCGCAGTATGTATCGTAATTTTTAGTGGTGGCACGGTGCTATGTGGTTATGCAAATTCACCACAAGAGTTTGGTGTCTTGCGATTTATTGCAGGTTTAGGCTTAGGCGGTGTAATGCCGAATGTCATTACTCTAATGACAGAGTATGCGCCAAAGAAGTTGCGATCTACATTAGTCTCCTTAATGTTCAGTGGTTATGCTGTAGGAGGGATGTGTTCTGCCTTACTCGGTATGTGGTTGGTACCATTGTATGGGTGGAAAATTATGTTCATTTTAGGAGGGATTCCATTATTACTGCTGCCTGTAATTTGGAAATTACTTCCTGAGTCGATTGACTATTTAGTTCGTCAAAACAAACACGATCAAGCCTTAAATATTTTGAAGCAAATTGATTCTACAATTGAAATTCAGGCAAACACTCAAGTACATTTACATCAGGAAAATCAGCAGGCTTCTCAATCACCCTTAAAAGATTTATTTTCAGAAAATCGAGGGCTAACCACATTACTCTTCTGGGCAAGTGTATTTATGGCACTTGTTTTAGTCTACGCTTTAGGTAATTGGTTACCTAAACTGATGATTGAGGCGGGTTATGATTTATCGACAAGTTTAGTCTTCTTATTTGCACTCAATATCGGTGGTATGCTTGGGGCAATTTTTGGAGGATTCTTTGCAGATAAATTTAGTTTGCCAAAGATCTTGGGTATTTTATTTATCAGTGGTGCTATTTCTTTATTCCTACTGAGTTATAGTCTACCGACCTTTATCTTATACTTATGTGTTGCAGTCGCGGGAGCCGCCTCGATTGGTGGACAGATTTTATTATTGGCTTATATGTCTCAATATTATGCTTCTAATATTCGTGCAACAGGTTTAGGGATGGCTTTGGGGGTAGGGCGTTTAGGTGCAATACTCGGTCCTATCTTATGCGGTTGGTTACTGAGTTTGAAACTCCCTGTACAGTATAATTTTATTGCTTTATCCATTCCTTGTGCGATTGCTGTGGTTTGTGTGATCGCGATTCATGTACGAAATCAACGTCAAACGATTAAGGTATTTAAAGACAATAAAGCCAGCTATTAATTAAGTAGAATAGAGAGAAAGAAAAATATCTCTTTCTCTCAGTAATTTTCAAGGAAGAAAATGATCGATCTAAGTTTAATTAAAGTCTTTATTATTATTTATCAAACTAAAAATATCAGCCATGCAGCAGAGCGTTTAAATCTGAGTCAGCCATCAGTGACATATAACTTAAATCGATTACGCAAAATTCTCAATGATCCTCTTTTTGAGCGTGATAAATTTGGAGTAAAGCCGACAAAGCTTGCTCAAGACTTGTATCCAGATTTTTATGATGCCATTGTTAAAATTGATTTAGCGATCGATGCTGCAAAGAATTTTGATCCAAAAACATCAAATAAGACATTTAGATTGGGTGTATCTGATTTAGGAGAAATCTGTTTATTACCTTCATTAATGCAGTATTTAATTGCATATGCACCAAATATAAAATTAGAGATTGAAGAAATTCAATGCGACAAAGTAGAAGAGTGGTTGGTCGAAGGCTTTATTGATGTGGCTGTTTTTAATAGTACTTATACGATTATGCCTAAAATCGAATCGCGTAATTTATTTGAAGAGCATTATGTTTGTATTGCAAATAAAAATCATGCACGGATTCAAGGTGATTTAACCTTGGCGCAGTATTTGGGTGAAAAGCATATCGCGATTAAATCATCGACAGGGCATGTTGAAATTGATCAGAAAGTTAAAGAACTAGGATATCACCGTGAGGTGATGTTAGAGGTTCCTCATTTTAGTGTTTTAGAAAATATTGTGAAGAATACTGACCTGCTCGTGACCCTACCTTCACGTGCAGCTAAGGTTTATCAACATAATACAGATGTGAATATTTTTAAATTACCCTTCGAGGTACAACCTTTTCATGTCAGTGTAAATTGGTATAAACACAGAGATGATGTTGAAGCACGCAAATGGTTTTGTCGTATTTTAAAGAATATTTTTAGTACATTATAAGTTTGTGTTTGAACGTACTGACCAATAAATTGCTATGACCCCTGTCTTGGTTGTGAAAGTTCAGTTTTAATTATAAAAAATAAATAGAAGTTATTGATTTTGAACGATGCAGTCCAATGAATTTACTTTTGCTTCAGTTCAACTAATGCCAAAGTAAGGGTGATTAAAAAGTAGTCGTTGGTATATCCGACAATAATAAAATAAACCACCTAAAGGAATAATCATGGATTCAGGGATAATCACAATTTTGTTGCCCATTGCTTTGGCTGTTGTTATGGCAGGGATGGGATTGAAATTAACAGTACAAGATTTTGCGCGAGTCAGTAAACATCCCAAAGCAGTGCTGGTTGCTTTATTTTGCCAATTGGTGCTTTTGGTGGGTATCGCTTTTGTGATCTGTAAAGTACTCAAGCTCCCGCCCTTACTTGCTGTTGGTTTGATGTTGCTCGCTGCTTCACCAGGCGGAGCGACTGCAAGTTTATTTAGTTATTTATATAAAGGCGATATCGCCTTAAACATCACCTTGACGGCAATCAATGCCGTAATTGCTGCATTCTTTTTACCTTTTGTCGTCAACTTCGCTTTGGTCTATTTTATGGATAATGGCCAGCAGTTGGGCATGCAGTTTGCGAAAATTTTACAGTTATTTGTGATTATATTAATCCCCGTAGCAGTAGGGATGTTAATACGTCATTATAAATCTAGTCTTGCAGATAAATTAGATCGGCCAGTACGTATTTTTGCTTTGGTGTTTTTAGTGGTAATTATTTTTGCTGCTATCTTTAAAGCACGCCATGACCTTATTGCATATTTTGCACAAATTGGTTTAGCGACGGCATTGTTCTGCGCATTAAGTTTGCTGGTTGGGTATTTTGTACCGCGTATGGTTGGGATTAACTCTTTTCAAGCACGAGCCTGTGCTTTTGAGATTGGAATTCATAATAGTACCTTGGCCATGACCATCGCATTAACAATTATGGCCAATGCTACTATCGCCATACCTGCTGCGGTATATTCGATATTTATGTATGTATTTGCAGTGATCTTTGGTGCACTGATTACCCGAGGGGATCGGGCCCAGCCTTTGACTGAAGTTGCTACAGCTTTAGAAAAAAGTAGATAAACTGATTGAGCAAAAGATCTGATTTTAAAATCAGATCTTTTGTCATTTGAAAAGCCTTCTTAACTTAAGTGGGTGCTTGAACAGTGGAGTGTTCAAGCGATATAGATTAGAACACTTTGGCTAATCGAAGATTGATACGATCACCTTGTTTAAAGCCATTTTGGGTCTCTATATCTTGGCCATACTGTAGCTGAATATTTAGTCTTGGTGCGACCCAAGTAGATGCTGTAGCAAGCCAACGATTGTTATTTTTACGGTCAGACTGATCAATACCATTCAGCTTACTCTCGCCTCCAAAGTGGCAATTTAAAATTAGCATTCGGACATTGGAATGAATATGACGAGAACTACTTAGAAATGGATGCTAAAAAACGCTGTATTTACTCATAATAGTACAATGATTGTTTTCTTGAGATAGGGCTGATTCTGGATATTCAATCAATTTTATTCATGTATGCCACCACGAACACTTTAAACAGTGCACATAGTTTTTTCTTCAACATATCGATGCCACAGCTTCAATGATATTTAAAATTTTAGTGTTGTTTAAGCAACACTATATCAACAACACGGTCGCAATTCTGAGAAAATAAAATTATTGTAAAAATATAAGTTATTGAAAATTATAAATAAAAAAGTTGGCATGGTTTTAGCGTATAGAGAGATACACATAAACAGAAATAGTCAGTGAATTGAAAAGCGAGGCTATTTAAAAAAAGGTTATTTATTATGAGTTCTACATCTACGATTCGCCCTTTAAAACTTGTTGCAGTATCTGGTGCCCCGAATACACCTTCTAAAACTGAAAGCTTAATCGATGCCATTGTGTCTGGGCTACAACAACACATTCAGCTTGAAGTGGAATATGTGAAATTAAGTGAAATCGGGCATTTACTCAATGGTGCAGCACGCCGTGATTTACTTGCACCTGAAGTACAGCATGCCTTAAATCAAATTGAAGCAGCAGATGCATTACTTGTAGCAAGTCCAATTTATCGCGCTTCTTATACAGGTTTATTTAAGCATTTATTCGATTATATCGATCAGTTTGCATTGGTTGATAAACCTGTTTTGCTTGCGGCAACAGGTGGTAGTGAGCGCCATGCTTTGGCAATTGATCATCAATTCCGTCCATTGTTTAGTTTTTTCCAAGCACAAACTTTACCTATTGGCGTATTTGCAACTGACAAAGATTTTGAAAACTATCGCGTGACCAATGAATTACTACTTGAACGTATTCACTTAGCTGCAACTCGTGCCGTACCACAGTTTTTGTTTGCCAGTAAATTGCAAAGCGGTGCAACAGAACTGATTGAGAAAGAGATCAAGATTAACCAAATCATTGCGACGCCATCACAGCAAGTTTTTTTTAAACATGTTGAAAGTTTGGCTCTACTCGCCCAAGCAGGATAAAGCGATCAATGTCCCTATTGTGCTGAATTCACACAGTTGTTCCATCTAGATCCCTACATTTAGAAATATGGAGTTTTATCATGCCAGAAAACAATAACAGCAATACTGAAGAGATCCGCTTTGCGTATTGGGTCCCCAATGTCAGTGGTGGTCTCGTGGTGAGCAATATTGAGCAGCGCACAGATTGGGGGATTGATTATAACCGCCGTTTGGCTCAGGCAGCTGAAAAAAATGGCTTTGATTATGCGTTGTCGCAAATTCGTTTTACCGCAGGTTATGGGGCCGAGTATCAACATGAGTCGGTGTCTTTTAGTCACGCCATTTTAGCAGCCACTGAGAAATTGAAAGTTATTGCAGCAATTTTACCCGGACCTTGGAAACCTGCTTTGGCCGCCAAACAATTGGCCACTATTGATCAACTGACCAATGGCCGCGTTGCAGTGAATATTGTGAGTGGCTGGTTTAAAGGTGAGTTCGATGCGATTGGTGAAGCATGGCCTGAGCATGATGAGCGTTATGTACGTTCTGAAGAGTTTATTCGAAGCCTAAAAGGGATCTGGTCGCAAGATCATTTCAATTTTGATGGTAAATATTATCAATTTAAAGATTACACCTTAAAACCGAAGCCATTACAACAGCCACATATTGAGGTTTTCCAAGGGGGGAGTTCTCGTGCTGCTCGTGATATGGCATCTCGTGTTTCTGACTGGTACTTAACCAATGGCAATAATCTTGAGGGGATCAAAGAGCAAGTTATTGATATTCGTGAAAAAGCTAAGGCCAATAATCATCAAGTCAAGATTGGAGTAAATGCCTTTGTCATTGTCCGAGATACTGAAGAGGAGGCTCAGGCAGTTTTACAAGAAATTATTGATCATGCCAATCCTGAAGCTGTAAATGCCTTTGGCGATGCAACCCGTCAAGCAGGTGCTGCAAGTCCTGAGGGTGAAGGAAATTGGGCAAAATCAACATTTGAAGATTTAGTGCAATACAACGATGGCTTTAAAACGAATTTAATTGGTACTCCACAACAAGTTGCAGAACGCATCGTGGCATTGAAACAGGTCGGTGTCGATCTGATATTGGCGGGTTTCCTACACTTCATTGAAGAGGTTGAATATTTCGGTGAAAAAGTAGTGCCATTGGTGCGTGAGTTAGAAACGCAAAAAACAATAGAACTTCGGGCAGGCTGATCAGCATCGCAATCACATCATCATCTCGATTAAGGCGATTTTTAGCCTACATGATGGTAAAAAGGAAATGAAAAATGGGTAGTTTACATGATATTTCAACTGCAACGCAGAGTGCAGACGATAAGGTCCTGATCAACAAATATCGTCCAGTCTTTGAAAAAATAGCAGCAGGTACACTGCAGCGTGAACAACAACGTATTTTGCCATTTGAACAGATTCAATGGTTAAAACAAGTCGGTTTTACCGCAGTACGTGTCCCTGTTGAGCAGGGTGGGGATGGAGCATCTTTAACACAACTTTTTCAATTACTTATTGAGTTATCCAAAGCAGACTCAAATTTGACACAAGCATTGCGCGGGCATTTTGCATTTGTTGAAGATCGTTTGAATGCACATCGTGATAGTGATCAAAGTCACTGGTTTAAACGTTTTGTTGCTGGAGAAATCGTTGGAAATGCTTGGACTGAAATTGGTGCGGTGAAAATCGGTGAGGTCATCACTCAGGTCACAGGGCGAGAAGGTCAGTGGCGAGTAGATGGCAAAAAATACTATACGACAGGAAGTATTTTTGCCGAATGGTTAGATCTTTATGCACAAGTTACAAAAACAGGTGAGTCTGTTATTGCTGCCACGCGTACTGCACAGGACGGTGTTAAAATTGATGATGACTGGGATGGTTTTGGACAGCGTATGACCGGCAGTGGTACAACCACATTAGTCAATGCCGAAGTCGATGAGTTAATTCCATTCGATAGTCGTTTCAAATACCAAACTGCTTTTTATCAGTTATTTCATTTAGCTGCGTTGTCTGGCATTGCTTATGCAGCCGTTGATGAGTTTAAACAACAAGTACGTCAACGTACTCGTGTATTTAGTCATGGTAATGGAGAGCGAACCGATCAGGATGTACAAGTCTTACAAGTGATTGGGAAAGCATCAGCACAGGCCTATGCTGCAGAAGCAATTACACTTCAGGCTGCTCGAGCTTCACAGCAAGCGTATCAGGCACATTTTGCTCAAGATGAAGAACGGGAAAAACAAGCCAATATTGTGGCAGAAATTGAGTCAGCACAAGGCCAAGTGGTTATATCTGACTTAGTCCTTGAGTTGACCAGCAAACTCTTTGATACACTGGGTGCTTCTGCTGCGAGCAGCAAAAAATCACTTGATCGTTTCTGGCGAAATGCACGGGTCATTTCATCGCATAACCCAATAATTTATAAAGAAAAAATCATTGGTGATTGGGAAGTAAATGCAAAAGAACCGATTTTTGTTTGGCAAATCGGTGCTGGTGTGAAAGAGAAAGGATGAATTAAAACTGAATTTTTAGAACGCTGCTTGAAAATGCCTATTCGTTGAATAGGCATTTTATTTTAACTCTTAAAAAGTACATTACTCGCCGCGTTTACTGACTACCAGTTCACCCAACTCTATTAATCTTGCACGAACAATATTGCGACTTAAACCGAGAAGCCGTGCTGTTTTCACTTGATTTTGATGGCAATAATTATAGGCGATACGTAAAAGCTGCTCTTCAAATTTTGCATGAACCGCACCCTCATTTTGTTGAAACAAAGCATGAAATACTTCTTTGAGTTTTGGATCAATCACTGGCTCTGCTGCTATTTTTTCAATCTGTTGGCTCTGAGTCGGCGATTTTAATAAAGATAAATCTTCAGGCTCTATCACATTGTTTTGGCAAATGAGTAGGGCATGGTGAATCATATTTTCCAGTTCACGGATATTACCCGGCCACCAGTACTCAATCAGTTTCTTTTCAGCGGCAGCTGAGAACTTTGCTTTGTCATAGCCCAGTTGCTGGTGGTATTTATCAATGAAGTGTTGAGCCAAAGGTATAATATCGCCTTGACGTTCACGTAGTGGCTTAATATTTAATGTCACCACGTTTAAGCGGTAATATAAATCTTCACGAAATTGATCCGCTAAAATGGCCTGTTCGAGATTGACATTAGTTGCAGCTAGAACACGAACATCAACAGAAATACTTTTACGTGAACCTAAACGTACAATTTCACGCTCTTGTAATACGCGTAATAGTTTGACTTGAATTCGTTTAGATAAATCACCAATTTCATCGAGTAATAAAGTCCCACCATTTGCAGCTTCAAACCACCCTACACTGCTTGAAAGTGCACCAGTAAAAGCGCCTTTTTCATGACCAAAAAGCTCACTTTCAACAAGTGTCTCTGAAAAAGCACCACAGTTTACGGCAATAAATGGTTTGTCACGACGATGGCTATGCTCATGTATTTGTCGTGCGATTAATTCCTTTCCCGTACCAGTTTCACCATGAATCAAAACACTGGCTTCACTTGGTGCGATTTGTTGAATATATTCAAGTAGCCTTTGAGATTCTGGATCATGAAATA
The DNA here is from genome assembly GCF_000829675.1 of Acinetobacter rudis. Taxonomy (GTDB): domain Bacteria; phylum Pseudomonadota; class Gammaproteobacteria; order Pseudomonadales; family Moraxellaceae; genus Acinetobacter; species Acinetobacter rudis. The sequence goes on from NZ_BBRX01000020.1 coordinate 87,007, forward strand.
CTTGTGCAGTCGCTTTATGAGAGTGACTACGTTGGGTGATTTCAGGCAGAGTAATAATATCGTGTCGCATTAAATTTGGTCCTTCACCTAGAGATCATCCATCGCAAAAAATGATGTGATATACGCTGAATATAGCTGGTTAATTTGCAAAATAGGTGATTTATCTTGAGTTTAACGAGGGTAAATATTTGAGGATTCATGACTATCCTCAAGACGAATTAGGAATAAAAAGATGCCTTGGGATAGCGATCATTTAATGCCCAATCTCCTAAGTCTTTAAGTTTATATTCCACTGGATCATGTAAAGTTTGTGTTCGAACATTACGCCAAAAACGGTCTAAACGTAAAGCAGCATGAGTTGCACGCGCACCGGTGACTTCAAAAATGCGGCTGGTAATATCGAGACTGGTACGGGTTGCTGCCACTTTTGCTGTTGCTACTGCGAGAGAAACTTCACCACGTTGATCTGCTGTCAGGCTTTCGCCAATATCCCATGCGGCTTGTAATTTCGCAATGGCATGTTGATTGAGTAATCGCAGTGATTCGAGCTGTAACCAAAATTCGCCATAATGACGTAAAGTATAGGGATCTTCATTGGCATGTTCGACATCCGATAGAAACCAAGCCCGAGTTTCATTTTGGGTATAGTGTTTTGCTTCTGCAAATGCACCTTCTGCGATACCTAAGAACATATTGATAAAAATAAGCTGTGCAATCAGAGGACGAAGTGATGCAAAAGGTGTACTCAGTGGGCCGGGGTTGAGCAGCATATCCTTTTCTTCAACACGCACGCGCTCAAATATCGCGCTGCCACTATCTGTCTGACGCTGTCCAATATTGTCCCAGTCATGATAGAGCGTAATGCCTGATCGTGCGGTGGGTATCGCAGCGATCAGTAACTTCCCACTGGGTTCATCGACCGCAGATGCGATAAGCATTTCTGAATCAATAGCACCTGAACAAAAACTTTTCTTACCTGAAAACTCATACCAACCTTGGTCTTGGTATTTGACCGTGGTTCTTTTGTCTAGAGGGTTCAATGCATTGCCCCAAAACCACGATTTTTCTGCAGTGAGTTTAAACCAGTTGTGCCACTGTGTCGGGCTGCCAAAAAGGCGAATGGTGGCGAGATGTAAGTGATGAAATGCAAATACATGAGCAAGTGAACTGTCTGCCTGAGCAAAAATTCTGACGACATCGAGCACATCTTGCCAACGGCCAGAAAAACCACCCAATTCAGCTGGGATAGATAGAGACAATAGGCCACTTTGACGAATCAGGTCTCGTTCATACTTGGGCGTACCACCTGCACGATCACGTTCAATTGCGGTCAGGGCAAATTGTTGTGAGAGCAACTGTGCAACTGTAGTCGCATCGGAAAGGCTACGAATGTGATGACTTTGTTTTAAAACATTCATAACAATGTTGTCCTATAATTTTCAATTTTTAAAATCTACTCATGAGCTTTGGATGCGCTTTAAACTATGTATCTCAAACGAGCTCAGTGGATAAAAGAAAAACATTTGCTTGCGGCATGCTTACCGCAAGCTTTGTTTTAGGATGATTAAGATTGACCAGCAAGTTTTTGTGGAACAACATCATTTGCAATCATTTCACCAAAAGGCCCTGTTAAGTTGGTTTGACCAAATTGTGCATAACTTGCATAAGGTTCAGGCAGTAATGGGAACACCAATTCAGCAAAGCGATAGGCTTCTTCTAAATGTGGATAACCTGAGAAGATAAAACTCTCAATCCCTAAATCTGCATATTCCTTGATGCGTGCAACGACTGTTTCAGGATCTCCAACCAATGCGGTACCTGCACCACCACGGACTAAACCTACTCCAGCCCACAAGTTTGGAGAAACCTCTAAATGGTCTCGTTTACCACCATGCAATGCAGCCATTCTCTTTTGGCCAACAGAGTCAAAACGTGCAAATGATTGTTGCGCCTTGGCAATCGTTTCATCTGAGATATGTTCAATCAGTTGGTTCGCAGCAGTCCATGCTTCTTCATTGGTACGACGTACGATGACATGTAAGCGAATACCAAATTTAACTTCGCGGCCTTGTTGTGCTGCTTTCGCTCTAATTTGCGCTATTTTTTCTGCCACAGCAGCCGGTGGCTCACCCCATGTTAAATAGACATCAACTTGTTTGGCAGCCAAGTCTTGGGCGACAGTAGAAGATCCGCCAAAATACAGCGGGGGATAAGGTTTTTGTACAGGTGGATATAAGGCTTTGGCATTTTTTACATTTAAATGTTTGCCTTCAAAATTAACCGTTTCTCCCTGTAGTACGCCACGCCAAATCTGTAAGAACTCATCAGCTGCTTCATAACGTTCGGTATGATCTAGAAATAAACCATCACCATAGTTTTCATCGGGATCACCCCCTGAAACCACGTTAATTAATAAACGGCCATTGGATAAACGATCCAATGTTGCTGCTTGACGTGCTGAAACGGTAGGCGAAATGATCCCTGGGCGAATTGCCACCAGAAAACGTAATTTTTCAGTTAAAGGGGCTAAGGCAGAAGCAACGACCCATGAGTCTTCACAAGAGCGACCCGTAGGAATAAGTACACCGTAGTAGCCAAGATAATCCGCAGCTTGTGCAATTTGACGTAGATATTGTAATGATACTGGACGAGCATTCTCGCTCGTTCCTAAAAAGTGACCATCGCCGTGGGTCGGTAGAAACCAAAAAATATTCATAAAAATTAGTCTTTCAAAATTAATGCCGAATATATTGCAAGTGATATGCCAACTATTATTTTGTTTATTATCAATAAGATATGTTTTTTGCTCTGCTGGTATTTTTAGTGTCAACCAATGAAATGTTGATCTGCTGTTGCTGATTCAACACTTGTTGGCAAGGCGTTATATAAAAAGCTAATTTTGACAGATTTGAGCAAATTAATACTCAAAGCGAATAACAATAGCAGTTTATGTTATTGGTTTTTTTTACCGTAAAAACTTAGATTTAGCTTGTTGTTCATCATGTTTTTTGATTTTTAGTTCGCTTAAATCAGTCTAAAGCATCCTGAATTTTAATTTTTCTGTAGAGATTAAATGTAAGTTTTAGACTTCAAATTACATTTATCCAATCCTGTAAGACATTGGAGACCGTCATGGATATCGTTAAACATCCCGAATCACGTCAATTGGCCCGCACGGTAAAAGCCAGTGCTTATGTATTCGAAGATCAGAATTCCAAGCGTCTCATGTCCTATATTGCACAAATCGCTCCAAGCGAGGCAAGTGTCCTTATTATTGGTGAAACAGGGACAGGAAAGGAGTTGGTTGCACGTCAAATACATCAACATAGCCACCGCAGTAAGAAACCCTTTATCGCGGTAAACTGTGGTGCTTTATCTGATACTTTGGCAGAAACAGAGTTATTTGGTCATGAAAAAGGCGCTTTTACTGGCGCAATTAACAATCAAATCGGTTGGTTCGAGGCCGCAGAGGGAGGCACTATTTTTCTCGATGAAATTGGTGATCTTTCACCAAATATTCAGGTCAAGTTACTGCGAATTTTACAAGAAAATGAAGTGGTTCGAGTTGGCTCAAGACAAACTAAAAAAATAGATGTACGTGTTATTGCTGCAACAAATATTCGTTTGGAAGAAGCTGTGTACGCAGGCAATTTTCGAGAAGATTTATATTTTCGCTTGAAGGTGGCTTCACTGAGTATATTGCCTCTGCGTTTACGTACAGATGATATTTTACCGTTGGCACAGCATTTTATTGATGATTACTCGCAAAGTTTAAAACGCCCATCACCCCGATTATCTGCTGAGGCTCAGCAGTTATTAATCGATTATCATTGGCCTGGCAATATTCGTGAGTTGGAAAATGCCATACATCATGCATTGTTGATCTGTAAAACTGGGGTGATTCAAAGTTATGATTTTCAGCTTTCGGGCTTTAAACATAAATTGTTGTCCAATGATTATGACTTATCTATTTATCAAGGAGATAACGGGCACTCTTTGAAGCAGATTTTACTGCGTTGGTTTGAGCAGGGCGTTGATGATTTAGATGAACGTTTAGAAGCTGAAATCACTGAAGCTGCTTATGAATATTGCCATAAAAACCAGCTACATACAGCAAAGCTATTGGGTGTCAGCCGTAATATCATTCGAGCACGCTTAATCAAGCATGGTTTTCTTGAACCCAATGTACGTGCTTAATGACAAGTGTTGCATTGTTGAATCCTCTCTGACTTAAAAGCCATAGGGATCTACACAAAGATGTGTAGATCCCTATGTTGGTAAAGGGGGAGTAAGTGAATTTTTATTTACGATGATAGCTGGCTGCATTATGCGATGCTGGGACATAATCACCCTGTCCGAACAGCTTATGACGTAAAGTACCTTCTACATATTCTTTAGGATAGATTCCACGCTTTTGTAGTTCGGGAACGACGTATTCTACAACATCACTAAAAGTTTCATGTGCTACTGCATATGCAAGATTAAAACCGTCTACACCAGTTTCTTCTGTCCACTCCTGCAAAATATTGGCAATAGTTTGAGCTGAGCCAACAAAGACAGGGCCATTACCACCAATACTGGTCCATTCTGCAACTTCATCTACAGTCCATGAGCGGGTTGGGTCAGCACTACTGTAGGACTCAAGCAAGGACTGAATCGCATTGGTTTTAATATATTGAATCCGATCGTCTTTACCAAACTGTGCAAAGTCAACACCACTCCAACCTGACACAAGTGTTAATGCACCATCATGACTGGCATATTGACGATATTCTTGAAACTTACGCTGTGCTTCAAGATCAGTTGCACCTGTAACGATGGTGACCAGCGTATAGATATAAACGCTATTTGGATCTCGACCCTCAGAAATGAGCCGTTGACGGATATCATCGACAAAACGTTTTAATAAAGCTTTGGATGGGACAGAAATAAAGATACATTCAGCATGCTTCGCGGCAAATTGTTTGCCGCGAGTAGATGCACCTGCTTGGTAAAGTACAGGTGTGCGCTGTGGTGATGGTTCACACACATGAATCCCAGGCACTTGGAAGTACTTGCCATCATGTTCAATTGGATGGACTTTTTCAGGGTGAGTAAATATGCCGGATTGACGATCACGGACAACAGCATCATCTGCCCAGCTTCCTTGCCAAAGCTTATAAAGGACTTGCAGATATTCATCTGCAACTTCATAACGGTCATCATGTAAGAGCTGATCGGTCTGCCCAAGATTTTTAGCACCACTTGATAAGTATGACGTCACAATATTCCAGCCTGCACGGCCCTTGGTTAAATGATCGAGGGTAGAGATACGCCGTGCAAAAGGATAAGGATGCTCAAAAGAAATAGAGGTTGTGATACCAAAACCTAGGTGTTTGGTAACGGCTGCCATTGCGGGCGCGAGTTGGAGTGGGTCATTTACAGGAACTTGTACCGCACCTTGTAAGGCATGCGTATTATTTTGATGGAACACATCATAAGTACCGAGAACATCGGCGATGAAGATACCATCAAAAATACCTTTCTCAAGAATTTGTGCTAAATCTGTCCAGTATTCGATATCTTTATATTGCCATGAACGATCCCGTGGGTGACGCCATAAGCCAGGTGATTGGTGTGCAACACAGTTCATTTCAAAAGCATTAAAGCGAATTTGCTTGGTCATGGTTATTTCCTATTTCAAAAAATTATTCAGCTGAAACTGGTGTTAAAACATCTTTTACTTGCGGATCATTTGTAGTACGTAGGTACTCGTTTAGACGTGGATCGGCAAAAGCTTGTTGTAGTTTGATGATTTGTGGGTCATTCAATTTCTGGGTTGAAACCACCAAGCGTGAGGCAAAGGTTTTAGGTGCGGGTGGAAATAGAATGCCTTTGCTGCGTGATATTTTTCCTGCATCAAATTGAGAGACGTAACCAATTGCAGCATCGACAGAATCCAGCACTCTTGGTAATGAAAGTAAATCAAGTTCTTTGAATTTAAACTGCTTCGGGTTGTCCGTAATATCGCGAAGTTTGGCAACACGCGGTTCAATATCGGGATTTAAGCCAATCACCCCTAGGCGTTGTAAGAGCCAGAGTGCTTGTCCCTGATTTGCTCCATCATTGGGGATAATAATGGTGGCCCCTTGAGGGAGGTCTTCAAACTTCTGATAACGATCTGAGTAAATACCAAAAGCCCATTGGAATACTTCAACCGTGGGAGTAAGTTGAAAATCATTGGCATCCACAACTTGCTTTAACCACCACTGATGCTGATAAATCGTTGCCGCATATTGACCATCTTGTACGGCTCGATCCGCCTGAACAGGATCTTGTAAACCCACGGCTTCAATTTTTAAACCGTAATCTGGTGCAATATGCTCTTTGACAAAATTGATGATCCGTTCTTCACCTGCCATGGCTGGTTCAAAGTGAACTTTCAGTACATCATTGGATGTGACAACCTTTTCATCTTTTTTAAAGATAAACAGTGCAATAACAACAATGGCAATGACCACTAACCCACCAATCAACAGTGGGCCTTGACGTGATTTTTTGATTTCAAAATCGGGAGATGAATAACTCATATATAACTCTCTTGTTGTTTATGATTACGGTCTACTGACCCATAAACTAAATTTATTTCCAATAAATTGAACAACTTGAATGGTGATAATTAAGGTAATAATGGTGGCGATCATGATGTGATGATCAAATCGTTGATAGCCGTAAACGACAGCTAAATAACCAATCCCACCTGCACCGATTGTTCCTGCGATGGCTGAGTATTCGATCATGGCAATCGTGTTCAGTGTTGCCGCAGAAATCAGGCTAGGAAGGGCTTCTGAGAGTTGTATGCTTTGAATAATTTGCAGATTTGATCCCCCTGAAACACGGCCCACGGCAATAACGTCTTCAGGAAGCTCACGAATCGAATTTTCAACTAAGCGAGCAAAAAAGGGGATTCCTGCTATGGTCATCGGAACAATTGCCGCTGCAATACCAATCGTTGTGCCCATGAGCCATTTGGTAAAAGGAATAATCGCGGCCATTAAAACCAAAAAGGGTAATGAGCGCCCAATATTCACTACGGTGTTTAAACCGTGTTGTAAGGGTCTATTGGGAAATAAACCTTTTTCTGAAGTATTAAAGAGTAAAACCCCAAGGATGCCACCGATAATTAATACAAAAAACATGACAATACCGACCATTGCCCATGTTTCCATATATGCAGGCAATGGCATTTCAGGGACATCAGACCAAGGTGTGTTTTGATCAAACTTAATTTCTGGTAAACGATTTTCACTCATGGAATTCACATTGCATATTAGATTGGGTGATGGATAAATCCCGTTTTAAAAACTTTGGATATCGATAATGCGCGCTGTTGATTAACAGGGAATATGAGGTTCTTGCATGGATAAGATTTTGTTATTATTCAGAAAATTTATAGCATTATTTGTTTTAATGGCGGGGATGCCGATTAAGGCCCGAGCGATTGTTAATCCAGAAATTTCTTCAATATTTGCAGAAATGAGCTGAACTCCATGTTGCAAATGTTCAGATAAATTGCTCATCCAGTAGTTATGTTGATCAGGATGATGTTGATATCGAACCTCAAGTAAAGATAATCCTGTAGGAATATTTTGAGGTCGATTGAGAGGCAATAATTGTTTGCCAATAATCGACTGCGGGTTAAGGATTAAATCGTGTAGAGAGCCTTGCTCAACAATTTCACCTGTATTTAATACATAAACCTGATCAGCAATTTGACGAACCACATCCATTTCATGGGTAATCAGTACGACAGAGAGTTCAAGTTCGTTTTTTAAACGATGAATAAGATTTAAAATTGCGGTTGTTGATTCGGGATCAAGACCAGATGTTGCTTCATCTGCAAGTAATATTTTAGGCTTCAATGCCAGTGCCCGAGCAATACCTACCCGTTGTTTCTGTCCACCTGAAAGCTGGTCAGGATAATGGTTTGCACGATCGAGTAAGCCAACATTATCAAGTAACTCACTAACACGGGTCTTAATATTTTGATCAGTTACGCCAAGATAACGTAACGGTAATGCGACATTTTCAGCAACAGTTCTAAGGCTTAACAACGAGGAGGACTGAAAAATTGTACCGATATTTCGGCGATGAACTCTTAAATCCTGTTCTGATAAATGCGTTAAATCGAGGTCATCTATTTTAATATTGCCTGAGCTTGGACGCTCTAATAAATTGACGCATTTGGATAAAGTGGATTTACCCGAACCACTTGGACCCAGTACAGCAGCTATAGATTTTTTAGGCACACAAAGGTTGATATCCTTAAGGATCGGGATAGATTCTGCGGTTGTATGTGCATAGCTTTTATAAAGGTGTTCAATTTTCAACATGGGTATCGGCTATTCTTTTCAGCATTCTGAATTTCGAAAGATAGAATACTTAGAGCATAATTCATGCCATAAAAATAAATGTTAAAATTCAGTGACTTAAGTTTTTAAAGCATGAGGTGTAATGTTTTAATATGGCTTTTTGATGTTTATCAGGTGTTGTCATATCAACACTTTGCATTGCAGTTATGTTTTTAAAGGAACTGTATTATTTTAAATAATTAGAAATATTAAAGTTTTTCTCGGGATGTTTGCCCACCAACACCAAATCACCATTTTTATCAGAAAAAAAGCATTATAAGTATATTGTTTAATAATAAATATAATTAAATCAAATGGTTGAAATTGGCATGGCTTATGCAATCCATCTGACTAAGTCTATTCAGTTGATGGATTTAACTATTCATTAAATCCAAAAGCCATACCTTTTATAAAATATCGGAGGAAATTTCCATGAGTAATTTAAATCTTGATCCATTCATACAGCAACCGCCAACTGATGCAGCATATAAAATTCAAAGTGAACAGGAAGCCATAGAGATTGCAAAGCAGTTAGCAGAAAAATTTAAAGCAGGCGCTTCAGAGAGAGATCAAAAACGTCTACTGCCTGTGAGTGAGTTAAATGAATATTCTCAAAGTGGTTTATGGGCAATTCGAGTACCTAAAGCATATAACGGTATTGAAGCTTCATATCGGACGGTAGTTGAAGTTTTTAAAATCATCTCCTCTGTAGATGGATCGTTAGGACAGATTCCACAAAATCATGTTGCTATTTTAGATACCCTAATCTTTGATGCATCGGAGTTACAGAAAAAATTCTTTTATGATTTGGCACTTAAGGGCATTCGTTTTGGCAATGCGTTCTCAGAAATTGGCAATAAGAATGTTGCTGACTTTCAAACAAAAATCAAAAAAGATGGCGATGATTATATCGTGAATGGGAAAAAGTTCTTTTCTACCGGAGCATTGCTTGCACACTGGGTGCCGATTGTAACGGTTGATGATGAGGGGAATGCGTATTTAGCGATTACACCTCGTGAAACACAAGGTCTAACCGTGATTAATGACTGGTCTAGTTTTGGGCAAAAAACCACAGCGAGTGGTACGATTACGATTGAAAATCTACGTATTCCTGCGCAGTACGTTGTTCCTGTTAAATCTTTTGAAAACCCAACGCCAACAGGGGCTATTTCACAAATTTTACAAGCAGCTATTGATGCTGGTCTGGCACGTGGTGCAATCGAAGAAACCATTCGTTATGTGCAGCAATATACGCGTCCTTGGATTGATGCTAAACAAGATAAAGCAACAGAAGACCACTTCACCATCGCAGCGATAGGTGATTTAAAAACACGTTTGCAAGCGGCTGAGGCTGTATTAGATTTGGCAGCGGATCAGGTTGATATCGCGATTAAAGAACAATCCGAAGAAAATTCGGCTAAGGCATCTATTTTAGTTGCACAAGCTAAAATTTTGACCACTGAAATCGCGATATTGGCCAGCAATAAATTATTTGAACTAGCTGGAACTCGCTCGACACTCGCAGAGCATAATCTGGATCGTCATTGGCGAAATGCACGTACGCATACCCTACACGATCCTGTACGCTGGAAATATTATATAGTGGGTAATTATTATTTAAATGATGCTCAACCTGAACGTCATGCATGGTTATAAAAATTAAAAAACCGAGTAGCTCACAGGGAGTGAGCTACTTTTGGGCTATGATCATTAAAAGGAGAACGATTTATTTAAACCTAAGATGACTTTCTGATCATGACCATCCAAATTTGTACCCACATAAGAAAATTTAGCTGAGAAACCGTGGTCAAAGGACTTGGTCAATGCAAGTGAATAATTGACAAACTCTTTCATGCCACCAACACGTTGTTGATCAAAAGTATCACCAAAAGCGAAACCGATTTGTGGTGTGAGTATTAGATCAGGTTTTAACTGAATATCTGCCTGAGTGGTGATATACCATGCCGATTCATCCTGATTTTTAGGATCTGGAAGATAGGCATTACGATCATTTGTGTAGTTGATTTTGGCACTTAGATTTGTAGGCAGTTTGCTATCGATTTTATATTGGCTTGATGCATAAAACTCTACGGTATTAAATTTAGTTTGATTTGGATAATTTAAAAAATACACCCCAACATCATAGCCTAGATTTTCACTGAGTTTATTTGCATAGCCACTATAGAAATCCCATTCCACATCACTGTCAAATTGACCATCACCAGTTTTATCATACCATTTGACATTAGAAGCAAAACTTCCCAGATAAAACCCAGAGCTATGTCGATAATCAATACTTCCTTGAACACTTACGCCACCAGTCTGATCGAGACCACGCGCATAATAATCACTTACGACACCCACATTACCTGTAAGTTCAGCATGCGTATAAATACTGTATAAAGATAATAAAAAAGCAGCCCCTGATTTAAATATGAGTTGTTTTGCTTTAGTTCTAGCAAACATGAATATAGCCCGTAATAATATAAAGAGGTTATTGGATAGCAGAATTTGTGCCATATTTAACTAACTGAAAATTAACAAAATTATTATTTTTGTTTGAGTGCGTGCTGTATGTTTTCATACACTAGTGCATATTCACTGTTGTTTTAATATTTAAGTTCTAATCAACTTATTAGAATCAAAGGATAAAGATCTTTAATAGAGAAGAAAAAAAGTCTGTGAGTTGGTATTTTATTTCCCTTCTAACAAATAAATATTTATGAGACTCTGCTTTTCGATACGTGTTCTCAGAGAATTTATTTTAAATAAAAAATAAATTGAAAGAGCATCATGTAATTAAAGTCTATAGCAAAGGCAAATAAGGAAGATCTGGCCATTACTCACCTTAAGGTGATTTGCTTTAAGCTATTTCGATAGGGATATAAAATGAAAACTAGATGTTTTAAATTGTGTTTGGGGTTTGTAATTAGTAGTTTGTCCTATTCTACATTTGCAGAGATTCAAATTGGCGATGCACAAAGTACTGCAGGCGCTGTAACATTTTCGGGAACTTTACGCGGTAATTATCAGGATAAACACTTTGGAGAATCAGTCTCTAATAATCGAAAGCTAAAATTTGATGCAGGTATTTTTCGTATAGGCTATGAATCTCCAGAATGGTTTGCTAAAGCTGAATATCGTTGTTATCAGTATGATACTTTGTGTGATTTCTCTACCTTAGTGTATGGCTATGCAGGCTATAAACTAAACAGTACAGATCAGCTTACAGTGGGATTACAGCCGATTCCATTTGGTCCGGGACGATTTTGGGACAGTAGTTTTTATGCCAGTATTAATAACACCATCGGTTTACAGGATGCTTTAAATTTAGGGATTAACTATCACGTTGAATTTGCTGAAGCAACAAAGGTTGATTTAGCATATTTTGCTCAAGATGGTGGTCACTATAAAGGTAAAAGTTCAGATGCTGCACGATATACTGCAAACTTTATAAGCAGTTCCGATGCTACGAAAACAGATTTAGATGAAAAAAATATGTGGTTCATACGTGTTCATCAAGATCTTAATTTTTTAACATTCGATGACTTTAAAGCATCTTTAGGTGGAAGCTACTGGTATTCAGAGATTGATAATAAAACCAGTCATCAGCAAGGTTCACGCAAAGCATGGGCACTGTTTAGTCAGATGCAATATAAAAATGCAAGCCTCATGCTCACTGGAGGTAATTTATCGATTGATAATAAAGATCCAGATCATCCTGATCATTCGACCATCGGCGCATTTGATACAGAGTACGAGTTAGCCAACAAAGGTAATTTTTATACAGCAGATGCACGTTATACGTTTAAGCAGGTTAAAGAGGGTTTAAATATTTCACCTTATTTGGTTTACAGTAAATATGATAAAAATAAAAACACTCAGCAAGACTCTGAACGTCATATTGCAGGTGTGGCTTGGGATTATAAAAACCTCTCTATGTATACTGAATATATCCTCAGTAAAAATGACCCATTTATAGGAGGTACATCGAGTTCACTTGCGGCAGGTGATGACAATCGGTGGAATAAAATGCTGAATCTAGCATTTATCTATAACTTTTAAGTTGAGTGTGATCGAAGTGAAAAGTCATAGGGTTGTGATTTAAAAACGCGATTAAATGACATCATGCACAATCGACAGGTTTTGATCGTTTGACGATTGTGTATGATCTCTTCAAGTTAAAAATTAACAATAAGCAGCTGACGAATATAAAAAAGATGAATCATACTCATATAGATGACGGTCTTATTCACTTGGTTTAGCAACATGGATCTCTTGCAACCATTTTGTTAAGTCGATTAATTTCGATAAACCTACTTTTTCAGGGTGTATGTCGAGCCAGTAGCCGTAATCACTTTCGACTTGGTGAGGGTGAAATTGCAGTAATGAACCATTTTTAAGTTCTTTTAAAATCATTCTTTGATCGACTACTGCAAATCCCATTCCTGCTTTTGCGGCAGTAATTACCTGATCTAATGTATAAAGCTCAATGCCTGATTGCTTAATGTGTTTGAGATCGATTTGAATATGACTACCTTCTAACCATTTTTCCCAAATGGATAAACGGCCCCCTTGGTAAGCAATATGAAGAAAATTTTTGGTTTCATCTGCAAGATTTTTTGCTCGCTGTAGCAATTCAGGCGCACACACGGCAATAAAACTTTCTTTGGTCAGAAGTTGGCTTTCAAAGCGTGATTTTTCTTTGATTCCAAACCTAATTTCAGCATCATAAATAAATTCAGGTTCAGCATGTGAATGTATCGTTAAATGTAACCTTGGGTTTTTTTGCTGAAAAGAAAGTAATTGAGGGATCAGCCAACGATTCGCATAGGTGGGTGCACAAAGTATATTGAGTTTGGTGTTGATATTAGAGTGGTTAAAACTCTCAACTGCATTTTCAATAATCTTAAAAGACTCATCTAATTGATGATAAAGCAGAACACCCTTGGGAGTTAACTGAATACTTTGTTGGTCTCTGAGTAATAAAGGGGCACCGAGTATATCTTCTAATCTTTTTACTTGTTTGCTTATTGCACTGCTGGTCACATTAAGATGTTGTGCTGCTTTATTAAAACTTAGGTGCTTTCCTACAATATAGAATGCACGTAGCGAATTCAGTGATGGAAAACTCATATCCCCTCCTTAGGGTAATCACATCCAAATTTTAACCACCTTATAGAATAATTTTATTTAGATATCCCAAAGAGTAATGTTATTTGCGCAGATTACCACACAAGTATGCTGTTAGAGATACAAATAGTATGTGATGTTCATGAGTTGGCTATGCTGAAACTTTGTCCATGACATCAGAATTAAAATCATTTGCTCAAATACCACCGCTATAGCATATATCAGTTTAAGTTTATGTTATTGAGTTGGAAAATGAGAAAAGAACAGGATTTACTGGGTTATGTTGAAATAGAAACTGAAGCTGCATATGGAAGTCAAACACAGCGAACTTTAAATACTTATCCGACAGCACATGTTAAGACATTAGGAGATTACCCTTTATTTTTACAGTCCTTGTTGCAGTTAAAAAAAGCATGTGCCTTAACAAACTTTAAAAACAATGAATTAAGTCCATCTAATGCAGAAGCAATCACTGCAGTGATCGACAACTTGCTCGATGAACTTACTACTTCTGCACAGCATTATTTCCGTATTCATGCTTACCATGGTGGTGGCGGTGTGGGAATCAATATGAATCTCAATGAGGTAATTGCGAACCTCGCCAATCAATTATATTTTGATCGCCCTTATGGAACGTACTCTCCGATTCATCCAAATAATCATATCAATCTTAATAATTCTACAAGTGATGTCATCAAAACATCGATTCATATCACTGTGATTAAAATGTGGGAAAAATTAAAGCAATCTATTCATCATTTAGAACAATCGATTAATGGTTTTATTTTGCAATACGGTACTGAAAAGAAAATATCTAGAACATGCTTGCAAGATGCTGTTGAGATTAGTTTTGGTCAGATGTTTGAAGGCTATTTATATTCTATTTCTCGTCATTTAAAAGAGCTACAGCATAATGTAAATGAATTACATGGTATTAATCTAGGTGGAAATATTATCGGTAGACCAGGGGATTGTTCTGCTGAATTTTATGAAAATATTTTGTACCAGTTATCGGGTGTTACTCAAAATACGCAATTATTTAGAGTAGATAATTTATTTGAAGCATCACAAAATAATGATGTTTTGATTAGGTTTGCAAGTGGTTTAAGTCAGTTTTCATCGACCTTAATTAAAATCGCGAAAGACTTACGACTCATGTCATCAGGTCCTGAAACTGGTTTTAAAGAATTAATACTTCCTGCTGTTCAGCAGGGATCATCGGCAATGCCAGGTAAAATAAATCCCAATATACCAGAATACGTCATTCAAACAGCTTTTCACGTCATTGGACTTTGTCACAGTATTCAAATCACCCAAATGCACGATGAGTTAGATTATTCACCTTGGCAAACATTCGTTGCCACTCAGTTATTCGATGCTATGCATTTAATCATGGATGCAATACAAACATTCTCAGAACATTGCATTATTGGTTTGCAACCAAATACAGCACAAAATCTTAAAAATCTTGAGTCCATAATCCCCACGATGGTTCAACTTTCTAAACAGCTCGGTTATGCCGAAGCCTCAAATATCTATAAAAAATATAATGGAAATTTAGATCAGATTAGAGCGTTTATTCGAAGCTCACAAGGGAATTAATGTTTAGTGACATGGAGTTTTTGTCGTTTGCAAAAATAATCCTAAGAATTAATCTGAACTCAGATATTTATTGGAAAATGCGTCTAGGGAGTCGCCGTCATGGCACATAATTTAGAAAAAACTTTGCAGTGGGCAACGGATTGGTTGGCAATGCCAAAGCTGCAATATATGAACGGAAGTTGGGTGCAAGGCGATAGCGGTGATTCTTGGAAGGTGAATAACCCTGCAAATAATCAGGTTCTTTGCCAGTTTGAAATGGCAAGTGCCGCTCAGATTGAACAGATGGCAATCCATGCAAATCATCTTCACGAAACTAAGCTCTGGGCCAAAACCTCCCGCACTGAAAGAGCAAATATTCTCAAAGCGATTGCTCAGTTAATTCGCGATAATCAAGAGAAACTCGCAGTTTTAGAATCATTACCCAATGGCAAGTTGTATAGCGAATCCTATGATGGTGATATCCCAACTTGTGCCGATATCTTTGATTATTATGCTGGATGGGTTGATAAGTTTTATGGCGAAAACTGTCCTGTTGAAGATGGTTTCTTAAACTTTACCACTAGAGAACCTATTGGTGTTTGTGGATTAATTGCGCCTTGGAACTTCCCTTTATATCAAGCTAGCCTCAAAATCGCTCCAGCATTGGCTATGGGAAATCCTGTGATTTTAAAACCTTCTGAATATACGCCTTTAACAGCGATATTTTTGATGGAGTTAATTGATGAGCATTTAAATTTGCCTGAAGGTTTAATTAACCTACTGTTGACCAATGGTATACATGCAAATCAACTCACTTTAAGTGAAAACGTACATAAAGTTTCATTTACTGGAAGTACAGATGTAGGTCGTAAAATTATTGCCAATGCTGGGCAATCAAATTTAAAAACGACAACTTTGGAGTTGGGCGGGAAATCTCCCTGTGTCTTCTTTGAAGATACACCCGCCCTCGATGCCTCGATTGATCGAGCTTTTGAGGTGATGTTCTCTTGCAAGGGCGAGAAATGTTCAGAACCAACTCGTTTTATTATTCATGATTCTATTTACGATTATGTTGTCGCGCGTTTAGTTGAAAAGGCCAATGCAGTGCAGTGTGGTTCACCTTTCGATCTCAATGCTCAACAAGGTCCGCAGTGTAACGAAGCTCAATTCAATAAAATCATGCAATACATTGAAATTGGTAAACAAGAAGCTGAGTTAGTTGCTGGTGGTTATCGTGATATTGAAGGGGATAATGCCCAAGGCTTTTTCATTCGACCAACAATTTTTTCTAAAGTCGATCCTAAAGCTCGCATCGCTCAGGAAGAAATCTTTGGGCCTGTTCTTTGTTGTATTGCCTTTTCTACAGTTGAAGAAGCAGTTGATATCGCAAATGACACTGCCTATGGATTAGCTGCTGGAATTTATACCTCAAATATATCACTGGCCCATCAAGTCGCAGAAAAAATTGATGCTGGCATGCTGTTTATCAACCGCTACGGTTGTTATGGATTGAGCAGTCCATTCGGTGGATTTAAACAAAGTGGGTGGGGCAAAGAAATGGCAAACCACTCGTTGGCATCTTATACAAAAGTGAAATCCGTTTGGGTTAGCTTTGGCGAATACTAAAATTTAAAAGGGATTTTATACATGCAATATGTTCAATTAGGCCAATCAGGTCTTAAAGTTTCTCGTCTATGCCTCGGCACGATGAATATGGGTTCGAAGCAATGGAAACCATGGATTTTTGATGAAAAAGAAAGTGAGCCGATTATTGCGCATGCATTAGATCATGGGGTGAACTTTATTGATTTGGCAGACTTCTATTCACAAGGTGAAGGTGAGCGTGTGGTCTGCAATGTGCTTAATCGTATTGGCAAGCGTGATGACTTAGTGATTACCACTAAAGTTGGCTATGCCATGAGTGACAATATTAATGACACCGGTCATTCGCGTAAGCACATCATGAAATCAATCGATGCCTCGCTGACCCGTATGAATATGGATTATGTCGATATTTATATGCTGCATTTTTATGATGTTCATACGCCAATTGAAGAAACGATGTTAGCGATGCATGACATTGTTAAAGCAGGAAAAGCAAGATATATCGGAGTATCAACCATGTACACTTGGCAGCTTGCAAAAATATTGCAAGTCTGTGAGCGATATAATCTGGTTAAACCGATTAACATGCAGCTTCAACTCAACTGTGCTTATCGTGAAGAAGAACGAGAAATGATTCCATTTTGTATGGATCAAGGCTTAGGGATCTCTGTATTTAGTCCTTTAGCACGAGGCTTGTTGGCCAATGATTTCCAATCTACGCGTAATAAGACTGATTTTTTTACAGCTGAAATGTACAGCGACAAAACTTCATTAGAGATCGCACATTCGGTATCGAGTATTGCTCAGCTGAGAAATTGTTCTTCAGCTCAAATTGCACAAGCTTGGGTGCTGAACAAACCCGAAGTAAGTTCAATGTTGGTCGGTGCAGATACTAAGGAACAGTTTGATAGTGCATTGCAGGCTTTAAATATGCAGCTCAGTAGCGATGAAATTTTTGAACTGGAACGTAATTATACGCCTTGTGATTTGATTAATGACTATACAGCGGGGAAACGAATTCCTCGTGAAGCTCGATCACGATAGATCAGTTGCTATAGCATGAGTGAGGAGAGTCCTAAACTCTCCTTTTTAATGGAAAAAATAATAAGAATATACAGTATGAAGGGAGTAGGTAGATGAGTAATACCCCAAGAATTGTTTTAGATGATGTGCCTTTAAATAAATTTCATATTAAGTTTGCTGGAATCACTTTAGGCGCACATTTTACCGATGGTTATGCCATAGGTATTATTGGATTTGCACTCACATTATTGGCACCCCAACTTGGTTTAACACCATTTTGGCAAGGGCTGATTGGCAGCTCTGCATTATTGGGCTTGTTCTTTGGAAGTATGTTTTTTGGTTGGCTGGCCGATATTATTGGCAGAAAATTAGTCTTTACCATAAGTTTTATCGTAATTACCGTAGCAAGTGCCTTACAGTTATTTGTAGAAACTGCACTGAGCTTATTTATCTTACGTATTATTATTGGGATTGGGCTCGGAGGTGATTTTAGCGTGGGGCATGCTCTTTTATCAGAGTATTCTCCTAAAAAACATCGTGGTGTTTTATTGTCATCGTTTAGTGTTGTTTGGACTGTTGGATATGTCGCAGCAACATTTGTAGGATATTGGCTTTCTAAGATTATGCCAGCAGATATTGCTTGGAAATGGATGTTAGCTTCATCTGCTATACCGGCAGCGATGATTATGATTGCTCGTATCGGTACACCAGAGTCTGCACGGTGGTTAATGCTTAAAGGACGTAAAGCTGAAGCAGATCAGATTTTGAAAAAACATTTTGGAGAAAATGTTTATATTGATGATGTACAGAGCACAGAGAAAAAAGCATCGTTTTTGACACTATTTGGTAAAGAATATATTAAGAGAACGATTTTCAACTGTGTATTCTTTGCTTGTATTGTAATGCCGTATTTTGCAATCTATACATTCTTACCGCAAATACTCCAAGCCATGGGATTAAGTCAAAATTCGACAACGGATCTGATGCTGAATGTTTTTCTGATCGTGGGTGCTGTGGTGGGAATCTATTTAACCCATAAAGCCACACGTCGAGGATTTTTAATTAGTTCTTTTGCAGTATTGGCGCTCAGTCTGTTGGCTTTAGCGTTGTTTCCAAGTTCGATGGTGGCTATTTCAATCTTGGCATTTTCTATATTCACATTGACCCTATCAGCCGTGAGTAATTTAGTAGGGGTCTTTCCCGCTGAAAGTTTTCCAACTGAGATACGCGCAACGGGGGTGGGTTTAGCCATCGCATTTAGTCGAATTGCATCAGCGATGAGTACTTTCTTATTGCCTGTCGCACTGTTAAATATAGGTACAACCAACACCTTATTATGTTTGGTGGCGATATTGGTCATAGGTTTAGTCGTTTCAATCCTTTGGGCGCCTGAAACCAAAGACAAAACACTTTCTGAAGCTGGACATGTTTAAGTTATAGCTGCTGTAACAACTGAGCCATGTTTTAATGATAAAGCCTTGATCAAAAGATCAGGGCTTTTTTGTAATGAAAAAGGATCGTGAGTCGAATTCATTTAGTTTTTAAAAGCCAAATCTTGCCCATAGTCATATCAAGTACCCAACGATATACATAAGGTGCTGCATTAAAAATAACTGGCTTACTCAGCTGTATTACTTCAACCAGACCTCATAATTTAATGTTGAACTAAAAGCACCCGCTTGTGGTTTTTTTAAGAACAGTACGCCAGCTTCAAGGCGTTTGCTCACTATGTTGTTGCGTTGTATTCCAAAATCAATGGTCTTACCTAACTCGATAGGTGTAGTTTGATTCTCTTCATAGATACGAATCCCAACGTTATTTTTCATATTACTTTCAGAAGCAGTCAAGGTTGTATTATCAATCGCTTGATTTGAGGTAAATCGCCCTGCAAAACCTGATGAAGCGCAATCCTTACCTGCAATTTTGACGTCAAGGGTAAATGGGGTACGTCTTAAGACTTTGTTGATCTCTTGATAAGAATAGTATTTGCCTAAATCAACATTTTGAGTAGTGAACGTTGGAACACAATCTACGTAGTTGACTTGAACATTGGATAATTTTTCTTGGAAGTTACCATTACTGTTTCGACCGCCTGCACCATCGAGCTGAAAGGCTGTAAAGCTTTTGCTCGCGCTAGTGTAATTGCTGCCCGTACCACGCGATTTAATATAAAGAGAATAACTCACATTAATGGTTTTAGGCGTCGCACAGCGATTTGTTGCCAGTAAATTCTGCTTATTTATTTTTCGACAGTTTTCGATGGCTGTAGATCGATCAGCACTATCTAAAGCAGTTTGGCCTGTGGCGATTTTGGTCGAGTTATTTTCAATCGGATTTTCTCTGCCATTATATAAAATACCCACGACAAGGTTGGTACCTTTGAAGGCATTACTTAATGTGCTGGCATTATCATCAGGGTACAAATAGGCTTGTTCAGTTGCGTTGGTTTTATAGTCGTCGTAACAGGTAAATGTAGTGTTGTAAGTGGGTGATTGCCATAACATCGTGCCCGCAGCTTGGTTGGAGTTGGTGACGCGAATGGTACCAACATTGGTGGTATTTGAAGTATTCTGTGCTTTGTCGATATCAAAATTTGTGCTAGAGAGCCCACCTTGAAGGCAACGTAGCGCCCAGCTACTTTGTATTCCAACTAGACTTAAAGCCAAGAGTAAACAAGATTGTAGAAGTAAAAACTTTACTGCGGACATATTAATGTTCCTCTACAGCATGGCAGCTGCTATTGATTTCGTCGTAGCCCATTTCACGATTACTCAATTTGGGTAATGTAAATTGACATTGCTCAAATGATTCATCGCCCCATTTTGCAATCAATACTTGTTCAGATTGCACACCTGTTAAATAAGCCTGTCCGTCTAAACCGACGAGGCCGACACTTTTTTGCGTTTCAGGGTCCAAAATAGAAGCAGCGGTAGCAACAAATTTATCTTGATAGCTTAAGTTTGCTAATACACTATGACCTGTTTTTACATCAAATTTAACTTTAACAACCGCATTTTTGGTTGGTACAACATCGTTGGCGACTGGGCTATCAATATTCATATTCTGACCGAAATCTTCTGCTCGTAAAGCGACACGATTACGATTATAGGCACTACTGCTACTGATGACTGCGTAGCCAGAACGATCGACTTTAAGACCAGTTTGGTTTTCAAGACGAACACCCTGCGCACCCTTTGCTTCAACCAAGATTGGATTACCATACATCTGTTGACCGAAAACAACGCCATCGGAATGGATCAAAATACCCCCATCGATAGACGCTGATGCTTGTTGGTATTGGTCTGCATAGGTATAACCTAAAGATGAGTTGAATTTTGTACCACGATAGTTAGTATTCAACGCAATTTGATTGTTATTACCTTGTTCTTGGTGACTGACTTGAATTTGCGCACTTAGGTTTTTATCTTCAAGGAAGCTACCCGATAAAGCACTATTCATGTTCTCACCAAAGCGATCAGAATGCTGATAATTGGTATTGCTCATGAGATCATACTTTTTCAAGGCTGCAACACGATCTAAATTAAAAGTGAAATTTACACCGAAGATGTTTTCGTCATTGTGTAGCATCGACTTGCTATGCTGATAATACATACCATAACTAAAACGTCTAAAACTCTTGTTATAACCTACTTGCCAGTTTTCTTGATTAAACTCTGCTTGCCAAAAGTCAGTTTTGGCTAAAGTTAAATATAACTGTCCGTAGTCACCTAATTCCTGATTAATCGAAACGCTAAATTGATTACGTTTGTTGTAATAGGTTGGTGAGTAGAAATAACGACGACGTTGTTCTTCACTTAATTGCGCTTCATTATTGAGGTTGTCTGCTTGATAGTCATATTGATAAAGACCATCTTTGTATTGTGCACGTTCTTGCATTGCATCACTAAAGCTATAATAGTCTTTACTCGAATAACGATAACCCACTAAACGAAAGTTAGTTCCGATTGAGTTAAGTGATTTCGCATAAAGAAAGCGAACACTGACCCCATCTTTACTGTCTCCTTGAGCAGTTTTATTATTTGCATAGGTGAGATCAGTAGATAAGGCACCAAAACTACCCAGTGAAAATGCGAGTCCTGCTGCACCTGAATAGTAATCTTCTGCCGCGATGATTCCAGTATAAGGTGTCACAAAGTTATTAACACCATATGCATAGGTGAGCTGACCAAAATATGGATGATAATTTTGGTCGTTACCACTACGGTATTGTCCTGCAGTAAATTGGAACTTAGATTGCTGTGGGCGAACCATATTCGGTACAGAAGAGTACGGTTGAATGAACTTTCGAACGCGACCATCACTTTCAATCACACTAACTTCTAAGTCACCGCTATCATTTGCGGCATATAAATCACGAATAGTGAAATGACCAGCTGCAACATTGGTGCTATAGACGATATAACCATTTTGTCGAATTTCGACAGTAGCATTACTTTGAGCAGTACCATGAATGGTCGGTGCATAGTTTTGTAAACTGCTCGGGAGCTGCATGCTATCGCTACTGAGCTGGATCCCTCTAAAGTTAAAACTATCAAATACATCACTGTTGCTAAAACTGTCACCAATTTCTAAACGCGTTGGAAGTTTGGTCTGGAAATCACGCTCAAGTTTATTCGATACACTTTGCCAGTGACTATTTTGTCCTGAATATTGAGTAAAATTGGTGTTATTACGATAGCGCCAAGGACCAATATTAAAACCACCATTTAAAAACAATGAGTTATTGTAGCGATCACTCTCATTACGGTTTTGAAAATAACTGGTGTTGGCTGAGTAGTTTAAAATTACTGCGTGAATACCTTGGTCAAATTCAACAGGTGAAACGAAACCGCGTGGATTTTGTGATACGTTGACTTGGGGCAGGGTAATATTTAATTTTTGTTCGCCAATCTGTGGATTGACTTGGGCATTAGGAATGACACTGAGATCATAACAACCTTGAGCATTGATTTTTTTCTGTTCTGCTGAAGAAAATAAAATTTTGTATTCATCTATAAAAGCTTGGTCAAGACAAGGCTCAACTTGATTGTCTTGATTTTTTGAAAAATGAATAGGACGTTTACCAATATATTGATTATTAATAGAAACAGCGAACTCATATGTACCTGGTTCAATTGTATAACCATAGTTTAATGCATCAACAGCGACGAGATCAGTCTTATCTTTTAAAAAGTCAGTATTAAACGCAGTGTTCTCTGCATGAGAAACTGACAATGTATTGGCGATACAGATCGAGAGCACTGAATACTTCAGTACCGCTGTTAATAATAAGCGTGAAGAGTACATATTGAGTGATCAACTAATCCAATTGGACAGGAGGCATTTCAATATTTCCTCCATATTCATTAAGGTAGGTGTATGCAATGGTTTTAGTGTTTGCTGGTAAATTACTCAGTACGGTAATCGACTCATAGGGTGCAACCATATCCACTTGCATCTGGGTAATAGGCCCAGTTTGACTTCCTAGTCTTAAGTCACCGATTGTGATAAATAGCGGACTGTTATTTTCAAGCTTTAAACTATTACCTTGAACAGACCAGCGTACTTTCTTGATGGCATCTTCGAGTTGCACATTGACTTGTTTTGGACGATAAAACAGTTTTATTTTAGTGCGCACAGCCAGCTGTAAGATATTTTCTTCTTCTGGCTTTGGTGGAATCTCTTGAATATTGATCCAGAATTGGCTTTCACGATCAGTCGCTAAACCAGTACCTGAATAAATAAATCGTAATGTCGATTCTTTTTGTGGTTCGATTTTGACCAGAGGAGGAGTAACGACAAAGGGTACTTTCGTATCACCATTTGTCGTTTTGCCGGCTTCTAACCAACTTTGCACCATATAGGGTTTATCTGCATTGTTTTTGAGTGACAGTGTCGCAGCCTTTGCTGAAGCATCATAAATGACGCGACTCGCTTGTGCTTGAATGGCGGCATTGCTTTGAGACATAAAACATGTCGTGATCAGGAATACATTGGCAGCAATTGTTCTCAAATACATGATAAGTCCTTAATTAGTGCTTATTTCTGTTCAAGTGTGATACGAGCAGTAGCATCTGCTTTACCCGCTGTAACTGTGGCGGTCGTAGATTGATAGAAAGATTGCAAATTAAGTGTTCCATCTTTTTGGCCAGCAGCGACGATCACTTCCGCATTTGGATTACCCGTTGCGCCAGTATTGATGTTGACCAAGTTTGTCATTGAATTCATATTGGCAATCGCGATACCTACGCCAGTTGCTTCAGATGCTTTTAATAACTTTGGATTTGTTAGATCAGCATCACCTTCAAAATGAAGGTTATAGCTGCCTTCGATGCAGTCTGATACTTTTAGGACAAAAGGTTTAGGACTTGATTTGTCACCTACAGCCTGAAACGTAGAAGTTGGCCATTTACCTAAGTCAATTTGACCATTTTGTTTACCGTCAACGGTAATTTCACATGCAGCATTAATAATTTGACCAGTAAAGTTAACTTGTCCAGCAGCAGATGCTTGAGTAGACAGTGTAATCGCAGCTGCACTCGCTAGAACGGTAAGAGCTAATTTCATAAAAGCGCCTTAGTACATAAAAATCTTTGGGGGGAAAACTTGCATTAAATGTGATTCATTAAGACAAGTTATTGAAAATATGTGAAGTCATCACATTTTCTTGTATTATAGTGCGTTTTTTGGCTCATTTCGATCATTTTTGCTACATTTATATACATTTTTTAACAAACTGCATGAATTTCAATAGCTTATTTTTCAATATTTTTTGTAAACATATTAATTTTTTATATATAAATGGGGGCTGAAATGTATAACAACTTCAGTGGACACTCTAAAATAAGGTTGTAAAAATATGCCCAGTTAAATGGTTTTTAACGGGTTGTTGAGCGAATTGAGAGAGAGTGAGACGGGATTTATAACCGACCTTTAGGTCAAGCTGAAAATGAAAAAAACCTCAAGTATAAAACTTGAGGTTTTTTCTTAAATCTGGAGCGGGAAAGGAGACTCGAACTCCCGACCCCAACCTTGGCAAGGTTATGCTCTACCAACTGAGCTATTCCCGCATGCCGCGTATAATACAATATGTATGATATGGGTCAAGTTATTTTTTTAAAATATTGTTCCGATTGGATGTTTTGCATCCATATTTGGCTGTTTGAGTGGTTATTTAAACAAGATCTGGCATTAAAACAGAGAGCAGTTGTAGCTTAATCCTCTACATTGTTGGTGAAGTATTATCTAAATCAAGCGTTAACAGTTATACTCGAAAGCATTTATTTAGGTGCTTAGGATCGGTCTAACATGAGTCTCGAACAGCAATTGCAGCAGCAGTTACAGGGTTTGCAGCCAGAATATTTAGAAATCATTAATGAGTCGGCAGGACATGGTGGTTATTTCCCAGGTAAAGAATCCCATTTTAAAGTAATTATTGTCAGCAGCATTTTTGCTGGACTACGTTTGGTACAACGTCATCAGAAAGTCTATGCCGCTGCTACGGGATTAGTCGCACCAGGGCAAATTCATGCTTTAGCAATTCATGCCTATGAGCCAAGTGAATGGCAGGGTCAAGCTCCAGCAAGTCCACTTTGCGCACATGCACCGAAAGATTAACTAGGTAGGCACTATGGAAACGCAACTTTTAATTAAAATTGTTCATATGAGCAGTGTTGCTTTAGCAATGCTGATTTTTGTTTTACGTGCAACAACTCTTTTTGTGGGCACTGTAAATCAACAGCCGAATCCTAAAGGGCGTGTTGCTTTTGTTGCATTACAACACTTGAGTTATACCGTATTGGTACTTACTGGTGTGGTACTTTTAGTGATGAAAGATTTTCAAGTACAGCCTTGGTTCTATGCCAAAATTATCTTATTTTTAGTGTTATTGTCGACTCAAATTAAAGCCTATAAACGTGATGAATCGATTACGCTACAACAGCGTCACGCTGGTGTTGGGATTGGGGCACTGGTGTTTCTGGCAATTTTAGTTTTGGTGATGATTAAACCAACATTTTAAATTTTGCAATATTGTCATACAACAATCTGGGCTGAAAACGATGTTTGTCGTATATATAAGTGAATTCAGTCCAGATGCAAAACTCAAAGTGATTGTATGAGTTATCTTTGCTGTAGGGATGATCAAAAATAACGAGGGTATTTATGCGTACACGTGTTGTGTTTAATCAAAAAGGCGGTGTGGGGAAGTCGAGTATTGCAGTCAATTTGGCTGCAATAAGTGCTGAGCAAGGCTTTAAAACTTTATTGATTGATTTAGATCCACAAGCCAATTCAAGCCAATATCTTTTGGGTGATGATGCAACCTATAGTGCGGATAAACCTGCGCTGTCGCCAAATATCCAAGATTTTTTTAATGAAGTACTGGGTCAACAACAAAGTAAAGGCTTAATAGGCCAAGCGATTGGTTCATTATTAAAAGGTCGAAAACCAGAGTTTAGCGACTATATTCATCAGTCACCTTACCAAAATTTAGCAGTATTACCTTCGAGTCCAGATTTGACCAGTTTAGCTTCAGCACTTGAGGCTAAACATAAAATATATAAATTACGAGATGCGATTCAGTCATTAATAGGACAATACGATCGGATTTATATTGATACACCACCAGCATTTAATTTTTTTACCTTATCCGCTTTAATCGCCTCAGATGGTGTACTTATACCCTTTGATTGTGATGTCTTTTCAAAACGTGCACTGTATAGCTTAATTGAAAATGTCCTCGAGACTCAGGATGATCATAATGAGCATTTGGAAATAGAGGGCATTATTGTCAATCAGTATCAGTCGCAAGCAAAATTGCCACGTGAAGTGGTACAACAGCTTAAAGAAGAATCCTTACCCGTATTTGAAAATATGTTGCCCTCTTCAGTACTGATGAAAGAGTCACATCATAAAAATATGCCTTTAATTTATTTAGCTAAAGATCATAAGTTGACGCAGGCATTTAAATCATTGTTCAATGAAATTGAAAAAAAGTAATGGTCGAGTAAAGTATGAAAGCAATTAATCTAGCCCTAGTGGCCGGCGGTGTAGTGCTATTGAGTGCCTGTGCAACAACAGTTAAGCCAACTTATGTGTCGCCTACGCAATACCAATCTTTAACATGTGCGCAGTTGAGTGAGGAGTTTAACCGCATCCAAACTTATATCAATAACGGTGTACAACCAGCCAAGCGTACAGGTATGGGCGTGGGTTTAGGTGTTGGCGGTGGTTATGGACGTGGTGGTTGGGGTATCGGACCAACAATTTCAGTCAATATGGGGCAGTCCTCAAATACTAAGAATACTGAACTTTCACGTTTATATGGTCAACAAGATGCTCTTTCCCAAGCGGCACAATTTAAAAACTGTGCTTTTGTTCCGAAACGTAAAGCATAATTCGTGACTAAGTGGGGCAATAGGCGAAGTTTGTTGTTCCATTTTTATTTCTGAATTTGTTGCAATATGTATATTCTTAACTTACTAAAAAGCTAGCTATTTTCATATCTGATTTACATTAAAGAGCCACTTGGTTGTGGTTCAGACAAGGAAATACTCTTGTTTCATTGTCAGGCTCATGTTTAAGGTGTGCAACCTTTTCAAACAACGGAGGAGTCTGGGTGATTGAGAGTTGGTTCTTTATTTTTGCTGTAGTCATGGTGCTATTGGTTCCTGATTCTAGCAATGCAATATTGGCGAACTCTGCACATCAACATGGTATTTTAAAAACCTTAAAATTTTTACCCATTGGAATTTTGAGTTACTTTTACGGTATTAGTCTTTGGGCTTTGATTGTTCATTTGGGATTGCCAGTTTGGCCAGTATTACTGCATATTTTGCATGTGTGTAGTGGCTTGTATGTGATTTGCTTAGCTTGTCATTTATGGAAAATTTCGCAATTAGAAGAGCATCATTTAAAGTTCCTAGAATTAAAATCAAAACATATATTTTTGACAATTTTAAAGAATCCAAAAACTATTTTATTTTCGATTGGAATTTTTCCATTTAAAACTTGGGACTCTTTTGAAAATTACATCTGGGTCTTAATTGTATTTTGTGTTTGTTGGATTTTTTGCAGCTTATTTTGGATGTATTTTGGACGGAACTTATTGTCAGGAAAAATTAGAGGTATTAGCGCTAATCATTATTATAAAGGATCAGCGCTGTTATTAATGTTTGGTATGTTACCTGTGTTTTTTGGTTTTTTTAGTAAAAATTAATGTGTAGAGGATGTGTTTTTATTTTTTAAAAACTTATGGCGGACGAATTCAAAAACTGCCGGCAATATGCTGAAGATGATGATACCGAAAATAAGATAGGTGAAATTATCTTTAACAATCGGCATATTGCCAAACCAATAACCTAAAATAATAAATGAACTTACCCAACATAAACCACCAACCACATTGTAACTAATGAAGTATTTATAATTCATGCTACTTGCGCCAGCAACAAATGGGGCGAATGTACGTGCGAATGGAATAAAGCGTGCGAAGATAATAGTTTTTCCACCGTGACGCTCAAAAAATTGTTGTGTTTTTACGAGATGTTGTTTATTGATAAAACGTGAGTTTAACTCAAACACACGAGGACCAATATATTTGCCAATATGGTAGTTTAGGGTGTCACCGAGTACAGCCGCAATAAACAGTAAAATGATGAGGACCCAAGGGTCCATAACCCCAGTAGATGCAGCAAGTGCACCAGCGGCAAATAATAGGCTGTCACCAGGTAAAAAAGGCATAACGACTAGGCCAGTTTCAACGAAGACAATTAAAAATAAAATAGCGTAAATCCATGCGCCATAATTAACTATAAACTCGTATAAGTGTTGGTCAATGTGCAGGATAAAATCAATGAGTTCCATAAAAGCTGAGCCATATAGTCGGTTGTCCAAATCCTAGCAGTCTCCTTGGCTAATGTCAGTATGCATATTTAATAAATTATACAAAGTATTAAGCACCTGAATTGAACAAAGGGTTGAGTGAATTTATGCTAGAGCATCCTCTAGTTTATGAATGGAGTTATGTCTTAAACCTGTTGTAATTAAAGTAAAATTTATATGTTTTTATTCGTGATTTGGGCTTTTATTGACGGTTAAAAAAACTGTCTTGGATAAAGTGACCAAAGCATGTGCGCGACTCAAAGAAAAATGCTAGAATGCAGCGCTTATTTCGTTTGCCAATCATAGTGTTGACCATGACTACCCATACTCAAATCACTGAAGACCGTATTCTTATTTTAGATTTCGGTTCGCAATATAGTCAGCTTATTGCTCGCCGTGTACGTGAAGCAGGCGTGTATTCTGAAATGTATGCCTATGATCTTTCTGAAGAAGAGATCCGTGCATTTAATCCTAAAGGGATCATTTTATCTGGTGGCCCAGAAAGCGTTCATCAAGAAGGTAGCCCACGTGCACCGCAAGTTGTATTTGAATTGGGTGTTCCAGTACTCGGTATTTGCTATGGTTTACAAACCATGTGTGAACAGCTTGGTGGTAAAGTTGAAGCAGGTACTGTACATGAGTTTGGTTATGCCGAAGTTAATGTTCTCGTGCGTGATCAACTGCTTGGTGACTTAAATGATGGTCAAGATCAGTTAAAAGTGTGGATGAGTCATGGCGATAAAGTAGCCGCGATTCCTACAGGTTTCCAAGTTACAGCAAATACAGCGAGCTGCCCATTCGCAGCAGTTTCTGATGAAGCACGTCGTTTTTATGGTGTGCAATTCCATCCTGAAGTAACTCATACTGCCAAAGGCGCTGAGTTGCTTGCAAATTTTGTTCATAAAATTTGTGGTTGTGGTGGTCTATGGACACCAGAACACATTATTGAATTACGTATCGAACAATTACGCCAACAAATTGGCGATGAAAAAGTGCTTCTTGGTTTATCCGGTGGCGTAGATTCATCTGTGGTTGCTGCTTTATTGCATCGCGCTATTGGCGATCAATTGACTTGTGTGTTTGTAGACAATGGTTTGCTTCGTTTGAACGAAGGTGATCAAGTCATGGAAATGTTTGCGAAAAACATGGGGATCCGTGTAATTCGTGCTGATGCTGAAGATCGTTTCTTAAATGCATTGGCAGGTGTAACTGATCCTGAGCAAAAACGTAAAATCATTGGTCGTGAGTTTATTGAGGTCTTCGCTGAAGAAGCACGTAATCTTGATGGCGTGAAATTCTTGGCTCAAGGTACAATTTACCCTGACGTGATTGAATCTGCTGCAAGTAAACATGGTAAAGCTCATGTGATTAAGTCACACCATAATGTGGGTGGTTTACCCGAAGATTTAGCTTTTGAATTAGTTGAACCTTTACGTGATTTGTTTAAAGACGAAGTGCGTAAATTAGGGACGACGCTTGGTTTACCGCATAGCATGATTTATCGTCATCCATTCCCAGGCCCAGGTCTTGGTGTGCGTATTTTGGCAGAAGTGAAAAAAGAGTACGCAGATATCCTACGTATTGCTGATGACATCTTTATGCAAGAGTTACGTGCAAGTGGTTGGTATGACAAAACTGCACAAGCATTTGCGGTATTCCAACCGATTAAATCAGTTGGTGTAGTCGGTGATGGCCGTCGTTATGCATGGGTGATCGCACTTCGTGCTGTAGAAACTGTGGACTTCATGACTGCACGTTTTGCACATCTACCATATGATTTAGTTGATAAAATCTCTACACGTATCATGAATGAAATCAAAGACGTTTCACGTGTAGTTTATGACGTATCTTCTAAACCACCAGCAACAATTGAATGGGAGTAACATCGGGATTTCAAAAAGCAACGCTTTTTGCCGATGTTACGCCAAGAGCTATGCTCGCGGCAGAGAGGGATCCTCAAGGCAACGCTTTTTGCCGATGTTCTAAATTAAAAATCATTTAATTTTAATTGCTTATATTTCAAATACACATTGTCTAGACAATGTGTATTTTTTTTGGATATCTCGTGGAAAGGATTATCTGTAAGCTAAAAATTTATGCAATCTTTACGGTACAAATCGTGGTTGGCATCTTATGCTTTTAAGCATCTTTCTAACATTGTATGTTTGATATGAATAGCCATAATCATCAGTTTCGAGATCATATTCAAAGTCCGCAAATCAAATCTGTTGCTGATCAATTTAATTTAGAGGTTGAAAATTACCTACAGCGCTTTCCTGAAACAGATTGCGTTGATATCTTTTTACATGACTTAAATGGGCATTTGCGTGGTAAACGTATTGATGTTCATCAATTGGCTACCTTAGTGCAAGGCTGTTATTTTCCATTGTCTATTTATGCGATGAGCCTAGAAGGTCAAGTCGTCGATACATCAGGTTTGGAAACATTCATTGGCGAGCCGGATCAGCTTTGTATGCCAGTGCTAGGGAGTTTACAACCGAATGCGATTCATCCTGAGACTCATGCACAATTATTTTTAACGATGCAGGAACATGATGGTCAAGATTGTTTACTTGAGCCACGCAATTTATTAAAAAGAGTTTTACAGCAGTTAAATAGCAAACATTACTATCCTGTCATGACCGCTGAGCTTGAATTTTATTTGTTTAAGCAGAATCCAGATCAAGATCCATTACAAAAACATTCAGAAAACCAAAGCTTTGATGTGGATGCTTTAGATCATAATCAGCATATTTTGGAGTTAATTAAACAGCATGCTGCTTTACAAGGAATTGATATTATTTCTATTGTGGCAGAGTCTTCTACAGGGCAATACGAGTTAAATTTATTACATACAGATGATATTTTAAAGTTGGCTGATCAAATCATGTCGCTTAAAAGAATGATCCGGCAACTGGCTCAGCAACATCAGCTTCGTGCCTGCTTTATGGCTAAGCCAAATTTACATCAAGCAGGTAGTGGCTTGCACTTCCACATGAGTCTTCGTGATCAAGCACAAAGGAATATCTTCGCAACATCAGATATAAAGCAAGGGACATTTAGGCTTCATCAAGTTATTGCGGGCTTATTGGCACTCATGCCAGCTTCAATGGCAATACTCGCACCCAATATTAATTCCTTCCGACGTTTTAAAATGGGTAATCATGTACCTTTAGAGGTGAACTGGGGCAATAATAATCGTAACGTCGCAATCCGAATTCCTTGTTCAGATGTTGAAAATACACGAATTGAATATCGTGTTGCAGGTGCCGATGCCAACCCCTATTTGGCGATGTGTATCATATTGATCGGTACAGTTTATGGTTTAACTCATGAGTTAGATTTAATGCCAGAAAGTGAGGCAAATCAATCTTCTGATCAACCTGTATTTTTAGCCAATAATCAGTTGGAGGCTTTGGCATTATTTCAAAATAATTCCGTGTTACAGCAATATTTAGGTCATCCTTTTATGACACTATGGTCAACATGCAAGCAATTTGAGTACCAGTCAATTCATAATCAAATGACTGTCATGGAATTGCAATGGGGGATTTAAATGAAACATTGCCTAAATCATTTTCTAGGGATCATTGTCTGATTGTCCTATAAATAAAATTCTGTGTCTGTTGTTTAGGCTAGCCCATTGATGCTGCAAAAGTTAATATGAATACAATTTCAGCAGCATGCTTGTGTTGGTATCGACAACTCAGCAGCCACATGAGGACTAAAACATGAGTGATCATAATTTACAGCAAAAAACAGTCGCTCAATTTGAGCAAGATCTTATTACTTCGGGTATGCAACCTATTGCCCTGCGTAGCGCTGAAATTGGTCAAGGCACCAAGATCAAACGCGCATTACCGAGTCGTTTGAAACGTATGATTGGAGCATGGTGCTTTCTGGATCATGCAGGTCCAGCACATTTCCCAGCAGGTGAGGGTTTAGATGTAGGGCCACATCCACATATTGGCTTGCAAACTTTCACATGGATGATCAAAGGCAGCATGATGCATCGTGATAGTTTAGGCTATGCACAGTTGATTCAACCTAAGCAAGTCAATTTAATGACAGCAGGACAGGGGATTAGTCATACTGAGGTTGCACCAGCGACTGAAACAGAAATGCATTCGGTGCAGCTTTGGATTGCTTTGCCTGATGATAAAAAAGATATGCCACCGCAATTTGATCACTACCCAGATTTACCTGTAGTACAACAAGATCAAGTGGAATATACCGTATTGGTTGGTGAATTTCTTGATGCAAAATCACCAGTACAAGTACATAGCGAGTTAGTGGGTGTTGATTTAGTTGCGCAAGCTGCAACACAGGCAACTTTGCCACTTAACCCAAGTTTTGAATACGCGCTCTTGGTCTTAGAGGGTGAGGTCAGTGCGGGTGAACATCATTTAAGTAATGAACACATGTTGGTACTCAACACAGGTATGCAGCAACTTAACTTGAAAATGTCCGCGGATGCGCATGCAGTTTTAATTGGTGGTGTGCCTTTTGAATCACCTGTTTTGCTTTGGTGGAACTTTGTCGGACGAACTCAAGAAGAGATGGAGCAAGCACGTGAGCAATGGGTGAATCATGATGCCCGATTTGGTGTAGTTGCCGATTATGAAGGGGAGCGTCTAATCGCACCACCTTTACCTGATCGCATGAGAGCATCAAAGTGACTGATGAAATATCAGAAGCATACCAGTGGATTTTTCTACCTGGTGCCTCAGGGAGTAGATCATTTTGGCAGCCTGTAGCGAGCCAATTGACTGCTGATGTTGAGCAAGCAATATTGGCATATCCAGGCTTTGCTGGAGCGATGCCGCAAAGTGATGTCTATGATTTTGAAAGCTTGCAAGATTATGTGATTGGACATATTACACAGCCAAGTGTCATTGTTGCACAGTCAATGGGTGGGATTTTTGCGGTACAAGCAGCACTTGAGAAACCTGATTTGGTTCAAGCCTTAGTTTTGGTGGCAACATCTGGTGGTATCGATTTAAGCCCATACCATGTATTGGATTGGCGTGAATCCTATCAAGAGCAACTAGATCTTCCAGATTGGTTTGTTGTTAGTAAAAGTCAAACGATTGAACAAGCATTAACCACAATTACTTGTCCTGTTCTACTGCTTTGGGGGGATGATGACCCGATTAGTCCTGTTGCTATCGGACAATATTTACAGCAACAATTTCAACAGGCGGAGCTGCATATTATTGGCAAAGGGCAGCATGACCTCGCTCATGTTCATGCAGAACAGGTGGGTCGACTAATACAAGATTTTAAACAGCGTGTATTGGGATAAGCTGAATATCTTATTTTTTGTGATGTATGTGCAAATTAATAAAAATTTTTTGATTGATATCAAACGGATTATGAAGCGATAAAGAACAGAATTTAGTAGTTTGGTGCTTTAAGCACTAAAGCATTCGTCAAATAAACAGATATGGCGCATACTGCTCTTGATTCATACGGTAAGGAAATATTTCATGAAAAAATCTATGCTTCTCATCCCAGCTGCAGTTATTGCTGTAATGTCTTTGACTGGTTGCCAAAATATGTCTACAAGTGAGAAACGTACAGGTGGTGCTGCTTTAGGTGGTGCTGCGGGTGCTGCCGTAGGGAACAGTATTGGTGGAAAAACTGGAGCTGCTTTAGGCGCTGCAGGTGGTGCTGCTGTTGCAAGTAAAGCAAATAATGGTTCAAACCAAAATGCAGGTGCAAGTGCACTCGGTGCTGGTGTTGGTGCAGTGATTGGTAAAGAGTTGTTTGGTGGTAATTCTGGTGCTGCAATTGGTGGCGCTGCTGGTGCTGCTGCTGGATCTGCGATTCAACAACGTCATCGTTAAGACTCATCTAGATCGCATAAAAATATCTATTTTAAAAATAAGCGCATTTCAATTGCGCTTATTTTTTTGCTTATACAATTCATAGCCTTCATAAATTAAAAACAAATAAATATTTAAGTATGCATAGCCACATATGATGAATCGAGATTAAATGTTTATGAATAGGCAATGCTTTGCTTTTAAAAGGTCAAATTAATAAGAATTTTTTATTCTTATTATTATGTGATTTATCTCTCATTTTTTAATGTACTAATTTTTCTTCCTGAACTTCTTATGATGGTGTGAGTATCATATTTTGCAAATGCATACAGAAATTAAGCCTTTATACGAATCATTTTTTAAATGATGAATCATAAAAATTTATATGAATTAAAGGCTAAATGATTAATAAATATTATTATTCGATATGTTGTGTCATTGACATGTTGATTTTATTTTAAATTAAGTCATTGAATTTGATTTATTTTTTAAGATTTTAAGGTGTAAAATGCAATGGTTGTTGTACTCCATTTGACTATACTAATTTTTCTATTTTAATTAATCGTGTAAAAATTATGATACTAGGTATATTGGGGAATACTACAAATAAAGCGAATGG
>NZ_BBRX01000019.1 GCF_000829675.1 Acinetobacter rudis
ATAAATAACATGCTTTGTCGACAGTTAAGCAGGCTGATTTATGCAAAATAAATCAATTCTTCCAGAAAACTCCACACAGATCCCTGTAGAGGTGAGTCAACAAGCCACAGAATGGTATGTACGCTTGCAAGCTGATGATGTTACTGAACAGGAGATTACTGAGTTTCAAACTTGGCTTCAAACCAGCCAACAACATCAAAAAGCTTGGAAATGCCTAGAACAGTTCGGTCTTTCTCTAGATAGCCTTAAACATCCATTGTTAAAACAAGCATTGCTTTCAATTGACCAAAAAGCGCCTTCTCGAAATTTATTTCCGACTAAATCAATTGCTTATATGATTATGCTTGGTGGCTCTATTGTTACAATAATCGCCATGCAACCGCAACAATTATGGCAACAGTGGCAGGCAGACTATAAAACCCAAATAGGCGAACAAAAAAGTATTCAGCTCGCAGATGGTTCTCAGATTATTTTAAATACTGATACTGTAGTGAATGTTAATTACAATCATAAACAGCGACAAATTGAATTGATCAAAGGTGAAATTCACCTTGAGGTAGTCAAAGATCCACAGCATCGCCCATTTTCAGTCAGTAATCGTGATGGTCTCATACAAGATATAGGTACAACCTTTAATATTCGGCAATATGACAAACATACTGTACTCACTGTATCTGAAGGAGAGGTTTTAGTCACTGCAACAAAATCCCAGAACAAAGCTCATGTTCATGCAGAACAACAAGTCTTATTTAATCAATATCAGATTCAAAATATCAAAGCGATCGATTTAAAATATTCCACTTGGAAAAATGGCATGCTGAGTGTTTATAAGATGCCTTTAAATGAATTTCTTACAGAGCTCAATCGTTACTCTAGGGATCAGCTGTCTTATGATAAAAGCGTGAGCAAGTTTGAAGTTTCTGGTGTATTTCCATTAAAGGAATATCAAAAAGTTTTAGATTCACTTGAACAGCAATTACCGATTAAAGTTGAATCTCAATTTTACTTCTGGAAAAAAATCACATTAAAAGAAAAATAAATTTTCTTATAAATCAAAATATTAAAAAATAATTAAATTTTTTATTAAAAATAATGAGGGCTTTTTGATTCTCAAGGGGCATAGGTAATGAAAGCGTATTTTGCCTTTGAGAAAATCAAATGAACACCACAGGATTTAAAACAAAGCGATTAAGCCTTGCCATAAAACACAGCTTAATCACCGCCTCTATACTTTGTAGCAGTATGAGTGTCAGTGTATTTGCATCTGCCAACACTTCAATGGTCAAGAATGTAAAAATCAGTAGCGATTCATTGGCACAAGCCATCAATCAATTTGCTGAAAAATCAGGCATCTTAATCAACTATGATGCAAAACTCTTGGAAGGCAAAAAAACCTCAGGGCTTAATGGTTCATATAGTGTTGAGACTGGTTTTGCCACGCTCCTTAGTCCGCATGGTTTACAACTACAAAAAACAGCGACTGGATACACTATTGTGGTCAGCGCTAAAACCCTGCCCCCACAGAGCGCACTTGAACAAAGCCATCTTGAACCGGCTGAATCAATTGATCATGACAGAATACAGTTACCCACGATTAGCATGAGTGCTGTAAATAATACCTTAGCAGGCGAAAAAATAAATCGTAAAAGTCGTGTGGGTATGTTGGGTGAAATGGACTTTATGGATACCCCTTTTAATACGGTCAGTTACACCAGCAATCACATTCAAAATGTACAAGCTAAAGATCTTTCGAGTCTAATCACTAAAACAGATCCAACCGTTTATACCAATGGATCTACTGGCGGAATTTCTGATAACTATAGTATTCGTGGCTTTAGTGTTTCTAATAGCGATGCAAGTATTAATGGTTTGTATGGCGTATCGCCCTATTATCGGACCTCTCCTGAATTTGCCGAAAGTATTGAAGTGTTAAAAGGACCCAGTGCACTCTTAAATGGCATGCCGCCAGGTGGATCTGTGGGTGGATCAGTCAATATTGTTACTAAACGGGCTGAAGCCACACCTACTCGCCGCGTGAGTACAACATATGATTCAGAATCTAAATTAGGCGTTCATCTTGATATTGGTCAACGCTTTGGTGAAGAACAACAGTTCGGCATCAGATTTAATGGAGTATATCGGGATGGCGATACAGCTGTGGATGGTCAATCCGCATCAACCGAATTAGCAGCATTGGGCTTAGATTGGCGTTTTGAACGTGGTCAAATTTCTGCTGATCTTTATCATTCAGAAGATCATATTGATGGATTAAACCGTGGGATATCAATGGCAGCAGGTTTACCTATCCCCAAAGCCCCTAAACCAACCACTGTTTTTGCACCACCAGATACATTTTCTAATACAAAAGATGATGTGATTATCTTACGTGGTGATTATCAATTTACAGATCTCGTTGGCGCTTATCTAAGCTATGGATATGCAAAAACTGACTTCGACTCACTCGCTGGATCACTTCAAGAAATTATCAATACCGAGGGTGATTTTAAAAGTAATTACTCCCACCAACGCTTTCAATATGACAAAAATTCTGCAGATGCAGGGCTCAAGTTTAACTTTAATACCTTTGGGGTTAAGCATAATTTAACGATAAATGCGACCTACTATCATCATGATCAAAAATTTGGTTTCTCACGGAATATGTTGGGCACAGATCAAACGAAATTTTATGTCACGAATATGTATCATCCAAACTGGGATGGCCTAACGCTGGATAAAAGCTTTAGTCATGCAGCTCTTCCCAAAACTGGTGAAGTCAAAAATACCAGTTATGGCTTTGCAGATCATATGAGCTTATTGGATGATCGATTAAATATAATCGTAGGTGTACGTCAGCAAAATGTACTTCAAGACACGATTGATGGGGCATCTGGAAAAAGAACAGCACGTTATGATACAGATAAGGTGACTCCAGCTTTTGCCACTTCTTATAAAATTTTAGAAAATTTATCCGTGTATGGAAACTATATCGAAGGCTTAAGTATCGGCGCAACTGCACCCGTCACTGCTGCAAACAAGGGAGAAGTCTTTCCGCCCTATCAAACCAAACAATATGAGATTGGCGGTAAATTCGAAATGGGTGATTTTGCAAGCTCACTAAGCTTATTTCAAATTAAAAAACCCAATTCTCTGACAGACCCTACAACCAATATTTTTTCCTTTGGTGGAGAACAACGCAATCGAGGTGTTGAATGGGGATTCTTTGGCAAGTTATTACCTGAACTTAATCTGATGGGCGGTATAACCTACACTGAAGCCGAATTAACCAAAACCCAAGGAGGCAAAAACCAAGGTAACTTTGCAACAGCAACTCCTAAACTACAGGCCAAATTGGGTATGCAATATGATTTACCTATGATTGAAGGCTTAAGTCTAAACACCAATATAACGGCCATGTCCAAACAATATATCAATGCTGAAAATAACTTACATGTTGCAGGTCGCACGATTTATGACATTGGTGGACTTTATAAAACTCAGATTGGACAAGTTCCAACGGTGTTACGTGCAGAGATCAAAAACCTGAGCAATAAAGCCTATTGGGCAAGTTCAACGAGCTCAGGCTTAGGTGCCCCAAGAACATTAATGTTCTCAGCTACATTTGATTTTTAAAACAATATTTACCAACCTCGACGATTTAAAGGATGTCCTCATGAAACGTTTAACCGCCTTTGCTTTAGCATTCACAGCAATGACCACTCAAGCCCATATGTTGTGGCTAGAGCGTGGTGCAGACCAGAAAACCCTAGCCTATTTTGGTGAATATGGTGAAAATCTTACAGAAACGCAGCAAGGACCTTTGCAAGCATTTAACTCCTCAAAAGCTGTTCAAGGCAAAAAAGAATTAACTGCTCAGGTTAATAACAATAACCTGAGCTATGCAACACAAGGTACTGCTGATGTACGAGTAAATAATGATTTAGTTCATGGTGATATGT
Organism: Acinetobacter rudis; assembly: GCF_000829675.1. Taxonomy (GTDB): domain Bacteria; phylum Pseudomonadota; class Gammaproteobacteria; order Pseudomonadales; family Moraxellaceae; genus Acinetobacter; species Acinetobacter rudis. The sequence goes on from NZ_BBRX01000019.1 coordinate 3,957, forward strand.
TGGCACAATTTCGCGCCAAAGCTGGCCGTCAAGAAATCAAGGCAATCTCAGAACTTGAAATTGTTCCAACCACAGCAAATAGCAATCAATTCACCATTATTTTTCAAGGAAAACCGTTAGCTAAACAAGAGGTTACGATTATTTCACCACAGCGCTGGGAAAAGAAATATATCAGCAATGAGCAAGGGCAATTCACTGTTGATACCCCTTGGAAAGGACAATATGTCTTAGAAATTGGTAAAGGTGTAGATGAAGCTGGCGAGTACAACAAACAAGCCTACAAAAACCGTTATTTAGTGGCAACTTTAAGCTTCAATGTGAATTAACATTTAAAATCTTTTCCGGTCTGATCTACTAAGATTATGAAAACAAAAGAGCCCGACATCCTGTCGGGCTCTTTTGCATTAGGGGGTTGGGTATGACTCCTGTCCTACCTCACAATCCTTGTTGTCTATTTCTTGTTATTCTCTGGAGCATCCTGCTCTCTATGCTTCATATCATAAGAAAATATTCTAAACCCGCATAGCGCCAATCACTCGAATCTTTGTCAGCCAAAACCTACACTGAAGCAAGCTTTCACCCATTGGGTTGTAGATATTAACCACTCAAAATCGTGGCATTACCAAGTGATGACTGAAAATAATCAGTTAAAAATACTTAAGACTAACTTGGTCAATCTCAAGATGAATATAAGATTTAATTACTTTGGGGTATATCGCTCATAACAGTGATCTTTGCCCACAAATACGATTTGGCAGTCAAATTTTGTTCCATCTACAGTCGCTACAAATTTTGTTTCAGTAATAGATGAGCTACGGTTGGAAATAATGACGCTATCAACTGTCGTATTCAATTGCTTTGCCGTTTGAGCTGCCAAACTTCTATCACTCATCATCGCACTACTTAAAGTACTACAACCCACAATAGATAAACTTAGCAGTGTGACCAAGATTATTTTGTCCATTTTTCAATCCTTGCAGAGCAATGATCCCCAGTGGTACTGAGGATCATCAAGTTTTTTTTATAAATAATAAAAATAGGCATTTTAACGCGAGTAGATCAAAACTTATGTCCTCATCCACCAGCGAGTACTTTAACCGATGTCGTTCATTTTAAAAAGTTATTTAAAGACTAAATTTAAAGACTTTTTTTAGATAGACTTCAAAGTTGTAGTGATTAAATGATAAATACCTAGACCATAATGATCAATAATCGCTGGTTTTATAAGCAACACAGTCATTTTCTCGGTCAAATCTTACATTATTTATTCACTCATTTATAATGTCACAGCTTTATTTTCTTCGGTTTCTAGTAATTCGGTCTGAACATGACTCTATTCCAATTAGTCCAAATATATAAATTGTCTATTGTTAAGCGGAACTAGAACATGCTTTTGATGAAACTCATTAAAGATTTGATTGGTGATTTCACTAAAAGGGGCGTCGCCAAAGTGCGGTAATATTGAAAATGGAAGAACGTCTAAGCCCGCTGTATTGAGTAAATCAGGTGCTTGAGAATAGTCATCCATAGTCTTGATATATTCTAAATCAGCACCTAAAACGATAGAGCCTGCTGAACTGCCTATATAAGGTTTTCCTCTTTGAATCAGTTGAACAATGACTTGATCCATCTTAGAACGTCTCAACTCCTGTAAAAGATAAAATGTATTTCCACCTGAAACAAAAATATAGTCATTACGCGTTAAAGCTTGCACTATGGTTTTGGGATCATCTTCATCGATATTTAAAATCTCAACTTTCATTCCCAATTTTTCAAACGCTAACCTGTCATTCTCTACATAGAAAGTCACTGACTCAGGTTTACTGGCGGTAGGAATAAAACTCACCGTTTTACCCATAAGCTCGTCTTGAATACACGCCTTAAAATCAAGATATACATCTGAAAATGATGATGTTAAAAATAGTTTTTTCACAGTCGCTCCCCTGTTAAATCATCATGATGACCTACGGATCATTTTAAAAATAGTTTCGCTTTAAATGCTGCAATATAGTAGTCGCAATCAACCACATGACGTGCTTAAATATTCTAGATTGTAAAGAGAAAGCGCTTATTTTATGCAGCATTTGGCACAATATGTTGAAGTTATTCAACAACCAAATTCAAATCCGTTATTACACATCATCAAACATGAACAGTTAGAAAACAGCCATGATGATGTGCACCTACAAAGTTCTAGCGAAAAATTTTATTTTAATGACGGCACGGTTATCCAAAAAGAGATCGAGCAAGATGATTTACCCGCAGAAGTTGAAAGTTGTAGTGAATGTTGGATTCAATACCAAGTGCTGCAACATCCCCCGACATTAAAAGTTTCTCCCCACAAGGTTCAGTTTAACTCGCACTGTCGAGAGCAATATTGGCTTAAATATTTTAAATAATCCAAAAAATACACCCTTTAAATCAAAGGGTGTATCAATTCAAGCTTAATCAAACTGACCACAGCGAGCCTTTTGCTGCATGTTGAGCGCGGCCTTTGGCCTGCTGATAAAAACGTAGAAACAAAGCAGCAAAAATTAATGCCATGAGATCAATCCACCACAACGACCCTGTGGTAGACCAGAGCCCAATATGAGGAAAGAGATAAGCACATAATGAGGTGAATGGAATAAGCGTCAATACGATAACGATTGCCAATAATAAATGCGGTAAAGCCCGAGCTGCGCCGATGCAAAAGCTATAAATTAGGCATCCCACAAAAAGCACATAATAACTATAAAGCAAGAGATGATTCATGCTGCTCAAGTGTGGCATAAAGACCAAGCCCCAACGTCCCAATAACATTGCAGTGAATATAGCGAACATCGAACCTAAACAAGCTCCAACAGTGAGACTAGCAACAAAACGTACATCTTTACGTTGTGTAGGTGCAGCCAATTGAGGATTTTTCTGTCTTTTAACTCGCGACTCAATCCACAAAATATTACCAGAGTAAAATAAGAAAGCGCCTCCCATACCCAAAATCAGATAAATCCAACGGGTAAAATCTCCACCAAAATTACCAAAATGCAAACTAAACATTGAGTTAAGCAGTTTATCCAAGTTCCCATTAAAGGCATTTAATGTCGATGTGTTATAGGGCGTCGTTTGGTAAGGATTAAAGATTAGATAATCAAAATTATCACCACGTAGCATTTGATTTGGATTATATAAGGCAGCAAAAGCAGTTGCCTTACTGGGTTGATCAACCTGAGTAAAACGTATCGATGTCACTTGATAATCTGGTGCCTGTTGTTTCAGGCGTTGTAAGATATGATCAATATCCAATTGCGGATGTGGCTCAGCAAGTTCTACAGCTGCACGGCGTTCAAACATCGGCCGATCTGCGTAAATCAGTTTACCAATTGCTCCATAAAACACATCGTGGAAAGCAAAGACAACAACCGTCACACAGATAATCACGTGAAAAGGTAAACTACTAATACCGACAACATTATGTGTATCTAACCAAAACCGTTTTTTATTTTTACCCTTACGAATGGCAAAATAATCCTTGACCAAAGTAGGTAAAAGCACAACCAAGCCCGTCATAATGGCGAGAAAATAAAGTAATGCCACGCCCCCCATGACATAAACGCCAATGGTATGGTGACCTAGCATGCCTGGTATGCCACCAGTTTCATGTAATTGTTCAATCAACCAACCAAGATTAGAACGATTTTCCTGTTGTACCTGCAGTTGACCATCTGTAGTCAAAGTTGCCAACATACTATTTTGCGCAGTATCAAACGCACCTTGATCGGCATCTTTACGTGCTGCTTGCCACATCATTGGCGCATGGTGATACTCTTTAGAGTCAATATTGATTTGAAAACTGCTGACACTATCTGGATATGCTGCATGCGCTTGAGTAATCAATTGATTAAACTGCGATGGTTCAATGCTGGCCAAACGCTGTTGAGGTGGAGTTGCCCAGCGACTCAGATCATGTTGAAACATGGTCAGCCCGCCAGCAAAGAAGCAGATAAAAAGCAGAATACCTGCACTAATACCAACCCAAGTATGTAATTCTTTTGCGATTTTAAGAATATCAGTACGAATCTTCATATTAACCTCGCAACCAGAAAATTGCCGCGTAAGCCAGCACAGCTGTTAAGCTATAAATTGCGATTGCCTGCCAGCCTTTAGGGATAAAATAAGCCAGAAAAAATAGTGGACTCCATACCCAAGCAATCGTCCACATTCCGAGCTGTGGTGCCAAAGAGCGATCGACATGGGCAAGACTCAACAGTACAACCAAGCTCCCTAGCGCAATCGCAATCAAGAGACCCAGCACCAATCCGGCAAAGGTTTTGGACCACCAATCAGCTTGAATTTTTGCTGGACTTTTCACTTTCATGTGCAGAATACCTTTTTAATGCAGATATAAAGGGAGCAAATGTCCAAACCACAATTGCGGTAACAACACTCATAAAAATAGCCACCAACCAAGGTAAGTCATAACTTAATAGGCCAAAGGCAATAACCCCAATCAATAAGGCGAGATAACGATAAATTCTAGATAATGGTTGGACCAGTAAAGTTTGATTAGCGTGGCTGAGATAAATCACGAAACAAGCCACGGCATACAACAAAACGGCAAATATTTTCATAGCCTTTTCATCAATAATGCATACGAATCACGAATGCTGAGATTATAAAAAATAAGGCAGCTGATTGAGCTCAATCAGCTGCTGCATTGTGAATCCATTAAAAATCGAAAGTCACACCCACTTTATAGCTACGCTCTGCACCAATTAATGCATAGTTTGGATTAAACATACCTTCCCAATATTTTTTATTCGCAACATTATCAATATTGGCTAAGAATGTTGTTTCTACTCCGCCGAGACGTGTTTTATATCTCGCGCCAACATCAACAATAGTAAAACTTGGAAGTTTCACATCGTTGTTGTCATTGATATATTGTGAGTCGACATAAGAAACACGCGTGTTTAGGTTCACACCGTCAACAAACGGAAGTTGATAATCTAGACCTAGACCTGCGGTAAACTTAGGCGTACCAAATTGAGTATTGCCCTCTGTCGATTTACTCGCAGGTGACTGAGTAATTTCAGTATCTGTATAAGCTGCATTCAGTAATAGATTTAAACCTTGGTAAATTTCACCTGTCGCTGTCCATTCAATCCCTCTAGAACGCGTCTCTTTACCATCGGTTGTCTTCTGAATAATCTTGCTATTGTTTGGATCACGATAAGTCTTATCAGTTGCTGTATCAGGTTTCTCAATTTGATAAATTGCTAAAGTATTTAACCAAGAACCTTGCTGATATTTAGCGCCAATTTCATACTGTTTGGTTTGATAAGGTGCAAAAGTGACACCATCATTTGCATCCTGTGGATTATCAATCGTCGAACCAGCTGATAAACCTTCTACATAGCTGGCATAAATCGAACTATTTTCTCCCCACGGTTTAAATACAACAGCGACGCTTGGTGAAAGTTTTGATTCGTTATATTGCGTCTTATTGGTCAACACACGAGTATCCATTTCCTGATAACGCGCACCTAAAATGAACTGGAGTTGATCGTTAAGCAGCGAGATTTGATCAGTTAAGATATAGCTAACAAATTTGTCGTCTTTATAAGGTACAACCACTGGTGGTTCAGGCATACTGCCTTGCTGACTCGGTTGATATAAATTGGTGTTAAATGGATTTACACCTGCAGCTTTGTGTTGATTGTATTTACGTGTTAGATAATCTGCACGTAACCCCAAAGTGTGTTGAATAGCACCTGTATTAAACTTACCTTCAATACCAATATTACTACTGACATTGTGCTCTTTTGAACGCGTACTATAATATTGTGATGTCGCATCGCCCTGAGTATTGGTTAAGATCATGCGAGTACCAAACATATGACCCGCATATTCTTTTTCTACATAACCCACACCCGCAAAAGCTTTAAGCTCAGGGTTAAATTGGTATTGTGCATTGAGGCCAACAAATTGACTATTGGTCCAACCTTTTAAATGTGAGAAATAGTTGGTACTACCTTTTGGTGCTGCAATAACCTGATTAATATTTGCAAATGACACCATCGCAGGTGAACCACCATCACGATTTTCACGCACGCTATAAGCATCAAAATTGAGTTTTAGTTTTTCACCACGATAATCAGCGGCGATTGCACCCAAAGCCTGACGATCTTGCAGACCATCAATAATATGCTCACCATCAGCATAAGCTGCATTGACACGCACCCCGAACTGATCACCTCCACCAAAACGACGAGCAAAGTCAAAATGAGTTTTATAATAACTTTCCCCTTCAAAACTCATACCGATTCGATTTAAATCCCGATCTGCACGCTTCATATTAGCGATGACAACTGCACCCACATTCCCTGTTGGTGACATACCACCAACCAAGGCATTTGGCCCTTTTAATACGGTAACTGACTCTAAAAACTCTGTCGGTAAACGGCTAGTTGGTGACATGCCATATAAACCATTTAGGGCCACATCGTCATTGTGCAAAACAAAACCACGAACTTGGAAGTTCTCATTGAAATGACCTTGGTTGGTACTAATACGTATACTTGGATCATTTTTTAAGATCGCTGCAAGTGTGGTACTTTGCTGATCTTCAATCATCTGAGATGTATAAGTCATAACACTAAATGGTGTGTCTATAGTGCCTTTATCACCTAATGCTGCTAAATGTGCTGTCTTAGCCAAAGTTCCATTGGCATAACTTTGTGCATCAGCATCTGCTTCTAAAGTAATTGTAGGCAATGCAACACGTTCATCATCTGCCCAGACTACAGTTGATGCACTACTCAACATGAGTATGGCAACTGCGTGTGAGAGATCTTTTCTATAAAACTGTTTCATAGGAGAAATATTCGATCAAAAACTAAATGATAATGATTATTATATTTGTAATAATTCTCACTAAGTATTGTATATTTAAATTAATTACGAAATATCAATTGCTTTTTTAAATTGAATAACAATTTTTTTATTCAGCTGAGTTGAATCCAAAAAATATTCATAGATTCCCCCTTGGTCTCGATATTGAGTTTATCAATTAAAATTTGTAGACCTTTCATCGTATTTTTCTTTTAATTTCTATTAAGTTCGTTTAATTTTAGATCAGTTTTAAAAGGCGTGTGGGAATTATATGGACATTAAAAATCACCTACATCACAGCATAAAAATTAGCCTGAGTTTGCTTTGCACTTGCTTCATAAGTTATGCAAATGCCAACGAATTAGGTCTTCAAGCATTGAATGACTCGGAGCTATCTAATGTAAATGGACAGGCGCTCCTTAGTCTGTCTTATCTCGCACCGACGGATTCTATGAATAAAATGCAAGCTGAAAATGTAGGTTTTTATAAGCTTGGTATGGAAGCTGATGTTGAACTCAACACCAATATAAAAAAATTACAATTAGGTTGTGGCGGTATTAATGGTATCAATGGTTGCGACATCGATATTAATAATCTGAGTTTAAGTGGCATGGCAGACACGCGTACAGGCCGTGCAACATCGAGCGCCAAAATTACCAATCCATTTATTGAATTTGCTATTAAAAACCCAAACTCAGCGGCAGAGCGTGAAGTGATTGGTTTTCGTTTAAGTGCAGATCAAATTTTAGGCCTCATGACTATGGGTACTGAAAATAGTTCTGAACCAAACGGCATCAATAGCTTAAGTGGCTTTCTAAAGATTAAAGACACCACTGGCAGAGTCACCACTGACTCTAGAACAGGTGTAACTTATAACAGCTTAGGTGTGCCTATTACAGGAAGAGTCACGAGTACAACGGGTGCCATAAAAGCAGACTTTAGCACCAATGATTATTCACTCAATCTTGGTGAAGGCAGCGGTTCATTATTTATTAAGGGACAAGATATTTATGGCCGTAGGATGTCTGATATTAATCTAACAGGAACAGCAACTGTAAATAACATTGCCCTAGGCGGTACCATCCAAGCAAAAGCCAAATGGGGCTTTATTACAATTCCTATTAATGATGGTCAACTTTCTGGACGTCTGAATAATCTAGGTGTAGATGTTACTGTCAAAGAAAACTTAGGTTTTATCCATAAAATTCCTTTGAATAATCCCTTTTCTTTATCCTCACAAAAACAAAATGTCATGTGGTCCAATGCTGAAGTCGCAGCACAACGTGGGTGGTGGTTAGCGATTGAGGATTCTATTGATATTGGGGATGTAACTCCAAGCCAGAAGGTCTATGTGACGGATGATGTAATCAAACAAGTATTACCGCTAATTAGCCAACACTTGGATAAAGATCCAATTAAGTGTGGTGCTCTCGCATTGAGTTGTATTTTTGGAAATATCGCACTGAATGATATTACCCTGCAAAACTCCAGAGTCTCTATGGAGTTACTCGACTTACAACTTAAAAATCAAGATTTTGCCCCAAACTGTTACGGCAATTTAAGATTCTGTTAGCTGTAGGTACTGAACTTTTCAAACTGGTACCTATAGAAAAAGCCAAAGTGTGCCTTATATAGGTACCAGATGTTTAACTAGACTCAACACTCTAATTTTTAAGGACTTTAGGGGGCTGGGTCAATGGTTTCATTACGCTCTACCACACGTTATGGTGTTTCTGATGTACTCCCACCGACGATCGCTGGATTAATTTCCGTGATTGTTAACTATGGTGGAACCTTTATTTTAATTTTCCAAGCGGCACAAGTCGCTGGGCTCAGTGCAGAACTCACCGCCTCTTGGGTATGGTCCATTTCAATCGGGGTAGGGATAAGTGGGATATTACTCAGCTGGTATACTCGCGAGCCAATTATAACGGCTTGGTCAACTCCTGCTGCTGCATTCTTAATTACCGCGCTTGCAGCTGTACCTTACGCTGAAGCGATTGGTGCTTATTTACTGTCAGCTTTGGCTTTTGTCGTTTTAGGCTTTACAGGTTACTTTGAAAAACTGATCCGTTTAATTCCGAGCAGCATTGCTTCGGGTTTATTGGCGGGTATATTGCTGCAATTTGGAATCTCTACCTTTAGTAATATGAGTATTGATCCATTATTGGCTATCACTTTATTTTTTATTTATCTCATTGCAAAACGACTGTCCCCACGTTATGCCATTGTTAGTGTCTTAATCTTTGGCCTTATTTTTTTATTACTTCAATCACGTATCAACTTTTCTGGATTAAGCCTAGCACTGGCAACACCAGTATTTACAGCACCAGAGTTTTCACTCAATGCATTACTTAGTGTCGCTATACCTTTATTTTTAATCACCCTAACAGGTCAATATATGCCTGGTCTGTTAGTACTTCAAAACGATGGTTTTAAAACCCGTGCTAAACCGATACTTATAGTCACTAGTTTAGGTTCGCTCCTGATGGCACCTTTTGGTTCCCACGCGTTTAACTTGGCAGCAATTACTGCTGCCATATGCACAGGTAATGAATCACACCAACAACCGAATCGACGCTGGATTGCAGGGATTGCTGCAGGTGTATTTTATATTTTGGTGGGTATTTTCGGCCTGACACTGGCTGCCTTATTTGCAGCGTTCCCCCAAACATTTATTAGTACCCTTGCAGGTCTCGCCCTACTCGCGACTATCGCAGGTAGTTTGGCCAATGCCATACAAGACAGTCAAAATAGAGAGGCCGCTTTCATTACATTTTTAGCCACAACAGCCAATATTCAGCTGTTCGGTATAGGCGGTGCATTCTGGGGGCTTATTTTAGGACTGATTGCACATCTGGTTTTAAATGTTGCATTTAAAAAATAAAAGTTTTTAATACTGCTAAGCCAGCTCAACTTTATGGTCAAGTTCTTATGATGCAGGATCTTGCCGAGGTCCACCACGAGAAGCAATTAAGCCATACATCCCAACCAACACTGCTTGCGTTGGCAAAGTTCACCTCCATCCTCGTACGGATGGAGTCCTCATTGGTCTTTAAGACAGTGCTAAACATGAACGTGGTTAAAACCCTGATATAACTGCTCAATAATTTGAGTCATTTCAATCTCACTCAATGCAGCAAAACCAAAACGAATATAAAAATAAGGTAGAGATGCTTTTTGAGGCTTCGAGCCAAAACTATATTCGGAGTCGATATGTAAACTCATAAGCAGCTCAGTGTAGTGTGGCTGATAAGAGAAATTAAATTTCACCCATAATGCCATCCCCCCTGCAGGTGTCATGAACTCAACATTGTCCTGAAAAGTCTGCTGAAATAACTGTACAGCAAAGTCACGGCGACCCTGATATACCTTACGCATTTTTCGAGTATGACGCTTGATTTCACCCTGTTGCATCAGTTCTGCAATGGCCAACTCAGTAATAGAATTACCCTGTTTATCAATCAATAAAATATCCTGACACATGGCTTGAATTGTGTTGAGATCAGCAACGACATACCCCACCCTTAAACTGGGTGCAAATACCTTTGAAAGTGACCCAATATGTATAACTTTCTCAGAAGATGGCAAACTGATCAAAGGTGGAATAGGACGACTGTCATAGTGAAACTCATGATCGTAGTCATCTTCAATAATATAAAAATCAAAAGCTTTTGATAATTCTAATAGTTTTAATCGTCGATCCATCGACATCGAAACTGTTGTCGGGTATTGGTGATGTGGTGTGGTATATACTGCTGCAACATTATGTATTTCAAGTAATTCGGCCAGATGCTCAGTATCCAAACCATTTTGATCTAATCGAACCTGAATCACTTGATAATGATTAGATAAAAAAGTTTCTACAGCGGGTGGATAAGACCATTGTTCAACGATGATCACCTGCCCTTTCGGTCTTTGCTTTGCCAAGATACGTGCCGCAAGGAATATGCCCATTTGACTACCACGAACAACGCAAATATGGTCGAGTGATGCTCGAATAAAACGTTCCATTGAAAGCATATTGAGTAGTGCTTGACGTAACTCTAAACTGCCTTGTGGATCCCCATAACCCATGATCTGCTGGCGTGTAACGCGAATTAAAGCCCGTCGGTAAGCACGAGAAAATAGCTCATATGGAATCAACCGTGTGTCTGGAATACCATCATTTTTAATGACTGGTTCTTGTCGTTGTTGCATGCTTGGTTCAGTCTTTTCGAGCAATGCATATGTAGAACTTGTTTTACTTTCAGACTTTAAATCAGGCAAATGTTCAGATACAAAAGTACCTTGTCGTGCTTTAGATACTAACCAGCCTTGTGCCTCTAGATCTTCATAGACCAATTGTACTGTTTTGCGGTTAATTCCTAATTCATCAGCTAAAGTACGTGAGCCTGGCAAACGGGTACCATGTAATAAACGCCCAGATAAAATCTCTTGAATGATTTGATTGGCCAATTTAAAAAAAATGGTTTTTTCTGCACGCTCTGCGATATGTAGACGAACTTTCCATGGTTGCTGCATGATGTACTGGACCATATAAGTTTTAAAAACTGGATATTTTAAACCATCCAAGGATTTCCTATTCTGACCTTGTTGTATCTACAAATCAATCAAATAGGAAATGTTATGGAAACTGCATTACTCGACAAACAGCAATTGATGCAAAATGCCCAGCAAAGCATGCAACAGCTTTTCCAAGATGAAGGCTATAGCGATCAACAAAAATTAGCTCTGACCTGCCGTATCTTATTTGATCATGGTCATGATGCTGGTCTTGCAGGACAAATTACAAGCCGAACAGAGAAAGGCAATACCTTTATTACACAGCGCTTCGGTCTAGGTTTCGATGAAATTAGTGCGAATAATTTACTTGAAGTTGATGAGGATCTAAAACCTCTCAACGGTGAAGGCATGGCAAACCCCGCGAACCGCTTTCATACTTGGATTTATAAACAGCACCCTGAAGTAAACTGCATTATTCACACGCATCCTACACATGTTGCAGCACTTTCGATGCTCCGTGTTCCTTTAATTATTTCACATATGGATACTTGTGCTTTATATGAGGACTGCTCTTTTGTTGGAGAGTGGCCGGGCGTACCCGTAGGCAATGAAGAAGGTATTTTAATTTCAGGTGCCTTGGGCAACAACCGTGCAGTTTTACTTTCACATCATGGTCAACTCGTCACAGGTAAGACCATCGAAGAAGCATGTAATTTAGCAATCTTAATTGAACGTGCAGCACGCTTACAACTTTTAGCAATGGCAGCAGGTCAAATTCAGCAAATCCCACATGAATTGGCCAAAGAAGCACATGATTGGGTTTCAACTCAAAAACGCAATCAAGTCAACTTTGCTTACTACGCACGTAAAGCTTTAAAAAACCACAAAGACTGTTTAGAGGGCTAGGACCATGAAACTCAACGGCATTATTGCTTATCCAATTACTCCCTTCAAAGCAGACAGCCAAGAAGTCGACTTCGATGCACTTAGCATTACTCTGAACACTTTGCTTGAACATGACTGTGATGCGATTGCACCACTTGGAAGCGCAGGTGAAAGTGCTTATTTATCTTGGGAAGAGTGGCAAAAAGTTGCTGAAAAAAGCATTGAAATTGTTAATCATCGCGTACCTGTCATCTTGGGAATCTCTGAACTCACCACGAATATGGCGATTCAAAAAGCTAAAAAGGCTGAAGAATTAGGTGCAGATGTAATCATGGTGCTGCCTATTTCTTATTGGAAACTGACTGATCAAGAAATTTATGATTACTATCAAGAAATTGCAGCAGCAACTAAATTACCAATCATGGTCTATAACAACCCTGCAACCAGCGGTGTAGATTTATCACCCGAATTGATTGTCAGAATGTTCCAAGATATTGAAAACATCAGTATGGTCAAAGACAGTACGGGTGATATTCAACGTATGCATAAGTTTCATGAACTCACTCAAGGACAACTACCGTTCTATAATGGTTGTAATCCATTGGCACTTGAGGCTTTTTGCGCAGGTGCAAGCGGTTGGTGCACAGTTGCACCTAATTTATTGGGTAAACTTCCTCGTCAACTATATCAAGCGACAAATGCAGGCGATTTAGCACAAGCCCAAAAACTATTTTACAAGCAACTGCCACTACTGCGTTTTATTGTACAAGGTGGTTTGCCTAAGACCGTAAAAGCAGGATTAAACGAATTAGGTTTCTCTGTAGGCGCTCCCCGTAAACCTCTACAAAGTGCCAGCCCATCGGAGATTCATCAATTAAAATCACTACTGAAATTTGCGACAACTGCATAATTTTATACGACATTCCATATGGTGAGGTTTAAACTGATCTGTATGGAATGACTATGCTTATGCTTTGTATTGGCTCAATCTCCTCAGAAAAGATTAAAACTTTGTTTCCTCCCTCTTTTTCACACACCATTTTTCAGTTAAACCTAAATACCCAATCAAGAATTGACAAATAAATCATGTCCCAATTGGTATTCATCACACTTCTCTTTGCTGCTTTAATGCATGCAACGTGGAATGCTGTACTTAAATCAGCCCCGAATAAGTATTTAAATACAGTATTGGTGACAGGCGCTGCCGCACTTTGGGCATTACTCTTACTTCCATTTTTTCCTACACCAGCATTGCAGAGTTGGCCTTTTATTTTCGCTTCTGTATTTCTACAAATTATTTATTTCGTCTCATTGGCCAAGACCTACCAAATCGCTGATATTAGTCAGGTCTATCCTTTAATGCGTGGAACAGCACCTCTTATTGTTGCGCTTTGTAGTATTACTCTTTTTGATCAGCAACTGTCGCTCATGGCTTGGATAGGAATAAGTGTGCTTTGTGCGGGCATATTATTTATTCTTTATGCAAATCAAACCATTACAAGAAAAACGATAGTTTTGGCACTACTTAATGCTCTAGTGATTGCTTGTTATACCTTAATCGATGCGATTGGCGCACGTTATTCGGGTTCTGCAATAGCTTATTCTCTTTGGATTTTTTTACTTACTGGGCTATTGATGTTGGCCCATATGACTTTAAAAGGGAGACAGCGTAACTGGCGCTATCTCAGAAAATATTGGTACCTCGGAGCGATTGGTGGAATATGCAGTATCACTTCTTATACCCTAGCACTTTGGGCAATGGTACTTGCACCTGTCGCTATAGTTGCAGCATTACGTGAAAGTTCAATCTTGTTTGTACTGCTGATCTCTATATTCATTCTCAAAGAAAAAGTAGGCTTAATTCGCCTACTTTCTGCTGGTGTGATTATGGTCGGAATTTTTATCCTACGTTTGGCCTAAACCCATTGGCTTTTACCCCAACTCAGTTTCGTGTAAAAAATGGGTATGGTGTGGCGCACGTTTAGTCTCACTCCATTCTTTCAACATTGCCAATTTCATCTCTTCTGTAATACGAGCAATTTTATGTGCAGCATTTGGATCATTATAGGTCAGTTCTAGACGATGACCATTTGGATCAAAAAAGTAAATTGAATGAAAAATTCCATGATTGGTCACACCCAGAACCTGAACACCATGCTGCTCTAGATGTTGTTTCGCAGCTAATAATGCCTCCTGATCTGCAACCTGAAAAGCAATGTGCTGTACCCACTGTGGTGTATTTTCATCACGGCCCATTTCTGGCTGTGTAGGTAATTCAAAAAATGCCAGAACATTGCCTTGTCCTGCGTCTAGAAACAAATGCATATAAGGATCAAAAGCCTTGGTTGAAGGCACATGATCTTCGGCAAAAGCTAAAATAAAATCCATATGTAACATGGTCTTATACCATTGCACAGTCTCTTGTGCATCCTTACAGCGATAGGCCACATGATGAATTTTTTCAATTGCAAATGTCATGTTAAAACTCCTTTTTAATACTGTTATTGCGCATCAACTTGTTGTTCTGGTGCTGCCTGAATAAAGGCAGGGAGCGTCATACAGTGTTGATAAATAGATTTAATTTTGACAAAAGCCGTTAAGTCGATGTCAAAACGGAGTGCGTTATATACTTGAGGAATTAAGCAACAATCAGCAAATGTGAGCTGTTCACCAAAACAAAATAAGCCATTTGACTCAGTCAACTGATCTTCTAGAACTTGAAAACCTTGTATCACCCAGTGCTGATACCATTGTTTTTTCTGTTCTTGATCGATGCCTATTTCATCCACTAAATACTGCAACACCCTCAGGTTATTCAGTGGGTGAATATCACAGCTGATGGTTTGCGCAAAACGACGGATTTGAGCACGTTCAATGCAACTCGAAGGTAATAATGCAGGGTGTGGATAGCGCTCTTCTAAATATTCCAGAATACTTAAGGACTGACCTAAGCGAAGCTCTTCATCCACCCATGTAGGAACCAACTCACTAAAATTAATTTTGCGGTAAGCATCACTATGTTGTTCACCGCCATTTTTCAATAAATGAACAGGTACAATGGTGTAATCTACAGCTTTCAAATTAAGTGCAATCCGAGCTCTATATGCAGCGGAACTACGAAAATAACTATACAGTTGCATCGTGATATTCGCCTATTTAACAGGGAAGTTAAAATCAATCGCAGCCAGAACTTGATTACGGACCTCTCCAAATCCCACTCGAATACCGTCTTTTTCAGCATAAGCTTGCATGATAATGCTGTCGCCATCTTCAATAAAACCACGGCTTTGGCCATTGCTCAGCTGTAAGGGTTTGCTGTTGTTCCAAGTGAGTTCTAACAAACTGCCATAAGCATCAACTGTTGCACCTGAAATTGTTCCTGAACCCATCAAATCGCCCACTTGTAAGTTACAGCCGGCAATGGTGTGATGCGTCAATTGCTGCGCCATCGACCAATACATATGCTTAAAATTGGTCTGGCAAATCACATCAGCCTGATCACCTCCAGCAGGCAATAGTTTGACCGATAAGTTGATATCAAAACTGTTGTGTCGATGATCTTCTTTTAAGTAATCTAAAGGCTCTGGATCTTGTACAGGGCCTGCCGTTCTAAAAGGTTCAAGTGCTTCTAAAGTCACAACCCATGGAGAAATTGCACTGGCAAATGTCTTCGCATTAAATGGTCCCAGTGGTACATATTCCCATTGTTGAATATCACGCGCAGACCAATCATTGAGAAGCACCATACCAAAAATATGTTCCCATGCCTGATCGATAGGTACTGGCTGACCTAACTGTGTATTCTTCGCCACAATGAAAGCTGTTTCTAGTTCAAAATCGAGTTTTTTACTTGCAGAAAAAATTGGTCTTTGCTGATCAACCAGTTTAATTTGACCCGATGGACGAACGATATCGGTTCCACTCACCACAACTGAGCTGGCACGACCGTTGTAACCTACGGGTAACTCGCTCCAGTTTGCAAGTAAAGCATGCTTAGGATCACGAAACATAGATCCCACATTGGTTGCATGTTCCTTGGATGAATAAAAATCAGTATAACCAGCAACCTCTATCGGTAGATGTAAATACAGCGCAGACCTTGGCAGTAACACTTGTTTTAACAAGGCCTTATCTTGTTGTAAAACACTACGCTCACTCGAGAATAAATATTGCAAGGCACGTCTTACACCAGACCATGTGGTCGCTCCAGCAGCAATAAAGGCATTTAAGCTAGATTGAGAGAAATACTGTGTCGCTATAGGTAAGTCCAATAGCTGATGCTGTTCAAGCACCGTCAAATCGATAACCCAATCTCCCAAGGCAACACCAACACGTCTTAAACCCTCAGGAGTTTCACTGAAAATACCATAGGGCAAATTGTGCAGCGTGAAATCACTGTCTGCTGCAATATCAATAAATGAAGTAAGTGACTGATCCATTATGAGCATTCCTTGTCTTATTGCTTTTACTGTGAATTGGTGCGGATTTATTTCATCATACTTATTTTTTATAATTACGCAATACATAATATGATTACAAATAATGTAATCAATATTGTATTTCTAATGAACCATTTCAGTTTTTTTACGATATAGTTAAGCCCACCCGTTTATGCAATACATAATTTTACATGGAGTAATTATGCATATGGATAAAAATAATACAGTATCCGATCAAGTCGAAGGACAACTCAAAACAGGCTTAAGTAGTCGACATATTCAGCTCATTGCGCTTGGCGGTTCAATCGGTACTGGGCTTTTTTTAGGTATTTCCCAATCGATTAAAATGGCGGGACCATCAGTCATTTTAGGCTATGCGCTGGCAGGTTTAATTGCATTTTTAATGATGCGTCAACTTGGTGAAATGGTCGTAGAGGAACCCGTCAGCGGTTCATTTAGCCATTTTGCACAAAAATATTGGGGACCCTTTGCTGGATTTATCTCAGGCTGGAACTATTGGGTGCTCAACATTTTAGTATGTATGGCTGAACTCAGTGCAATCGGCTTATATATTCAATATTGGTGGCCAGAAATTCCGACTTGGGTTTCTGCACTTGCCTTCTTTCTCATCATAAATGGTATCAATCTATTGCATGTTAAATTGTTTGGAGAAATGGAGTTTTGGTTTTCCATTATTAAAGTCCTCGCAATTTTAGCAATGATCGGCTTTGGTTCTTACTTGCTCGCTACAGGTACAGCTGGACCACAGGCTGGTTTTGATAATCTTTGGGCCTTAGGGGGATTC
Organism: Acinetobacter rudis; assembly: GCF_000829675.1. GTDB lineage: Bacteria > Pseudomonadota > Gammaproteobacteria > Pseudomonadales > Moraxellaceae > Acinetobacter > Acinetobacter rudis. The sequence goes on from NZ_BBRX01000019.1 coordinate 21,465, forward strand.
TTCCCTAACGGAGTGAGCGGACTTGTGATGGCAATGGCTGCGATTATCTTTGCCTTTGGTGGAATTGAGTTAGTCGGTATTGCCGCTGCAGAAACCCGTCATCCCGATAAAACCTTACCCAAAGCAATTAATCAGATTGTCTATCGTGTATTACTTTTCTATATTGCAACGCTCACCATTTTACTTGCGCTGTTCCCATGGAATCATATCGCGCAAGGTGGTAGTCCATTTGTGATGATTTTTGCCTCTTTAGATAGTATCGGTGTTGCAACTGCTTTGAACTTTGTGATCTTAACTGCGGCTGTTTCTGTTTATAACAGTATTTGCTACTGCACCAGCCGTATGTTGCTTAGTTTGGCACAGCAAGGCAATGCACCTAAAGCCCTTGCACGCATTAATAAAAATGGCATACCCAGCAATGCCGTATTGGTCTCGGCTCTTGCCAGTGCACTCTGCGTGTTAATTAACTACATCTTTCCTGAAAAAGCCTTCGGCTTACTGATGATGCTGGTTGTTGCCGCCATTGTCATTAACTGGGTAATGATTTCACTTACCCATCTCAAGTTCCGCCAACATATGCAGCAACACGGACAACAAAGCAAGTTTGCCAGTTTTGCTTATCCATTGAGTAATTATCTATGTATCGTCTTTATGTTAGCCATCTTAGTTGTCATGGCAGTCAGTCCTGATATGCAAATTGCGGTATGGATGCTACCGATTTGGGTTCTTTGTCTAACAATTGCATATCTCATTAAAAAACGACAAAAAAAGGTCATCACTCCTAATGTCGTCTTAGACTAAATGTAGATCCAAACTGCTCTCTAACTCGATACTTAAATCGCCTTTGTTGCATAGTGAGCAAAGGCTTTTTCGCTGTTTTTATGCATAAATCATCAAGCTATAAATTATGTATAATGTAATTAAATTATGTATTGCATAATAAAATTGTTTTTAGTAAGCTTTTTTCTAACTGGTTATTCTGTATCAAGGCAACACTACAAACCTAACACCTTGAACATAACTTTCATGAACGGAATCACACCATAAAGTTGGTATTGAATCAGCAAAGTTAAACAGTTGCTTTTTGCATAATAGCCGTGCCCAAGGGCAAAATTAACTGATAGGAAAAATATAAATGGATATTTTAGACAACCCATTAGAACTGTGCGGATTTGCATTTATCGAGTTTGTATCTAAAAATGGCGAACTCGATCAAATCTTTAAAACTATTGGTTTTACCAAGGTTGCTCAACATAAATCTAAAAATGCACATTTATGGCGTCAAGGTAATATTAATATCATTTTGAATTATCAACCTGAGTCATATGCTTCATTCTTCTTTAAAGAGCATGGCCCATCTGCTTGTGCAATGGGATTTAAAACGCTCGATGCTGCCAAAGCATTTGATAAAGCGATTGAACTAGGTGCTGAACCGATACATTCTAAAGTCGGCCCTATGGAGCTCAACATTCCTGCGATTAAGGGAATCGGTGGCATGCCAATTTTCTTGGTAGATCGTGACATTTATGAAAATGATTTTATTTTCTTTAATGATGTCGAACGTCACCCTGTTGGGGTCGGTTTAAATGAAATCGATCACCTTACTCATAACGTCTATAAAGGCCGTATGGAATACTGGGCAAATTTCTACGAAAAAATCTTTAATTTTCGAGAAATTCGTTACTTTGATATTAAAGGTGAATATACAGGCCTAACCTCAAAAGCATTAACTGCGCCTGACGGTTTAATCCGTATTCCACTCAATGAAGATTCAGATAAAGGTAATGGTCAAATCGCCGAATTTCTTGCAGACTTCAATGGTGAAGGAATTCAGCATATTGCCTTTATTACCGATGACTTGCTTGACACTTGGGATAAACTCAAAAGCTTAGATCTAAAGTTTATGACCGCACCACCCAATACCTACTATGAGATGCTAGAAGAACGCTTACCTGAACATGGTGAACCGACTTCAGAGCTACAAAAACGTGGCATTTTACTTGACGGTCATACAAAAGATGGACAAAAGAAATTGCTACTACAGATTTTTTCTGAAAATATGATTGGGCCAGTCTTTTTTGAATTTATTCAACGTAAGGATGATGATGGTTTTGGCGAGGGTAATTTTAAAGCACTTTTTGAATCGATTGAACGTGATCAAATTCGTCGTGGCGTATTAAACACCGACCTATAATCTGACTTATTTAAATTGCCCAAGTCACATGTAGATACTTGGGCAATTAAAACATATAGTATGAGTCTATTGATCATGAATCAAAAGAATATTATTTCACTTCATATTCGGGGGAAAAATGTTAAGTTCTGCCAATATTGAACATGGAATCAATTTAGCGCTCATTATGCTAGCCAGTATTGTTCTATTGATTATTGCTGGATTATTAGAACTGACTAAAAAAAAGAATGCATCTAATCAACACGGTATTAGAAGCACCATAGTCAGCATACTTCTTTTAGTTGGTCTATGTGGTTTAGGCTATACACTACTCAGTGATTAACGATAGACCCCTTGTTTACTTCTGATCACTCAAATGATGTGCCAACATTTAAGGATAGATTTCAATTACTGTACCGTCATCTACCAAACTCCAAACTTCATCCATATCAATATTTCTAACCGCAATACATCCTGTGGTCCAATCTTTTTTAGGCAAATACTCCATTAAATCCGCTTGAGTATCATGCTCATGATTTGAGCCTGAGCCATGAATCATAATATTTCCGCCAGGCAATACACCGAGCTGCTCTGCTCTTAAGACATCTTTTTTATTTGGATACGACACGTGTAAAGACTTATAAAACTCACTTTTTCCATTACGCCAATCGATGGTATACCGGCCTTCTGGTGTTTTACCATCACCTTCTTGATGTTTATGGCCCTTGGGTGAAAACCCCAAACGCATTGGATAAACTCGAATGACCTCTTCTCGATGTAGAAGCTTGATCACACGATTCGCCTTATACACTTTAATTTCGGTAATCGGCGTTTCTCTACGAATCTTCTCGATTTGTGCAGGGCTAAGTGCCTCATTCACAATATCCTCGCTTGCAGCGGGACTATATCTACCACTCTTGATATATACCCCAACTAGAATAATGACTAACATAATTAACGATAGTCTTAAAATTATTGTTTTCATTAAAACCTCAGAAAGGGATGTATCGACAGCATGTTTGTTACAATTATGATTGAATTTTAAGATAAATAAATATGTTCATTAGTTTTAAGCCAAGATTTTTCTGTTGACACCCTCTCCTCCCTAAACTGAGGTGATTCCTTCTGCTAGACGCTTCTGCCCAAGCAGGGGTCGAAAAACCGGCATCCAAAAAAGACTTAGCCATTTGAGTTTTGCCTTTTTAAATTGCTTTCTGCGTGTAACCAATTCCTCTGTAATTGCTTAAATAGTTTGGCTATGTAAATTACAGAGTTTTTGATGCATTCGAAGTATATTCATTGACATTGTAAGCACTAAAAAATGTCCTGTCCGTTTAAGATGTTAGGAACACAGATCATTGACATCACTCCAGACAAAAATCAAGCTTTGACTTTAGTTGGTCTAGCATATTGCAATTTTTATATTTTATACGTAAATTAAGGATCTTCATGTTTAACATATTGGTTGGTCTATTTTGAAAAATCAAGAAATAAGAGTGGGTCGCCACTGTGTTTTTAATATGCACGTTCATTTGGTTTTCGTGACTAAATATCGAAAAAATGTTTTTGATTTAAAAATGTTGGCCTCAATGAATGAAATATTTAAAAAAGTTTGTTTAGACTTTGAAGCTGAATTAGTGGAATTTAATGGAGAAGATGACCATATTCATTTGTTGATCAATTACCCTCCTAAAGTTGCTATTTCAAGCCTAGTAAATAGCTTAAAAGGCGTATCTAGTCGGCACTTAAGAAAACAATATCCTGAAATTAAATCTAAATTATGGGAGGGTTCATTATGGTCGCCAAGTTATTTTGCTTCTAGTTGTGGTGGAGCACCATTAGAAATCATCAAACAATATATTGAGCAACAACAAACACCTCATTAGAGCTGTGGCTCATGCCAGTCGATTCAATCCTCACCCTGAATGGTGAGGTTTTACGCTCCATCGGATAAAAAAAAGCCTGACATCCTGTCAGGCTTTTTTTGTGTTCGGTTTTTAGGGTCAACTCCTGTCATCCCTCACAATCCCGGTGTCGAACTTATCATTGTTGTTTTATGTTTTGGAACTTCCTGTTCTCTATGTCTCTCATCATAAGTAAATATTAAATTTCTGAATAGCAGCAAAATTCCTTAATACTTGTGAGCAAATGCTTACAAAAATAAATCAATACGCAGTGCGATTGAGCTCTATTTAAGGTCTTTTACTTTCCAGAGGCTGAGGCTGATTGCGTGTTTTAACGCAAAGCAGGATCAATAGAGCTGCAACTGTACTAAACACTGCTGCACTAATTAAGTTCTGCTCTAGTCCCATATGATCAACAATAAGACCTCCTGTAAATGCCCCCAGACCAATAGACAAATTAAACATCGAAATATTAAAAGCTGAGGCAATTTCAATTTGTGTTGGTGCTGCTCGCATCATCCAAGTCATCAGTGATACAGATACGCCACCATATGCCATGCCCCAGATCAATAACAAAATAATACTGATCGACTGCGATCCGCCGAAATAAGCGAAGATTAATAGGGAAACACCAATAAATACTGCAATAGTACATAAGGTTTGCCATAGATATTTCTGTGCAAAATGACCTGCTGTAAAATTACCTAATATGCCAAAGAAACCATAAAACAAAAGTAATGCACTAATATGCTGATCTGAAAACTGTGCAACTGACTGTAACAACGGTCGAATAAATGTGTAAGCTGAGAACTGTGCCATCACCATAAACACCGTAATTGCTAAACCGAACAGAACATTCTTTTGTTTTAATACATCCAAACTCGAAGACCAATGTGCAGTAGGATCAGTTTCTAAAGACGGCAAAGACCAATACAGCATGACAAAGACCACGGCGACCATGATCGCGATACAGATAAAGGCAAAACGCCACCCCCATAAGTCACCGAGATAAACCCCTAAAGGGACACCGAGTACAGAAGCTGCTGCTATACCGCTAAAAATAATTGAAGTAGCTAAGCCTACAACATGTAAAGGAACTAGACGGATGGCCAAACTTCCAGCCATACACCAAATTCCCCCCATAGATATACCGAATAATATGCGTGCAAATAGCAACCAGTGAAAATCATTCACCCATGCAGCCATTAAATTGGAGCCCAACAATAGCAACATAAAAAACAGCAATAAACTACGTCGATTAATACGATTAAAAATTAATACGACACAAGGTGCAGTTATTGCAGCAACCCATGAGGGTAAGGAAATAATCAGACTACTTTGCCCCACTGATTGATCCAAACTATGCGCAATAGGTGTAAGCAAACCAATGGGTAACATTTCAGCACTAACAACAGCAAAAATTGCTAGCGCGACGGATACTACTGCCAACCAAGCACGGTAGCCCACTGGAGGTGGCGAGGTGGCCATGTTTTCTATACTCATTTTCTCTTCAATTCATTGCGTTCAGGACAATCTTCTATTTAAAGTTGCCTGATCTAGATACTGTTTAAGAGATAATAATAAATGAGATTAGCTGTACATTGTCTGATCATTATGCTGCTAATTGTGATCAAATCTAAATCATCCAAAGATCTTGCTGGTTTAACTTTGATGGTTTAAGCAAAAGGTATATAAAATCAGTTAGTTAAAATTAATTATAATCCATATTATTCTTAAGGTTTTTTTATAATAAATACCAGTCAACTGATGTAATTTTAAGCAGTTCAATTTCAAATAGAGTTCCATGTGGAACATTGAACTGCAAATGTCACTGTCATCCTTGGTACCTAACCTTTCAATCACAAAAATCTGATCTGGTGTTCATGCTTTTATTTTTCACTCTCAACTACATTAAATAAACATCACCAGATCATGAACCAATATTCAAACAACTGACTTAGGGCTGTTTGTCATCGTGCTCAAATGCAGTAACAAGAAAATCAATGAGTGCTTTCACAGAAGGCAATAATCCCCTCCTTGAAGTATAAACAATATGAACCATCTCAGGTTTAGGTTCCCAATCTGCAATGACTTTGACCAGTCGACCTTGTTTTAACTCATCCTCAACGATAAGAGCGGGTAATTTTGCAATCCCAAGCCCCTGTAAGGTTGCTGAATGCAAAGCCACTAAGTCTGTCGTGGTTAATCGTGGTTCACATTTAAATAAGTATTGTTCATTGTCTTGATTAAACAATTTCCAATAGTACTCTGGAGCATAAGATTCCATCATCAGTACAGGCCACTGGTTTAATTGTTTAGGATGTTGTATTGAAAAGTGTTTATAAGCCAATTCAGGACTTGCAACGATATACTGGCGTGATAATGAAAGGTTACGAACAATCAAATCGCTATCTTTTAATGGCAATGGTCGTACTCGAATAGCAATATCATACTGTTCATTGACCAAGTCCACTTTTCTATTGGTTGCCTCGATATGCAAACGAACTTTGGGAAACTTCTCCAAAAAATCATTGAGTATTTGACTCATATTGATGTGTAACAAGTTCACTGGACATGAGATTTTAACGATTCCCACTGGCTCTGAACTCAACATCTCAATGGCAGCGTCTGCTGCATCAGCTTCTATAATCATCGCCTGACAATGCTGATAATAGATTTTACCCACTTCAGTAATCGCCAAATTACGTGTATTTCGATTAAGTAACTTTACCCCGAGACGATTTTCTAATTCGGCTACCCGTCGACTCAATAATGATTTTGTCACCATTAATTCATGACTTGCAGCTGAAAACCCACCAAATTCAACAACTTTTGCAAAATAATATAGGTCATTAAAATCTTTCATTGATGATTCCCATTTTAAGTAAATTGTTCTCTGTACAAGACAATGATTCCTATCTTAGATGTTTTAAATCAATTGTCATATAAATAAAATAAAACTACAAATTAAACACGATACTCAGGAATAAAAAAATGTCTACACCTGCTAATTTCAACGGCCAAGCGCCTGTTATTGATGTAAACGATACTGTAATGCTTTTAATCGACCATCAAAGTGGCTTATTTCAAACTGTTGGCGATATGCCAATGCCAGAGTTACGTCAACGCGCTGCTGCTTTAGCTAAAATTGCCAGCCTTGCAAATATCCCTGTAATCACTACTGCATCTGTTCCACAAGGTCCAAACGGTCCATTAATTCCAGAAATCCATGCCAATGCCCCACATGCAAAATATATTGCCCGTAAAGGCGAAATTAATGCATGGCATAATGAAGATTTTGTAAATGCAGTAAAAGAAACAGGTCGCAAAACATTAATCATTGCTGGAACAATTACCAGTGTTTGTATGGCCTTTCCCGCGATTAGTGCAGTTGCAGATGGGTATAAAGTCTTTGCGGTGATTGATGCTTCGGGCACATACACGAAAATGGCTGAGGAAATTACATTAGCCCGTATTGTACAAGCTGGTGTTGTACCTATGGATACTGCAGCAGTTGCATCAGAAATTCAACGTACTTGGAACCGTGAAGATGCGGCTGAGTGGGCACAAGCATATACTCAAATTTTCCCAGCATACCAACTGCTGATTGAAAGCTACGCCAAAGCTCAAGACATTATTCAGAACAACGAAATCCTAGATTCAAATCGTTAATTTTACACATCCAATTAAAAAGACTCCTATAGGTTATTACTAGTTTAGTAATATATATAAAGCATATAAAAAGGACCCCGTTTTAGGGGTCTTTCTTATTCTTATAAGGATGATTTCAAATAAATAAAACTAGTCAATAATATATAAATTACAAAAATAAAGGATCTTGGAATACTTAGATACATTTAGATGGCTAATCCATTTAATAAAAGATACTTATATATCAGTAATAATCTCCCATCAACTTTATCTAAGAGTAGTCCACCAATTTCTGATTAATAGTGCTAGAAAAACCTTTAGATCCAAATTACATCTGAGAATAACTATATAACTCCTAAATTCACAATATGCTTATTTAAACTTTCAATACATAAGAATTCAGATTTAATCGCTTCTATTTCTCTGAACCGTGCATTTACTCTAATAGGCATATCCACTAAATAACAAAATTTTTCAGCTCTCGTAATTGCAACATAATGTAAGTTTTTATCTCCTTCAAAATCTTGAAAGTAGCACTTACCATTTTTTATTGTTCTTCGAGGCAATACCCACTCTTCTAAACCAATGTGTATGACTACTTTAAATTCTAAGCCCTTTGCTTTATGAATTGTCATTATTTGCAATTCATTCTTATTGCTTGGCTGGTATTTTTTAAGTAAATGAGGGTTATTAAGGATATTCTTTGTTGCTAGAATAAAATTTTCGTAATTTCCTCTATAACTAGTTTTAATAATTATATTTTCAATTATTTTACAAATTTCATCAATATCATTTTCAAGCTTTATTTCTTTAGCTTCTGACTTAAAATTATCTAATTTAAAATTTATAAACCTATTTTTATAACTTTCATATATTGAATAACTAGAGTAATTTTTACTATATTTATATAGAAGCAAGTCAGAACATAATTGTGCAATATAGTGATTCATACTGTCTAATGGATCATCTTCGTAAATTCTATAATTATGGATAGTATTCTTAGCATAATGCTGAACTGTTGAATTGTTAGCTGCTAATATTACAAAATCTGATAATTCAAATTTATTATCATCTTTAATTTTTTGTATAAAATTATCCAACTTGGCGTATCGACTTCTTCCTAAATTATTAATATGTAATCTAAAAATATTTTTATCAGTGATCTCACTCTCATTTATATCTTTTAAAAAAACTCTCGCATACAAATCAATAGATAGATCACATCTATGATTTTTATCGATTGTATATTCCTTAAAATCATGTTCACTCACTAATGATTCCATATTCTCAGGAACAGCATCTCGCCACCTATAAATTGATTGATCAATATCTCCTACTGCTGTAAATTTTAATCCTAATTCCAATAATTCTAAAAAAACTAAATGTTGAGCTAATGATGTGTCTTGATATTCATCGACAAACAAGTATTTATATCTAGATGATATATATCTTCTACATATTGATGAATTTCTAAGTACAAATAAAGCTAAAGGCGTTACTGTTCTTTGCCATATTTTTCCGCTTAGAAATAACCCCTTAAAAGCACTATCACTTTCTATATCTGTTAAACATATTTCTCTATTCGAATATTCTTGAATAAATGGAATTTCTTCTTCTTCCAATAAAACATTTACGATCTCAATATCGTCATGATCACAATCCCATAGCTTTGGCAAAAATGGTCTAATTACTTCATTAATGAAAAAACTATCTATAGTACCTAGATAATTGAGATTGGAGCTTAGTATCTTTTTTTGGAATTTTTTTCTTAATTCTGCACTAGATTTTCTAGTAAAAGACAAACCTATTACTCCATTATGGCTTTTTAACTTTTCACAACATAAACTCATTTTATGAATAAGAACAGTGGTCTTCCCACTCCCTGGACATGCCATAATTACTGAGTTATTTTCTACATCTTGGATTGCTTTTATTTGATCATCAGTAAGTTTCATGTTAAGGCTTCTTCTTTAACTAAAGAGATTGACTCAATCACTGGCATAGTATTATTTGATAATAACTTTATTAAATACTTTATAGGCTCACCAAAAGAACTTTCATAAATTTTCTTAAATCCTTCATCTTCTATTTTTGCCATTAATACCTGCATATTTAGTGCCTTACTAGTTTTAAGAAATTCAACCGAACTAGTATCCGTTGTTTTACCCAAAGCTTTTTTAATTTCTTCTGAAGCGACACCGACTAAGTCCAATTCTAAATCTCTATCTGACATAAATATGCCTTTAGAATTAATCATTTTTTCAAAAGGGTTCCATCTTTTATCACCTAAGATCTTAGCCCTATCTAAAGGATATAGGCTATGGTTCCACTTCTCAGAATCTTTATTTAATATTCCATAGCATCGATTAACTCCCAAATACTGCCATTTTTTACATTTTTTATCTTTATAATTAACTTCAATCCTTTTATATACATAACAAGGGTTTAAAACATTAATTCTAGTAAAACTAGAAAAATTGCAATTCATTTCTATAGTCTTGATATCATTATCAGTTCTTAATGCAAAAGGTATTTCTAGAGCTCTTAAAACAGCTGAAAATACTTTAAATTGTATTCCTCCAACTGCAAAAACTGATAAATTATAGTAATCAATATCAACTTTATTTTTTAATAATAGTTCTTTATATAGAATTTCTTCAGACGGTCCCTCCACTAAAAAGACACCACTTGAAAAGAATGCTTCTGCAGGAATAATGCTCATTCTGTAACCTAATTCTTTCCATGCTTTTTCTAATTCTCTAGTACAACCATTATTAGCCGCAATTGTAATTCCTCCTTTCTTAAGTAATCTAATAATAGAACTTGGCGAAAAACTTGAAGCTATTTGCGGAGAATGTGTTGTTATTAAACATTGACTAGGTAATTCTGAAGATAAATAACTAGCTAGTTTTCTTTGTTGATGTGGGTGTAAATGAGCCTCTGGCTCTTCAATAACGTAAAAAACAACTTCATCATTTGAATCATGTTCAAATACGCTTAATGCCTTCCATAAGGCAATCAAAATTTGATTATTACGCCCATCACCTCCCAACATAACATTTGAGCCACCACTTATCGCACCTAATTGTAGTTTATTAATAAAATCAGCTACTTCTATCCCACTCGCATTTAATTTTACGTCATAGTCATCGTGGGCATATGCTAATTTTTTTAATTCTAAATTGACTTCCTGAGTAGCAGTTTTTACATACTCTAGTTGCGCAACTTTATCATCGAGCTCAACCAATTGCTTAGAAATTGTTATTAGGTTATCTCGATCAAGTTTTTCTTGCTCTTCAGTAATTTTTGTTTTAGAAATCTTAAGCAATTGTTTTTTCTCTTTAGAAATAAACTTACTTAAATCCCGTTGAGAAGAAATATACTTTAAATTTATATACTTTAAGTAATAACGACTTTGAATTTCAGATAAGTCACTCTCACTTTGGCCAAGATATAATTTGTAATCTAGATTTTCTTTAGAAGCAGTATACTTAAAAATACATACTCCATCATCGCTTACATGCTCCTTCAAAATGGATAATGCAGCTTCTTCTTTGATATCTACAAATTTAATTATAATTTCCAACACTTCAGACTGAACACCATCATTTACATGAAAATCTAACTCTGATGGCTCTATATCCATTTCAGAAAGGCTTCTGTCTAACATTAAGCGTAATGCATAAATGAGATTGGTTTTACCAATATCATTTTCACCAATAATTAAAGTGTTATTATTAAAATTTATTGTTGCATCTTGATAATTTCTAAAGCCTTTCAAAATCACTTTATCAATTTTCATCATTTTCCCCTTTATTATTAAGCCACCGCTTCATTAAACGCTTCTACAACCCCAAATATGTTGTCAGCGTCCCCATCACCAAACACGCCATCAATCCCTTCAAAATGGATCTGATTAAACGGTGATTCATATAACTGTGCTGCCTCTAGCACGCCATTTTGAGTGAGATGCTCAATCAGCATTTGCACAAAACGAATTTGTTTCTCGTTATATGTTGATCTTAGTAAGTACTTCGAGAATGCTTCTTGTACCGCCTGACGATCTAAGCCAACCAAAGAGCGAATGAAAAGAGGGAGTGTTTTTTCTGTGCCGAAACATTGCTCGAACTTATCTCGGCTTTCTACTTCCTGAGCTTCAAAAACGAAACGTTCTAGCTCGCTTAAGTCAGTCGGTGTAAGAGCCAAACCACGCTTGAGTTTGGCAATAGTGACATGGTTTTCATTAGCCTTAATGAAACTCTCGACACGCTTACGATACTGAGCAAGGTTTACGCCACTTGAAACGACTGGGAGATCGACTGCTTGCATATTTCCAATTTCATCATCAAGCATTGAATACACAATGGTTGAGGTCGATTTTTCAATCAGTTTAACTAGACCACGAATACGTTTACGCATCGCCTCCAGCATCGGCAAGGTAATGCCTTTCCAATATTCCACGGTTTGGATTTCTTGGATCAGCGCAATCTGTTGTGCAACCACAGGAATATTTTCTTTGCCTTCAAGCTTCGAGGCAATTTCAATCACTCGATTGGCGTAGTTCTCAATTGCTTTATTATTCTTTTCCAATACCGCAAGTTCTAAGTTGTAGCACAACATATCGAAAAGTTTGGCTTCTAGGGTTTCAGGCTCAAGCTGATTCGGTAGTTTAGAGATGTGTTCTCGCAATGTACCAATAGCAAGGTCATCTAAATTGTTCCAAGCATCGTCATTCTTAAAGCGTTCAACATGCTCAAGCTCAGACTTCACAATGAAATTATCATTGTTCATCGACTTCACTTCAGTCTGTAAACTCTGACGCATATCTTGCTGTACAGCTTTTAACTCTTCGGTGTCATAGTCCTTCGTATTCAGCAAACCCAAGATATTTAAACGAGCTTTAAACAAGCGTTGTCCGAGTGGCTCTGTGGTCGATACAGGAGCACCATCTGGATTTTCATTGAAGTATTCAAAGTTGGAGCAGTAGTCGAAGATATAAAATTCTTTTTTATCATCTTCAGGGCTAAACAGTTCCTTGCAGAGTCGTGTACCACGCCCAAGCATCTGCATAAATTTCACTTTAGAGCGTACTGCTTTAAAGAATACGAGATTGACCACTTCAGGAACATCAATGCCTGTATCAAGCATATCGACTGAAATGGCTATTTGTGGCTCAGGTAAATCTTTCTTACTAAAGTCTACCTAGAGCTAGGGCATTTCATGCAAGATAGCAAATTACTTGATGCTGGTATGGAAGTATTAAAAAATAATATTAATCAACCTATTTTAGAGCTAACGCCTCATGGCTTAAAACCCAAGGATATGTCATGAGTGCTGATATTAATTTAATTTTAGAAAATCTTAAATTTGGAAAGAGTCAGAGAACTCAAGACTCACTAAATAAACTCAATACTTTATTGGAAACTCGCTTTAATGCTAAAGAGAAAGATTATTCTATTGCTACTATTGGTAAAGTCTCAAAAGCTGATGGAGGTATCGGCGCAGTAAGTATTCGAAATAAAACTGGGGAACACTTTCGTCTACTGATTGATGCTTGGGCAACCAAAGCAAATACTAAAATGAAAAAGCCTCCTGTACCTCATTCTCGAAAGAATGAAATTCCAACAGATACGGAGGTTTTGTTACGGTTAAATGATCCTGTAATGAGAGCTGTAATTGGTCAGATCATTGCTGAGAGAAATAAGTTAAAAGCTGAAAACCGTATTCTTAAACATAACACTGAAGTTATTGTTGATATGCGTCCTAATCAAAACATTGGTGCAGAACAAGCGCATCAAGGAGTACAAGTCTTATCTACCTTAGATAGTCTACTCCTACCAAGTGATATTGAAGCTTTAAAAGACGCTATTGACGAAAATAAAATGGCACAGTTTGGTTGGACCGTATCAAAGTATGGCGCTGTAAAAGATGAGTATGAACGACCATTATTTAAAACTGGATTTGTGTTAGCTATTAAAAAAATTCTAGATCAATTGTAGTCTTGGAAAGGATTATATCTTTTATATATTTATTTTATACATATATAAAAAGAAAGATGCAAGATAACAAATTGATATTAAAGGTTATACTTACATCTTTCTTTCATTTTATACACTTTCTACTAGAAATAGCATGTGAGTCTTTTTTTTGCTCATCAATGTCCCGATCGGAATATATTTAGAGCTAAAGCACAGTTAAATTCTACTCAATTTAAAATAAACTGATTGATTCTCTGCATACCTTGTTGTAGTAATCGTAGTTTTTCACAGTCCTGATCAAGCGCCAAAAAGCTTTCATTATCTAAAGCGGTTAAGCAGTATTCGATCCCCTGCTGGCTATTTAAAATTGGGAATCCAACTGCATTAATCCCAACCAGTAAATCACCCCTCACTACAGCCTGTTTTTGCAAGATGATCTGTTGTTTCATCGCTAAAAATGCGTCCCAATCTGTGGGGATAATGGCGCGATTTTGTTGCTTTGCTTGTTGCCACTCTGATTGCATCATAGGTTTAATCAATGCCTCTGGCATATATGAAGCAAATAAACGACCAGCAGCCGAGTTTAATAGCGGCATCACTGAGCCCACTTTGGTGACAATCGAAATTGCTTGATTAGACTCAATTGACTGAACAACAACAGGACCTTGTGGTGACCATTTACAGATTTGAATACCACAACCAACCTGTGCTTGTAAGGCATAAATTAAATGCTGTACCAACTGCAATCGATCTGTATGCTGAATACAATTTAATCCTAAACGCCAGGCTTGATCACCCAATGCATATTGGCCGTCTTCAAGTTGCTGCGCATAATTCATACGAATTAAACTCACCAGATAACGGTGAACTTTAGCTGGATGCATCGCAAGTTTTTGCGACAATTGTTTTAGAATAATGGGCTGATTATGTTCCAATAAAGCATTTAATACAGCTAATCCGACCTCTAGTGACTGTACACCAGCGGATATTTTTTCTTCACTCATTTAAATGCCCTTTCAGTACAACATCTCATTTTTTAGTTTGTTCAATATGATAACAGCCCTCTATAGGGCTGTATATCTTTTGTTAGCTTAGTTAATACAGTGCGATTAATTAAATCTTTTTCTAAAATATGCATGGATATGATCACGATATTTAAATGCGATCACCAGCCATATAAACCAAAATGGCGCAATATACATTCCCACACGTGTATCTTCTTCAAATAACAAAGCAACCAGTGCAAAACCAAAGAAAACTAAACAGGCATAAGACAACACGATACCCGCAGGCATTTTGTATTTAGAGTTTTGATGCAAATCTGGACGTTTTTTTCGATAGGACAGATAAGCACACACCATCAGGCCCCAAACAAATAAAATCAAAATCGCGCATAAAGTAGAGAGCAATGTATAAAGTTGCATTACACTTGGGATAATCACTAAGAGTAAAACACCAATTAACATCCCAACCCCAGAGAAAAATAAACTCGAGAATGGAATCTTTTTATGATTAAGCTTTTCAAATACATGCGGTGCATCTTTTTGGCATGCCAAACCAAATAACATTCGACTGGTACTAAAAATACCACTGTTCACAGCAGATAATGCAGACGTCAGTACCACAAAGTTCATGAGTGCTGCCGCAATATGAATACCAGCTAAAGTAAATACTTCAACGAATGGACTCTTTTCTGGAGAAACAAATTGCCATGAGGTAATCGAGATAATACAAATCAACGATAAAATATAGAACAGCATGATTCGAAGTGGAATGGAATTAATCGCTTTAGGTAAGTTTTTCTCAGGGTCCTTCGTCTCCCCTGCAGTAATCCCAAGTAGCTCAACGCCCATAAATGAGAAGATTGCGATCTGGAAACCAGCAATAAAACCAAAAGCACCATTTGGAAAGATTGTACCTTGTTGTACGATGTGTGAAAGCGATGCTTCAACACCATTTGGTGAGGTAAAACCAGTAAAGATCATGTAGAAACCTACCACGATCAACACCAAGATTGCTAAAACCTTAATGACTGCAAACCAAAATTCGATTTCACCAAAATTCTTCACTGAAAAGAAGTTTACACAGACTAAAAATATCAATGAACAGACAGCGGGTATCCATAAACTTAAATCAGGGAACCAAAACTGAATATACCCCCCGATGACCACCACATCACCAATACAACTAATGACCCAACACAGCCAATAACTCCAGCCTAGAAAAAAACCAGCTCGAGCACCTAGATATTCACTGGTAAAATCCACGAAAGAATTATAAGAACTATTTGATAATAACAATTCACCAATGGCTCGCATCATGAGGAACATGAAGAAGCCAACCACCATATAAGTGAGGATAATCGATGAACCAGATAGATGAATTGTTTTACCTGAACCCATGAAGAGACCCGAGCCAATTGCTCCACCTAATGCAATCAACTGGATATGGCGATTATTTAATCCTTTATGTAGTTCTGGCGGTGCTTGTGCTGAATCATGCTGTGACTTCTCTACGTCCATTAAACCTTACCTATAAAACCAAACCTTGATGAAATACATCATCTTCTGGCCGCACAGTATAACGCCATACGTACTGAGTTTTAGCATATAAGTAGTTGAAAAAATTGACCCCCAGTCTAAACATCATGGTTAAAATCGATCTTTTTATGCGTCTTTGATAAATATTAAATAGACAATATCACCCCAGCTTAAACAGATCATCCAGACAATATTAAGGTGCGTATTCTTGTAAATACCTAGGTATAACATAATCTTTACCATTAAATTTTAAAATATGGCTACGCTTATTTTCAGTGCTATTGACCTGTTCACAATCTGTTTTGATCCAGCGATAACTCTCATCTAGTTCTTTAGTATTAATCCGTAAATCAAACATGCCATGATGCTGGGTATCTAATATAACAACTGTACTGTTCCTACTATGATTGTCAGCATTACAACGCCCATCATTCTCACCTTGCCCCAAATTTACTCTTAAATGACTTAACACTTTTTTATGCTGTTTTAAATCGTACAGATTAAGCATCGTATAAGCATAGGGATTCACTGAAGATGAATTAGCAAAACTAAGACGTAGTCCTATCGCTCTTAACTGTGGTTGTAATTGATACACTGCCGTGTCGATACGGATATCATTTAGCTCCACTGCATCAGAAGTATAAGATGTTGGGTCAATATAGTGATCCAATAACTTTAACTGCCGAGTATCTGCGGTCAGTAAATGCAGTTGATAGGTTTGTCCCGCATCGCCAGATTTGATCGCATCTGGATCACCCAACTGAAAAATTAGCAGAGCACGGTCTTGTTGCTGAGGTAAAACCTTACAATCCCCAATATAGCCCTGTTCTAGGCTGAGATTAGCTTGTTTTAAAATTGAATCGGTAAAATTATGCTCTTCACAAATATTGGCATATGCCAATGAACCAATAGTTAATAATAATGCGCCTAATATTAATTTAAGTTTTAATTGCATTCGCTATTCTTTCAGTTGGTTTTCATCCTATATTCATAACAGATATACAGTGGGAATCGAAGTACTTCGATAAAAGATTAAAATTTATTTTCATCCCGACTTACATGCAAAAATTAAGATCATTTTTAGTCCTGATCAAGTGAAAGGTTTATCTTAAGTCACGAAACTGTAGCCAATTATTTTTACCATGGCGATATTTTAATCACTCAAAGAACATCATGGAAAAGAAATACTTATCACTACTTATCTTGAGCACCACTTTAGCTTTAACAGCCTGTGGTGATGATAAAGACAACAGCCAAGGAGAGGCCAAAACCTTAAGTAAAGATACAGCTTTAGCTTTGGGCAATGATCAATGTTGGCATGCTGGGGTGCTTAGCGAAACAGGGATTGATACGAATCGAAACGGCTTATTAGACAAAAATGAAGTCAAAGAGAAAACCGTACGCTGTGGTAAAAATCTTTTTGCTCAAGGCGCCATTATGCCCTATAGCATTTTAGGAAAATATAGCGCTAATGCGGGGATTATTGATAGTAATTTTGAATTACGCCAAGGAGGTTATGGCTCTGACTTAGCTGCGCACCCAACCGAGAAAACACAGTTTTATGCACTCACTGACCGCGGACCAAATGCAGACTATAACGATGGAGTACATGGTGCAGGTAAAATTTTCCCAAGACCTGACTATGTACCTAAAATTGGCCTGTTTGAAGTTCAAGAAAATGGTTCTATTAAGCAGCTAAAAACAATCACATTAAAAGATAGAAACGGTAAAGATATTACAGGTTTACCCAATACAGCTGCCTTAGGAGGCACTGGCGAAACACCATATGATCTTCAGGGCAGAGTCATCACGATGAATCCTGAGCAACCTTATGATCCTATCAACAATCCAATGCGTTTAGATGATTATGGCCTAGACAGTGAAGGTTTGGCTGCACTCAAAGATGGGACTTTCTGGGTCAGTGATGAGTATGGTCCACATATCGTGCATTACGCTGCGGATGGTCGAGAAATCGAACGAATTAATCCTTTTAGCGCAGATAAACGTAATAAATATACTCTTCCCAACGAATTTAGTTACCGCCGCCCAAATCGTGGGATGGAAGGATTAACCATTACACCAGATCAAAAAACACTCGTAGGCATCATGCAATCGACCATGAACCTTCCGACCAGCGCTGTAAATAAATCAACGTTGACTCGTATTATCAGCATTGACTTAGCAAGTGGTAAAATGCAGCAATTCCTATATCGTCAAGAAGGTAATGCATTTTCAAACTCAGCGATCGTTGCTTTAAACGATCATGAGTTTTTAGTTCTAGAACGCGATGAAGGTTTTTATCTTAAAGATCCACAAAAAGCGACAAAACGTGTTTATAAGATCGATTTGAATCAAGCGACAAACTTACATACAGTGGCTGAGAATAATGAACTTAAACAAGATAAAAAGTTAGGTTTAACTATTGCAGGACAAACCCTAGAGCAATATGTATTAGATAAAGGTTGGGATGGGCTGAACGCATTAAACATACGCCCTGCTCCTAAAACCTTAGTGGTTGATATGATCAAACAAGTTGATTATGCCCATGACAAAATGGAAGGAATTTGGCTTATTGATGATACCCACCTTGGCCTACTCAACGATGATGATTTTGGACTATGGAAAAATAGCCAAGGGCTTGAACAAAAATACCTAGACCTTAATTACACGCGTCTAGATCGTTCGACTTTATACATTGTAGATAACTTAAAAATGACCACAAAAAAATCATAAGTCCGATTTAAAGCTGATCATCACCGATGATGTGATGATCAGTCATTAACTCGATGAAATACTCGTTCAATAACAGTTGATCACCTTTTCATCTATACCTAAAATTATCTTAGCAATCATTGGTATATATTTAGGAAATTGATGAAAACACTTTGCATCACCACAGGCTTAATCGCTTTAGTACTCCCAGCAACTAGTTTTGCGATAGACCCTTCATATCAAGATCAAATTAGCTGTAAAAATTGGCGTCTTCAACTTAATGAAGTCATGCAATTTCCATCCTTTGTAAAAACTACTGCATTTAAAAAAGAGTTTAAACAAACTAAATCAAGTGATGAAGACGAAGGCGATTATTATGTTGATATCTATCAACCGCGCCAACCACAGCAGTTATATACTGCTGCAATCCGTAGTGTTACAACAGATGCAGGTTATGGTGGAGAATGGACTTCAGCAGGATTTAACGTTGAACTAAACGGCCAACTTCCCTTGATTTTAAAACAAGCACAGCAGCATCTCAATATTAAGCAGTGGTCTCAAATTAGCAGAACCCATGAGCATTATAATGATCAGGGTGAAGTCATTAAATCAGCCAAAACCACTGAATATTATGCAATGCAATTTTATCCAAATCAGGCACGCGTCATACTCATTTCTAAAGACCCTTTTGATCAAATGATCAATGTAAATTGTCGTGCCATTGAGGGTGATATCAAACAGTATCGCAACGACTTTAAATCATTCTAATTAAATATCGTAAAAATAGGCTGCCATAATTTTAGCAGCCTTTTTTTATTCATCATGGTCATTCTAAAAAGTACAGTTTCATCAAAAGATGAAAAACTTAAAAAGAAAGATAGGTATGAGGTAGGTTTACAGAAAAATAATAAAAGCCGCATGATCGACACAGCGATCAAAGAGCATATTGCTCTTTATAGCGCAGGCTTTATTTTACTCATCGCTTAATTTATTGCGAAGTACTTTATTAAAATGCAGGAAGCATGACTTATGTTAATAAATGGTATTGAAACTGAAAATCTTGCAGGGTTTGCACAAAGTGTTAGCCAAGATCCTCAAGTCGGCCAAGTCTCTTTTGCAGTAGAAACCGACTGGAAAGGTGGCTGTAAGAGTACAACCTCAGTACACGAGTGGTATATGGCTGGGGAAAGAAAAGCAAAAACATTTAAGATCGAAGCCGATGAACCAGAGGAACTATTGGGTGAAAATACAGCCCCAAATCCTCAAGAACTGCTCTTGGCTGCAATTAATGCCTGTATGACAGTGGGATATGTTGCTACGGCAGCCGTGATGGGTGTCAAAATTAACTCACTTAAAATTAAAGCATCGGGTGCCTTAGATTTACAAGGCTTTCTGGGCTTAAATGACGCTATTCCACCCGGCTATGAAAACATTGATTATGAGGTGATCATTGATGGTGATGGTACAGCAGAACAATATCAAGCCATCCACGATACTGTGATTAAAACCTCACCAAATCGCTGGAATGCTGCTCATCCGATCCACCTAAACGCGACATTAAAACACAATTAATTTATTATATCGGGGCTGTTGTTGGACAGCAGCTCCTGAGTCTAGTTGACCCTATCATATTCAACTCCCCTCCTTGAGTTATTCAACATCAATTTCTTCATGTTTATCTCGGTAAATTTTTAAATTCAAAACACACATCACTTTTGAATTCAAATTACATCAGGCGTCAGCCTGTGGATAAAGTTATCCACAAGAAATCAATGCTCGCATTTTAAATTCAAAATTTCAAAACGAACAATCCTGCTCGTTTGAATTCAAAAATATTTGCTCAAGCCTGCTGTGGATAAGTGTAAAATATCGGGATATTAATTTTTGAATTTAAACTTAATGTCGAGAGTTAAGCGTGTAATCCTTTAATTCAGCCTCACTCTAATTTAAATTCAAAGTATAACAAGCTCACTTCATTGCCATTTGAATTCAAATATAACGACCCAAGACAAACCACTTTTTAAATTCAAAAGTCATCGTCATTTCAATAAAGTTTTAAATTTAAAAAATTATGCTCAATTACTTTTGAATTTAAATTAACACTTGTAATTCCTTGATGATTTTCCAGATCAGAAATGAATTTAAAGTTCTTTATTGCTTTTTCCATACTTTAGCCACAACATTGTGCTAATTTGTTTTTAAATTCAAAAATAATTTTGGAATCCTATGCTGCGTCTTTCACTATTCTTTACGGCTGTCTCATTATTTAACAGCCAACTTCATGCCGATTTGGTTATTAATGGCTCAAGCACTAGCAGCCCAGCTGTTCAAACAACAACTGCTAGCTCAAATTATAAGCCAAATAATAATTTCCAAAGCTGTATCGCTGGCCTACGTTCTCAAGCCATCTCAGCTGGCGTAACATCTTCAAATTATGATCTTTATACGCGTAATCTCACGCCTGATTATTCAGTCATTGATAAATTGAACTATCAACCAGAATTCTCTACACCAATTTGGGATTATTTATCTGGTCTAGTCGATGACGAACGTGTAGCGAAAGGCCGTGAAATGCTCAAGCAACACCAAAATGTATTACAACGCGTTTCATCAAGCTATGGTGTACCAGCAGAGACAGTTGTCGCTGTTTGGGGTGTAGAAAGTAATTTCGGTGATATTTCTGGGAAGTATCCACTATTACAAGCACTAGGCACTTTAAGTTGTGAAGGACGCCGACAGGCTTATTTCCGTGGTGAATTTTTTGCAACGATGCGTATTTTGCAACGTGGCGATTTAAGACAAGAGCAAATGGTCGGTTCATGGGCAGGAGCTTTTGGACATACTCAATTTATGCCATCGACATATGAAGAACTCGCTGTTGACTTTGATGGTGATGGACGTCGCGATCTAGTATCAAGCACAGCCGATGCTTTAGCTTCTACTGCAAACTTTTTGAAAAAACGTGGCTGGCAAACGGGTATGCCATGGGGCTTTGAAGTGAAAGTGCCAAGTGGTATGTCTATTTCGGGTGAAAGCCGTCGTAACAAGAAAGCGTTGAGTTACTGGAGTGGTCAAGGATTAACACGAGTTGATGGTCGCCCACTACTACAAGGCAACTTAACATCTGCAACACCTGCAGGCTTAATGGCACCAAGTGGTCCAAATGGCCCTGTATTCCTCGTATTTAAAAACTTTGATGCTATCTATAGCTACAATGCTGCTGAGAGTTATGCACTTGCTATTGCGCATTTATCTGACCGTCTTCAAGGTGCAGGCCCAATCCAAACGGCTTGGCCAACACCAGATCCAGGCACATCACGTGCAGAACGTCGTGAAATTCAGAACTTCCTGCTAAAAAGAGGTTATGACATTGGTGCAGCAGATGGACTCATTGGTGACAAAACACGTCAAGCAATCCGCACCGAACAAACTCGACTTGGTTTAGCACCAAGTGGTCGTGCTGGACAGCAAATCTTAAAGGCATTCCGCGAAGAAACTGCACGCATGATGCTTCAATAAGCTGCTGATCACTCCGATAAAATGATGCCCCCAAGATAGCGAAGTATCTTGGGGGCATGTTCATTTCTACTCAATCTAAAGTTTTAAAAATCTAAATTCAGATGACTATTCAATCGCAGATTGATCAATTTTTACAGCTTCTAAAATATCCCAAAATACTGAAGTAACATCTTGAGTAAGATTGATATTGTTAAAAATTTCATATGCACCAATAGTGACATCAGTATCACTTGGTAACTGCTTTTGCTCTTCATCAATCAGCTGATGAATAGGCAATAATGTTTGTTTGATCTGTAAATGTAAGACTTCGCTAAACTCTATATTTTCATCTTCAAGTTCAATCATTTGCTCATTGAAAAATGGCAATAAAATCGAATAAAGATATGGTTGTATCTCAGTAATATCAAAGATCTCGACATCACGACTTTGCTCAATAGTACTGATATGATCATTAACTTCCAAAAGGATATGATAATAACTCACGCTGTTCTCCTACAATTACACAATCTGATGCCAATACATCTAATTTAGCCGAAAAAGCTCTTCTTATCCATAAAAGCCTTTTATTAATCAGGTATTCTAGACATAAATTCCAAAATCACCACATTCCATAAAAATTAGATGTTAAAAAAAGACGAACAGCACATTCTGCTGTTCGTCTTTAATTCAGAAATCTTAAAGTGATGACTTAAAGATCAGAAAGGTCGATACCAATACGGCTTGCCACTTCTTCATAAGCTTCAACCACTCCGCCTAAACCTTGACGGAAACGGTCTTTATCAAGTTTTTTCTTCGAGTCTTTATCCCACAGGCGGCAACCATCTGGAGAGAATTCATCACCGAGTACAATACGGTCATGGAACACACCAAATTCAAGTTTAAAGTCAACCAAGATCATATTACCTTGATCAAACAACTCCACTAGAACTTGATTGACTTGATAAGTCAATTCTTTCATTTTTTCCAATTGTGCTGCAGTAGCCCAACCTAAAGCAATTGCTTGAGATTCATTCACCATTGGATCACCTAATGCATCGTCTTTAAAGAACAATTCAAAGGTTGGTGGTGTGAGTTGTTTCCCTTCTTCTACACCAAGACGACGGCATAGTGAACCAGCTGCATAGTTACGAATCACACATTCCACAGGAATCATGTCTAGCTTTTTCACCAAAACTTCAGTTGGTGAAAGTAGCTTTTCAAAGTGAGTTTCAATACCCGCTGCAGCCAACTTCTCCATAATAAAGGCATTAAAACGGTTGTTCACCTTACCTTTACGATCTAGTTGTTCGATTTTTTCGCCATTAAACGCTGAGGCATCATCACGAAAGACTAAAATCAAGTGGTCTGCACTATCAGTTTCAAAAACGGATTTAGCTTTACCAGTATAGAGCAAGGTTTGTTTCAACATGGGGGAACCTTTTACAAAAAAAAATTGCCTAGTGAGACTAGGCTGGCCAGTTTTGGTAAATCTGGGTCAGTAATTCGCTGGATTTACTTTTATCAGCGAAACTACTATCGGCATTAAAGATCGCAATGTTGTTACTCGCACCTACAGAGGTCATGCGTAGCACATAAACTTGTTTATCGTTCTTCACAGTCACTTCGTAAGCATTTTTGCTCTTCGCGACAACATTTTGATTTAATGAACTCAGGGTAGCGAGTGCATATTGCCAAATTGTGGCAGGATCTCCACTCACATTTAATAGGGGATTACCATTACCATCCGTAAGCAACTTAGGTCGCCCAACAGCAACATCCTCTACAGACTCTGTGCTGTCCGTATTGGCTTGCTGTTGTTCAGGACGAGGTAAAGCAAATCGATTACCTTTGCTATTGGCAAAGTTAGGCGCATGTTCAATCGCCATAGGTTCAACAACTGGTGCAGGATATAGTGGTGAAGCTGGTCGAACTAAAGCACCTTCTGGGTATTTAATCTCACCCATCTCTGGTGCTTTTTTGTATTTCAACGAACCATTGCTAATTCCCATCGAACTACAACCTGCCAAGCTCATCGCAGCAAGGGAAAGCATTAAACCAAAACGTAACTGCATCATATTTTGCTCTTATTAAATGACACCAACTGCTTTAAGTTCTTCACGCAGTGGCGTACGGTATTGTTCAGCCAATGGCGTTAGTGGTAGGCGGATCCCTGAACCAATTAAAGCCATTTCGTATAATGCCCATTTGACTGGAATTGGGTTCGATTCGCAAAATAAAATATTGTTTAAATTTGCAATCTTGCTATTTAACTGTTCAGCCAAAGCTTTATCGCCAGCTAGAGCAGCAGCACAAAGCTGGCTCATTAAACCTGGTGCAACGTTTGCTGTGACTGAAATATTGCCTTGTGCCCCTAGACCAATCAGCTGAGATGCTGTTTCATCATCACCAGAATAAACATTCATGTGTTTATCACTAAGGCCTTCAATTAACGCTTGACCACGGACTAAATCACCTGTGGCATCTTTGATACCAATAATGTTGTCAACATCAGCCAAACGAATAATCGTTTCATTTTGCATATCTACGCCAGTACGTCCTGGAACGTTATACAAAATAATCGGTAGATCAACAGCTGCAGCAACTGCTTTAAAGTGCTGATAGAGCCCCTCTTGGGTCGGCTTATTATAGTAAGGTGTAACCAACAGTGCAGCATCTGCACCAAGTGCTTTCGCTTCTTTCGTCAGCTCAATTGCTTCATGTGTTGAGTTAGCACCAGTACCTGCAATTACAGGAATGCGTTTATTGGCAACACGAATAATCTCTTTAATAACTTTAGCATGTTCTTCCATGCTCAAAGTTGACGGTTCGCCTGTAGTACCAACAGCAACTATACTGGCTGTTCCTTGCTTTATATGCCACTCCACCAGCTTTTCGAGGCTCTTCCAATCGACGCTACCATCTTCAAACATGGGCGTGACAATTGCGACAATTGAACCTTGAATCTGGAGTGCTTGCTGAGTCATTTTAAAAAAAATCCTATTTGTCCATCCAAAGGAAATAGAAATAACGAAAATGTGGATGGTGAGCAGTTTTTTGATTTTAAGCAAAATCAATAAGGTTGATCAATTGAGTAATGCTTACGCAAATTATGACTTATTCAGCGTGACAGAACAATATCATTTAGTCTATGCGTGAAAAAACTTTAGCAAATCTAACACAAGATTGTCGTTAAATTTAGATTTACGCAGGTGAATAGACTTGCAATTCATCATGATCCCGTTCAGTGGGACTTGTTATGCTGTTTCAGTTTAGAATATTCAGCGCTAATATGATCGATAATTAAACATCATCAAGAGGGAAATAAGATGTTAGAGCGGCAAGGTAGTGCACTGATTGTTGTCGATGTACAAAATGGTTTTTGCCCAGGGGGCAATTTGGCTGTGGCCAATGCAAATGAAATCATCCCCAATATCAATAAAATTGCACATTCTTTTGAGCATATTATTTTGACTCAGGATTGGCACCCACAAGATCATATCTCTTTTGCAAGTCAGCACCCTAAACATCAGACTTTTGAATTGATTGAACTGAGTTATGGAACACAAGTGTTATGGCCTGATCACTGCGTACAAGGAACTCCAGATGCTGAGTTTCATCCTGATCTCGATATTCCGCAGGCTCAATTAATCATTAGAAAAGGCTGGCGCCAACATTTGGATAGCTATTCAGCCTTTATCGAAGCTGACCACAAGACCAGCACGGGATTAGCTGCTTATTTACATGCTCATCAAATCACAACAGTATATATCGTGGGCATTGCGACAGATTTTTGTGTGGCATGGACTGCAATTGATGCATGTAAGCTCGGTTTTGAATGCTTTGTGATTGCAGATGCCTGTAGAGCAATTGATCACAATGGTTCACTCCAGCATGCATGGCAAAATATGCATCAACATGGTGTACAACGCACCTACATGAAAGCTTTTAGTTAAACCCTCATGTTCAAGGAACATTCATGAAATTATCAGCATTTAGTGCTTTTCTACAAAAAACCTTTGCCTTATGGGTGGTGTTTTTTGCTGTACTGGCACTAGGCTTCCCTGAAGCATTTGTCTGGCTCAAATCCTATATTGCCATCATGTTGGGTATTATTATGTTTGGTATGGGTATGACCATGACACCCGCTGATTTTAAAAGTGTCGCCCAGCAGCCCAAGGCCGTACTCATTGGTGTACTGGCTCAGTTTATCATTATGCCTGCCTTGGCCTATATCCTTTGTCAGTTACTACGCTTACCCACAGAGATTGCAATTGGTGTTATTTTAGTTGGTTGTTGTCCTGGCGGCACAGCCTCTAACGTGATTACTTATATGGCAAAAGGCAATACTGCACTGTCTATTGCTTGTACTTCAGTCTCAACTTTATTGGCACCGATTTTAACGCCTTTTATTTTTTATCTCTTGGCCAGTCAATGGATTGAAATTAATGCAACTTCCATGTTGGTGTCAATTTTACAGGTAGTGCTCATCCCAATTTTCTTGGGCCTTGTTACCCGTGCTTTATTTAAACAAAAAGTAGAGCGTTCAATTCAAATGATGCCAATCATTTCAGTTGTGGCCATCGTCTTAATTGTTGCTGCGATTATCGCTGCCAGTAAAGCGGCTATTTTTCAATCAGGGTTATTAGTACTGGCTGTGGTTATTCTTCATAATGCCTTGGGTTATCTGCTTGGTTTTTGTGCAGCTCACTGCTTTAAGCTCAATTATGCTGACTGTAAAGCGGTAGCGATCGAAGTCGGTATGCAAAACTCAGGTCTTGGTGTTGCCTTAGCGACAGTACACTTTGCTGCATCGCCACTGACAGCCTTACCCAGCGCAATTTTTAGTTTATGGCATAATATCTCCGGACCAGCTTTAGCCAGTTATTGGGCCGCCAAGGCGGAAAAACCGACTAAACATGAGTAAGCAACCCCCATGAAGAAAATAACAACAACCCTATTTTCCAGTCTGCTGTGTGTGATTCATACTGCGGCTCAAGCACAATCTTTTGTACTACGCAAAAGTACCGATCTGTTTGATGTTACGGTTGAAGTCCAATGCCAACAGTCTAGCTGCCATGGACCAGCAACGATAACGCTATACGAAAAAGGTACTCAAAAGGTTATACAACAGTTTGAATCTGATGATTTAGCGCTGCATCTCAATAAAAGTTCAGCATCATCTATGACAGACCTGCCACTACCTGCTGAACAAAATGCGTTAATTTTTAAAGATTTTGACTTTGATGGTCGTGAAGATATTGCGATTAAAAATGGCAATACAGGCGCATATGGTGGGCCTATTTATGACATCTATGTATTTAATGATCAATGGGGAAAATTTGTTTATAACGAAGCGTTATCGATGCTCACGAATGCAGAGCTCGGAATGTTTGAATTGGATCATCATCAAAAACGTATTATTGCTTTTAGTCAATCAGGTTGTTGCTACCATGTTCGCACAGAGTACAGCATCAGACCTGGACAGGAACTACTTTTAGTTAGAGAGTTAATCGAAGATACCAACTCATCCAAAAACAATAAAGTTAAAGTGACTCATCGAGTTTTGGTCGATGGACAATGGAAACAAAGCGTAAAGTACTATCCACTTTTAAAGTATTACCAGTAAGCTAATCAAGATTATTGTAGTTGTTGTAAAAATTCTTGCTCGCTCATCACATGAAAACCATGCTGATGAAGTAAAGCAGCTGTCACCCCCTGACCATCGATTTTCTGCCCACTAAAACTGCCATCATAGATTTGAGTTGAACCACAAGAAGGGCTATTGGCCTTTAATACCACATGACTAACCTGATGCTGCTGTGCCAGAGCTAAACAACGCTGTGCCCCCAATATAAAGGCTGCGGTCATATCATCACCCGCACTGTCTAACACTTTTGCCTGACCAGACAGTACCGCTTGACCATCACCAGCAACAATTTCGGCAGGCAGCCGTGGGATACTCAGCCCACCAGCCACCTCTGGACAAAAAGCAACGGCCTGACCCGTTGCCAGTAACTGTTCAAGTGCATTGACCAAACAATGTCCGCCATCATAACGAACGGCTTGACCAAGTAAACATGCACTAATCAGATACTTCATTGTCCTATCCTCATTGCTTCAGATTGAAATTAAAAATCGATCTGCATGTCTGTGGTTAATGCCAAAGGTACAGGTAAAATTTCTGCCAACTGACGACATAAGTTTGTCAGCTCGGCATGGTCCGTTGGCATCAGAGTAATATGGCCAATTTTACGGCCTTCACGTTCGGTCTTATTATACAAATGCAAATGAGCACCAGATAACGCCAACACCTCAGCCGTTGCAGGATGCTCACCAATGATATTGACCATCACAGTTGGACGAATCAATTCAGTTGAACCCAAAGGTAAACCAGCAACAGCACGAATGTGATTCTCAAACTGTGAACATACTGCGCCTTCAATTGACCAATGCCCTGAGTTATGTACACGAGGTGCCATTTCATTGGCATATAAACCTTGTTCAGTCACAAAAAGCTCAAGAGTTAATACGCCAACATAATTTAAATGATTGAGTAAACGCGTAATATAATCTTGTGCTACACCTTGCAACTTAGCACTATTGGGTGCAGGTACAATCGAATGCGACAAAATACCATGATGATGGTGGTTTTCAGCCAATGGCCAAGTTTTCACGTCACCATCTTGACCACGTACCGCAATAATTGAAACTTCGCGGCTAAAACTCACAAAACTTTCAGCAACTAAATGCTTAGCACGACCAAGTTCTGCCCAAGCCTCAGCAATTTGATCTGCAGTACGTAGTACAAATTGACCCTTGCCATCATAGCCGCCTGTTGCCGTTTTCAATACGATTGGCAAACCAAGCTCACGAACAGCTTGTTCTAAACTTTGCAGTGAATCTACGGCACGATACGCCGCAACGGGAATGTCTAATTGATCAAATAAAGCTTTTTCTAGCAAACGATTTTGTGCAATTGCCAATGCTTGACGTGGCGGATGAATCTGTTTGTGTTTAATGAGTTGATCCACATCAGCCAAGGGCGTGTTTTCAAACTCCAAACTAAACACTTCAGCACTTTCAATAAACGTTTCAATCGCCTGATCTAATTGAGCATCAATCACTTGACCCATCTGCGCAGCAGGACAATCGCGGTTTGCTTCAAAAAAAGTACATTGAATATTAAGTGGTAATGCAGCTTGAGCCATCATACGACCCAACTGACCACCACCAAAAATACCGATGGTTTTATCCATGATCTCGATCCTTAGACTTGGCCAGGAATATTATTGCTTGAAACTTTATCTGTTTGCGCAGCACGGAAGGCCGCAACATTTGCTGCAATCTCAGGGCGAGTTAAGCCTAAGATTTGCGCTGCCATAATCGCAGCATTGGTTGCCCCAGCAGGACCAATCGCCAACGTTCCAACAGCAATACCTGCTGGCATTTGTACGATAGATAATAAAGAATCAACGCCATTTAAGATCGAAGATTTTACAGGTACGCCAAGTACAGGCAAATCTGTTTTTGCAGCACACATACCAGGCAAATGTGCTGCACCACCAGCACCCGCGATAATCACTTGTATACCGCGTTCACGCGCTGTTTCGGCATATTCAAAAAGTCGATCTGGAGTACGATGCGCAGAGACTACCTCAGCTTCAAAAGAGACACCAAGTTGCTTAAGCATATTGGCAGTGTGTTCGAGAGTTGCCCAATCGGATTGAGAACCCATGATGATTCCAACAAGAGGTTGCGTATTTGTAGCTGCGTCCGCATTCATTGCTAATGTTCCAGAGACTAAGTGAGTCGTGTTAAATCTCGACGAGAGCCAAGCTTTAGATGAATTAGAAGCTCACCATTATAAACTGATTCTGCTCATAAGAACGGCTATGCAATCGACTAAATGTGATTTTTTTCAGAAGAACTATTTTTTTAGCTGGCCTTCAGGCAAAAAAAAGCCCAAACACATCACGAAGACAATGTTTGGGCGCTAAATCTTTTTACAAAAACTCTGGTTTTAACTCTTAACTCAAGATGCTGATTTAGCTTGTAAAATTTCGGTACGGATCTGTTCTACCAGACCTGCACTTTCACCGCCCATACCGTTAATCATAAATGCATGACGCGTCAACAAGTTCGAAGGATTTGGCATCACCACCAATTGGTATTGTCCACTCACTTGTTTTAATAAATCATGGCTTAAATACAAGGCCATTTCTTTGGCAATCAAATGATGTGTCAAACGCTCTGCTGCTTGTATCGCATTTAATTGCATTGCTTCGACTTCAGTACTAATCGCACAACGTGTCTGTAAAACAAAACGTTTATCAGCACGATAACGCTTGTAAAGCACATCAGAAAGCAGTTGGAATACTGATCCAATCAGCACTAGGCACTGCGCAGCTTGTGGATGAGCTGAATCGATATGAATCGTTGCACCTTGCTGATTGAAAGCCTGATCAATCAATATATCTTGAGGATTTAAATTAAAATGTTGTGCGCAATTCTCAATGCTCTTATTGAGGAAAATTTGACACAAATTAAAATAAGGAATCGATACAGATTTATTGACCGTATTTAATAATTGCTTTGGATCATAAAATTGAATATTTAGTGCAACACAAGCTTGATTGCCATCAAAAGCAACAACAGGGGTTTTCGGTTCAAATTTTTCTTTGATTTTCTGCTGCGCTTGAGCAATTGCTAAAGCTTTACTCGACTTTTCCAGTGCAAGTGCTTCAGTCAATTGTTGTACTTCATGTTTTAAGCGTGCTTCAGTATTGAGACGGTTTAAATATTCACTACGTGTTGGACGTGCAATACCGCGATACGCGAGGAACAATAAACCATGAACCAACAAAGATAATAAAATCGTTAGCCATTGAGTTCGGAGAATCTCACCAATACTTGGCTGAATCAGGACGATCTCTACGCTACCCACTTTTTTATCGTTTAAAATAGCATCACGTGAAAACACTTCACCTTGACGTGTTTTGGCTAAACCACTAGTCGCTAAAACCTGTTTATTGGCATCCAAGATACGAATCGACGCTACACTTGGATTGGTTGCATAGCGATTTGCGAGCAATGCCAATGACACTGTATTCGCAGGCTGCAATTCAACGATACTATCTGTCACCAATTGACTGGTCATCAATTGGCCCTGATTGGTACGATTTTCATTCAACTGATGAGTTGTTGCCAACACCATCAAACAGGTGTGTAAAGCAAAGCTAATAATTAGTAGGCTAGCAAATAGCCCTTGTCTTGGCGCATTCAAGTTAAACTTCCAAAGAAAATATATTGAATTTCGATTATGATTCTAACAATTGTTGCAGCTCAGACTCGAGTCAATTCATGCGAGAAATCATTCTTATATCATTTTTAGGACCTGACCAACCGAATCAGTTTACCCGATTAATGCAGGTGTTGTCCGTACATTCTTTACAAATTTTGGATGTAGGGCAGGCAGTTATTCACAACCAGTTGACCCTAGGGATCGTGGTGTCATCCCACGATCAAACCGCAACTGCGCTAGCAATGAAAGACATACTCATTCTAGCACATGAGATTGGGCTCACCGTTCGCTTTAAACCCATCTCATGCACAGATTATGATCAATGGGTGAGTGAAGGGGGCAGAACCCGTTATATCGTGACGGCTTTAGCCCCAGAACTGACCGCTGCTCACTTACAGGCAGTTACCAATATTGTTTCAAGCCAAGGCTTTAATATCGAGACAGTCACCCGCCTTTCTGGTCGTCCAGACCAACATTGCGATAGCACCGAGCCAAAACGCTCTTGTGTTCAATTTGGTTTAAAAGGGCAAATGCTTGATGCACAAGCAATGCGTGCTGCATGTTTGGGGCTTTCATCTGCATCTAATATTGATGTGGCTGTACAAGAAGACAATGCTTACCGTCGCAACCGTCGTTTAGTGTGTTTTGATATGGATTCTACACTCATCGAACAAGAGGTCATTGATGAACTCGCGATTGAAGCGGGGGTAGGTGAGCAGGTTGCAGAAATCACTGAACGTGCGATGCAGGGTGAGCTTGATTTTCAGCAAAGCTTCCGTGCACGTGTGGCCTTACTTAAAGGTCTCGATGCAAATGTTTTGCCTAAGATCGCTGAGCGTCTGACCATTACAGAAGGTGCTGAACGTCTTATCTCAACGTTGAAATCATTGGGTTATAAAACCGCTATTTTGTCTGGTGGTTTCCAATTCTTCGCTGAATATCTTCAGGAAAAACTAGGTATTGATGAAGTACACGCCAACATCTTGGATGTACAAGATGGCCTCGTTACAGGCGAAGTTAAAGGTGCAATCGTAGATGGTGCCCGTAAAGCAGAGCTGTTACGTGGCTTGGCTGAAAAAATGGGAATCTCATTGGAGCAAGCAATTGCTGTTGGCGATGGTGCCAATGATTTACCGATGTTATCAATCGCGGGGTTAGGGGTGGCTTTTCGTGCTAAACCTTTAGTCAGAGAAAATGCGAATCAGGCGATTTCTAGTGTAGGTTTAGATGGCGTGCTCTACTTATTGGGTGTGCATGATAAAGATTTAAGCCGCGCATAAAAGGGAACATGATCTTCACAGCAAAAATAGTAACGACTCCTTTACACTTTTGCTGTGAAAGCTACTTATCTTTATCTATTTACAGCTTTTTTCATATATGAATAACAAAACAGCAATGTCATCATACTCGTAAAAAAAAGCGCTATCTACATGGAAAGTACTGAGTATTTTGATGTAATGACACGCCAATGTCGATTGGAATTATCTTCAACAAGGAATGTGTATAAAAAAAAATGTAATGACAAAAGAATGTTGCGACAGCATGTGTCGCTTTAGACAGAAGTCGCTCTTTTTTTATCGTAGAAACGCTGCATAATGCACAACATACACGGCGAAGACTCATAAGTATGCAGCCTAACAAAATGAATAGAGAAGTATTTGAGATCCGGTAGAAATTTGAGCCATCATCAAAGTTGACGGAGGTTTTTATGGTAACAGCAATATTTACAACGATCATTGGATTCGCTCTGATTGCTGTAGCGTTGATCGCTGTTTTTTTCTCCCCTTACCGTCATTGGCTGGGGTTTATGTGTGCAGGAATGCTATTTTGGGGTCTAATTGAAGGCATCCGCTTTGGTGTACACAATGTTTTCCAGATATCCATTGCCTATAGTTATTTGGCAGCAATCAGTACAGCAATGCTTGGCCTCATCGCATTTTTATTGTTTGCAGACAACAGAGCACAAAAGGCTATGGCAGATCGTCGCTATATCGAGCATACACCTGTTTATGAAGATGAGTGATCGAGTGAAAACTGCTGAAATGATGATTATTAATGGATAAATTAAAACAACAATACAGATCCTCTCTCATAGAGGATCTTTTTACGCTAAGTCATCGCTACACCTACAGGATATTCATATGAGGTGAAACTCAAAAGTTTGTTTTTCTTACAATGCAATCAGTTGCAAGCAACTCAATCTATTGACCATTTGTCATTGATTTTTTGTTGTGTAAAGCATTGATTGTCTAGATCAAACTTATGGTAGGATGAGCGATATATTTTTGAATTAAAACAACAGGCATAATGCTCATGAAACTTTCTTCAATTCCCGTGGTAAAGCTACCAATTGTTGATGTCAGTACTGATCCGCTCGATTTATTGGTGCTTGGTCTTGCATTACGTATGAAGCAGCTTGCTAAAACCAGTCCAAAATTTATTGAGTTAATTCACGATCGCCAATTCCGCATCCAGATCAGCACAGATCTTGGCTTTGCGCGACAAATTATTATCAACAATGGCAGTATCGATACTGTATCTGGTCAAGAAGCACCAGCTGATTTTATCCTACAATTTGCAGACAGCGAACATGGGGTAAAAACTTTAGCTAAAGGTGACCCAACTGCATTCATGACAGGTATGCAAGACGGCAGCATCAAAATGGAAGGTGATTTTAGCTTACTGGTTTGGTTCAATCAGGCTTCACGTTTACTTAAACCTAAACTTCCTAAACCGATCCAAGAAAAAATTAAAATTGCACGTCAATTTATCAAAGAAAAAACGGGACGTTAAGTTGCCTAAGCAACTGCTTCAATCGGCTTAGACTGAAGCACCCCCATTAAAAAGAGCGCCTAGTGCGCTCTTTTTTGTCACTTGTCTCTATGCTTATTCAACTTCAAGTTGAAAGGTAACAGGGCCATCATTGATCAAATGTACTTTCATATCTGCAGCAAAAATACCCGTTTGGAGCTGTGGAAACTGATCACGAGCATAATCTACAAGCTGTTGATAAAGCTGTTTTGCTGCCTCAGGTGGCATTGCTGGGCCAAAATCAGGACGTAAACCTTTTTGTGTCTGAGCCATTAAGGTAAATTGTGAAACCAACAATACCCCACCTTGTGCCTGACTGACATTCCATCCCATTTTGCCTTGTTCATCATCAAAAAAACGATACTTTAAAATTTTATCGATCAGCTTTTTGCCTTTTTCAAAGTCATCTTCTTGGCCCAAACCAAGAAAAACCAGCATACCGTGTGCAATTTCACCACAAACCTGTCCATCAACTTCAACTTTTGCGGTTAATACCCGCTGTAATAAAGCACGCATGCGCTGTTCCACTCTATCGACAAAAAATCGCCCAAAGTCTAACAGATTTAGTGTTCACACTTCACCACAACATCACTGTCGTCTGCAATGTACGCAATATCTGAGCCCTACAAGATCTAAGCACAAATTTGCTCTTATTTTTTCCTCTATTTCGCAACATCGCCTTGAGATTTTCTACAATCATCCACAGTATTTATCCGTTGTGTTTACATCGATTCAGTTAAAGATGCAGTTTTTTATCTGCAAATTGTGTTTTAATGCCAGAAGCTGATGAAAAACGCGTGCTTATATGTCTCCAATTATCCAGTCTTTACTTGATACTGATTTATACAAATTTACTATGTTACAGGTGGTCTTACATAAATTCCCCCAGACACATAGTGTTTACCATTTTCGTTGTCGTAACCTTGAAGATACCAGCTATCCTCTAACTGAGATCTTGGATGAACTCAATGAGCAACTTGATCATCTATGCACCTTAAAGTTCACCGAAGATGAGCTGCAATATCTACGTCGTATGCGCTTTATCAAAAGTGACTTCGTGGACTATCTAGAACTCTTTCAATTAAAGCGTCGTTTTATCGAAGCAGGGATTGATGCAGAAGGACGTTTAGACATTTGGGTAGAAGGCCCAATGGTTCAAGCCATGATGTTTGAAATTTTTGTCTTAGCGATCGTAAATGAGCTGTATTTTAAACGCCTTCATAGCGCAGAAGTTTGGGCGGAAGGTGAGCGTCGTTTACAAGATAAAATCAAACAGATTCAAGCTTATGAACAACAACAAAACCCATCTGACCCACCCCTGTTGATTTCAGACTTTGGTACACGTCGTCGTTATAGTATGCAATGGCAACGCCACGTTGTGCAGTCCTTCCAACACGCAGTACCACAGGTGTTTCGTGGTACCAGTAATGTCTATCTTGCCAAAATTCTGGATATCACCCCAATCGGTACGATGGCCCACGAATTCTTGCAGGCTTTCCAAGCACTTGATGTGCGCTTGAGAGACTTTCAAAAAGCGGCTTTAGAAACTTGGGTGCAAGAATATCGTGGTGACCTTGGAATCGCACTAACAGATGTAGTCGGGATGGATGCCTTCTTACAAGACTTCGATTTATATTTTGCGAAGTTATTTGATGGCTTACGCCATGACAGTGGTGACCCTTATGAATGGGGTGACAAGGCTTATCAACATTATAAGAAACTCAAAATTGACACTAAAACCAAGATGCTGACCTTTAGTGATGGTCTTGATATCACCAAAGCTTGGGATCTACATCAATATTTCAAAGATCGCTTTAAAGTCAGCTTTGGGATCGGTACCAATTTGACCAATGATATGGGACTTACTCCGCTTAATATTGTGCTCAAACTGGTTGAATGTAATGGTCAATCGGTAGCAAAAATATCAGATAGTCCAGGTAAAACCATGACAGACAATGACACTTTCTTGGCTTATTTGCGTCAAATTTTTGATATTGCTGAAGAACCAGCTCAGCAATAACTGTAAATCATCTGATGCTTCTCGCACGGTCATAACCTCGTTATGCCGTGCTTTTTTTCACTAATTAACAATAAAAAATGCATAGTCACCAAAATGCCAAGCTGCAAGACTGTGTTAAAATTTGCGCCTATCAAAATTAAATTATAAATGGTAAGTCATGAGCACTGATTTGGATTTTGCTTTACTCATTGAGGCTGAGCAACTTGTGGCCCAGCTCAATCACCCAATGTTACGTATAGTGGATCTCAGTCGAGCATCTGTATATGCACAGCTGCATCTACCCAATGCGATTCATGTTAAGCCCAATATGTTGGTGCAACAAGATGACTATGCAACGGGACTACTGCCTGATGAAACCGCATTACAACAACTCATTAGCCACCTCAATATCTCACAAGATCATCATGTCGTCGTCTATGATGATGAAGGTGGTGCTTGGGCGAGTCGTTTAATCTGGACATTACACAGTCTTGGATTTGAACGCACCAGCTTACTTAACGGTGGGATACATGCTTGGTTGGCCGCAGGCTTCGCCACTGAGTCGCAAACAGTCAAACTCGAACCGGTCAGTCACTTATTGACCGTACCAGAAACATCGAACTATCTCTATCGTATTGAATACCCTGAACTGCTGCAAAAGCTTGAACACCAAGAGATTCAACTCTGGGATTGTCGCAGCAAAGAAGAATACACAGGTCAACGCTTAGCCGCACGTCGCGGTGGTCATATCCCAGGTGCATATCATTTTGAGTGGAGTACTGCACTTAATCGTGAAAATCATTTAAAATTACATACTTTACAGCGCACTCAACAACGCTTAGAGCAAATCGGACTGCGTGCTGATCAACCCATCGTAGTCTATTGCCAATCTCATCATCGTTCTTCTTTAGCCTACGTCATTTGTCGATTACTGGGATGGCAAGTCTTGGCCTACGATGGTGCGTGGAGTGAGTGGGGTAATCATCCCAACAGCCCAATTGTGAGCGGAGAGCATCCATTTTGACTATCGAAAACCTAAAAAAACAATTGTTTATTCAAGCGCAACGTGTAGTACCTCAACACAAACTCAGCCGCTTAGTCGGTAAGGTTGCAGCAAGTGAAAACTTTATTGTTAAAAATGCCGCAATTCAGGCTTTTAAAGCAAAATATAAAATTGATCTGAGCATTGCTGAGCAAACCGATGCTTTGAAATATAAATCATTTAATGAATTTTTCACTCGCTCACTCAAACAAGGTGTCCGTGCAGTTGACCCTGCAGCAGATAGCATTGTCTGTCCTGCTGATGGTGCGATTTCACAACTCGGTAAGATTGAATCAGGTGAAATTTTTCAGGCGAAGGGTCAACACTATTCAGTTGAAAAACTGATTGGCGATCCACAGCTTGCAGCCGTTTTTAAAGAAGGCCAATTTGCTACGGTTTATCTTTCTCCACGTGATTATCACCGCGTACATATGCCATTTTCAGGTACATTAACTGAGACCCTATATATTCCTGGTGAGTTGTTTTCTGTCAACCAGACTACAGCTGAAACGGTACCAGGTCTGTTTGCACGTAATGAGCGTATGGTATGTTTATTTGATACTGAAATTGGTCGTATGGCCGTTGTTTTAGTGGGTGCTATGATCGTTGCGGGTATTGAAACTGTCGCGACAGGAAAAGTAAAACCTTCTGGTTGTCTCGAGCTGAATCATCACCAATTGGCTTTAGGGAAAGGCGATGAGCTTGGTCGTTTTTACTTGGGATCTACAGCGATTGTATTATTTGAAAAAGATAAAATGCAATGGGATGCGCAGTTTAAGGCCAATGACTTAACGGCCATGGGCGAGCGTCTAGGTACTGTGCAGGCATAAGTCTAAACAGGACAGCCCATAGATAAAAGCCTTGCATCAATGCAAGGCTTTTTGCTTTCAATCGTGAAATTCATGCTAATCAGCATGATCTACACAATAAAGATGTTGTTTAGGAAATACCGCTTTAAAGGTAGAGCCTTTATTTTCAATAGAATCCACTTCAAGGTGGGCACCATGCTGCATCAGTACATGTTTAACGATAGCAAGGCCCAAGCCTGTTCCACCACTCTGACGACTTCGTGCACTGTCTACACGATAAAAGCGCTCAGTTAAGCGTGGTAAATGTTTTGGATCAATCCCTATACCGTTATCTTCAACCATAAAATAACCATGGTCTTGATCGTCATACCAGCCGATGCTGATGATTCCACCCCGTGGGGTATACTTGATTGCATTGGTAATCAAGTTACTAAATGCACTAGCAATTTCCATGTCTGAACCAATCAAATCATAATGACTATCGATGTTCAGATTTAAGGTGTGGCCATAATCAACGTTATAAGCCTGTGCATCATCAAAAAGTTGGTTCATTAGACTTGGCATATCAATGATTTGATTTTTAGCTATTTGTTTGTCATTTTCCAAACGAGATAACAGCAATAAATCGTTCACTAATGCATTCATACGTCGAGTCTGTGACTGCATTTGTTCAAAAGCACGTTTCCAACGCGGATTGATATCTTCCTGATCAATAAATGTTTCCACATAACCACTCAACACCGTTAATGGGGTGCGTAATTCATGTGAAATATTATCAACAAAATCTTTGCGCATCTGTTCAAGGTTTTGCATACGTGTCACATCATAAGCAACGAGCAAGTGGCTATCACTGCCAAAAGGTGTCAGTTTGATTTGCACATAATGCTCATCATTGATCGATGATTTAATTTTGATGCCATCAGGTGATTTATCAATATCGTTAAAATATTCAATAAAACGGGGTTGTCTTAAAATTGACAGTAAATTACGCCCGCGATCAAGATATTGAATACCCAATAACTTCTCTGCTGCAGGGTTAGCCCATTCGATTTGATTCAACTCATCAGTCAAGACCACCGCTTCAGCAAGTGCCACCAGCGATGATTGTGCACGATCAATCAAACCCACCATATCAGCCTGTACCACACGTTCTTGGCGCTGAGAGCGGTAAACATTGAACAATAATGCCCCCCAAATACCGTTTAAGTTTGGAGGAACATCGTAGGGGCGATTAGAAATCCATTCATTGACTAAATACAATGAACGGAGCTGTAAAAATAAGAAAAATGCAAAGGCCGCCAATAAACAGCTGGCCAAATATCCCATGCCATAACCGACTAAACCACCAATCAACAAGAAAAAAAAGAGAAGTTTTAAATCTTGTTTAGCAAAGTTCCACAGACTGCTATAGCGGAACTTTTTATGATCACGAGCAAGGTCGGGTACGGGATAAGGTTCATACATAAAATTAGTCTTAACCTAGAGCAACATCAGCTCGTGTAGAGAAACGATAGCCTGTACCACGTACAGTTTGTACAAAACGGTCTACACCATAAGGCTCTAACACCTTACGTAGACGACGAATATGTACATCAATCGTACGATCTTCAATATAGACGTTCCCACCCCACACCTGATCCAACAACTGGGCACGTGTGTAAGCACGTTCTGGATGTGTCATGAAGAAAGCCAATAAACGATACTCTGTTGGGCCCATTTCTAAAATATTTTGCCCAAAACTGACGCGTTGGCTGACTGGATCTAAAATCAAGCCATTGGCATCAATCGTTTTCTCTCCGCTGAGTGCATTAGCACGGCGTAAAACTGCTTTAATGCGTGAAACCAATTCTCGTGTCGAAAATGGTTTGGTCATATAGTCATCAGCCCCAGCATCGAGACCCTGAACTTTATGGTCCTCTTCACCACGAGCTGTCAACATAATGACTGGGATTTCAGACAGGTTTTCATCGCGTTTTAGACGGCGACAAAAATCGACACCACTTACACCACCTGGCATCATCCAGTCTAAAAGAATCAGTGCTGGTCGTTGATCAACAACCATTTGATGTGCTTGTTTCGCATCTTCTGCTTGTAAACACTGAAAACCCGCCATATCCAAAGACGTATGGATCATCTCGCGAATTGGAAGTTCGTCATCGACGATTAGAATGTAGTCATCTTTCACAACGCAATATCCTATGTATGTACGAACGGTGACCCGTTTGATTGTTTATGACAGGCTTATTACAAAGATTAATTATGACAGTATCATTGCAAAACTGATGTATACAGTTATTTTTGCAATTATTTGTGACAAAACATGGTGAAAAATATGACAAAACGGTGACTCCATCACAATAATGCAAGTTTGGTGTTTTCTGTCTATTAATCAAAAGTCACATGACTTAATGCATAAATTTGGCAATGAGTGCCTCAAAAACAACCTCACATGCTGCAATAATGTCTTCTTGTGACTGTTTAAATCCACCCATTACCCAGCGTATAGCAACTTGTGTTACATAACCATTTAAGCCTGTTGCAACCAGTGAAATTTCTCCTGAACTTTTTTGTAAATCAGGAAGCAATAACAGTACAAAAGATTGAATCATACGGTCAAAACGTCCCATCGACTCTTGAATCGTGGCCTGGTTATGGAGTTCTTGTACCAACATCGCATCTACATAAATAATTCGTGCCATACGTGGATCATTTTTGAGTAATTCAAATAATGCTGTTAAACCAGAACGAACCATCAAACGTGAATCAGGAGCGGCAGCAAAAATTGCCTGCATCACTGTTGTTTCTAATTTTTCAATCAGTTGTAAAAAGATGCTTTGGAACAAGTGTTCACTTTTCTTAAAAGATTCATAAAAATAACGTTCAGTCAGCTTTGCTTCATTACAGATATCTTTCACTGTTACTGAGAAAAAGCCTTGTTTCCCATACACTTCAATACCCGCTTCAATGAGTTTTTCACGACGAACTCTTTTTCTTTCAGCCAAAGATAAGCCCTTAAATTGGCGCTCTTTGTTTACAGAACTCGCTGGTGCAGAGTCCTGTAACTTTAATGAATGATCCTGAGTCATTGTCAGAAGAACTTCCTATAGTCGATGTGTAGAGCATTCTAACAAGGTTCAACCATGAAACCTACGTATGAAAAACATTCATGATCATATCCGTCACATTTAGTATTTGACAATACATATTGTCAAATTTATAGTGAATTTTAACACATTGCACATGACCACCATGACAGTGCACAGCTTTCAAATAAATAAGGATGAACAATGAAAAATTTTGACAATAAAGTAGCTGCAATTACTGGTGCTGGTTCAGGCATCGGCCAACAACTGGCGGTATTGCTCGCAAAACAGGGCTGTCATCTTTCTTTGAGTGATATCAATGAACAAGGCTTAGCAGCTACAGTTGAACTCTTAAAACCCTATACGATTCGTGTCACCACCAAACGACTTAACGTTGCAGATCGTGACGCTGTACGTGAGTGGGCAGAAGAAACTGTGCAGGATCATGGTTCAGTGAACATGATCTTTAACAATGCTGGTGTAGCGCTAGCATCTACCGTAGAAGGTGCAAGCTACGAAGAGCTAGAGTGGATTGTGAATATCAACTTCTGGGGTGTGGTCTATGGTACAAAAGAATTTTTACCTTATATCAAACAAACCAAGTCAGGTCATATCATCAATATTTCCAGTCTATTTGGATTAACTGCTCAACCGAGTCAATCTGCTTATAACGCTACAAAATTTGCTGTACGTGGTTTCACCGAGTCTCTACGCCAAGAACTTGATATGCAACAATGCGGTGTGAGTGCACTTTGTGTACACCCAGGAGGTATTCGTACCAATATTGCCAAAACTGCACGTTCAAACCAAAGTTTAGGCAGTTTAGGCATGAACCCTGAAAAATCTATCGCGTCATTTGATAAGTTGCTTCGTACACCACCTGAAGAGGCTGCACAACAAATTTTAGATGCCGTACAAAAAGATAAGCGCCGCCTCTTAATCGGTTCAGATGCCAAAGCGATTGATTTAATGCAACGCGTCCTTCCAACAGGCTACCAAAAAATCACCAAGATCATGATGGGGCTAGGTAAAAAACTCTAAGCACCTTAAAAAAATCCCCCTTGAACATTGCGTTAAGGGGGATTTTTTTTAGATCAAGATTTTGACCGTTTTCTTTTTCCAGAAGAACTGATAATACAAACCTTGCATGACACAGAGCATAAAGAAAGCGAGGGCATAGGCATACCAAATCCCAGTCAATCCCCAAACACTGCTAAAGCCATAAGCGCAAGGTAATTCAATCAAAGCAATTGCACCAATATTAATCAGCATAGGTACAGTTACCGTACCACTGCTTCGCATAATCGCAGCAAAAATTGCAGCGGCACCAAAAAATAAATATGACCACAGCACAATAAACAATAAGCTCTGGCCCAATTCCATCACGTCAGGGTCAGTAATAAATAATGCCATGAGATATTTAGAGAACAAATAAGCCAAAATGACCAAAGTTCCTGTAAATATCAAGTTCATCTTTAATGCTGTTTTAGTCACTTTACTCAGTAGCTGAGCTTTACCTGCACCAATCGCTTGAGCCGCAAAGATCGATGCAGCAATAGAAATCGAAATC
This sequence comes from Acinetobacter rudis, assembly GCF_000829675.1. Taxonomy (GTDB): domain Bacteria; phylum Pseudomonadota; class Gammaproteobacteria; order Pseudomonadales; family Moraxellaceae; genus Acinetobacter; species Acinetobacter rudis. Next base: position 64,536 of record NZ_BBRX01000019.1, read on the forward strand.
GCAGGGAACTGGATATAGTTCAAGACCTGATTGACGGCACCATAAGCCGCTGTAGCATGTGCACCATGTTGGTTAACCAAACCAATCACCACTAAACCTGCAGCAGCATTGGTCACCATTTGAATCCCTGTCGGCACGCCTAGTTTTAATATCATGGCCGTATTTTCAGGGTGATAGCGTATTTGTTTAATCAATTCGCGATCGAGTTGTAATGGGTGTTTCTTCTTACGTAGATAATAATATAAGAAAACCAGCACGGCTAAATAACCAATGATACTGGCAATTGCAGGTGAAATAATGCCTAAACGCGGTAAAAAGCCATAACCATCGATCAAGGCAGGAGTAATTAATAAACCCAAAACACTGGTTAAACCCAGTGCGATCAATGGTGTCACACTGTCACCAACACCACGTAAAATCGAAGTTAGGATGATATATACAAACAATATTGGACTACTAAACAACATCCATTGCACGTAGGGCAAGGTCATATGCATAATCGCTGGATCCACGCCCAATAACAAAAGTAGCGGATGAGCAAACATCCCGCCAAGTACAGCAATCACCGTACCACCCACTAAAGTTAAAAACAGGGTAGAACCCACAATTGAACGAACCTTATTTAAGTCCTGTGCTCCCCAAGCTTGACCAATCAAGACCATAGTTCCTGCTGAAAGTCCGATCACAAAAGCCAACAGAAAAAATATAATGGGGAAAAATACAGAAATTGCAGCAATTGCCTCAACACCCATCATTTTCCCAACGAAAATAGCGTTAATGGTGCCTGACAAATTTTGCAAAATATTGGTGGCAATTAAAGGCAGTAAAAATAATAAAAAGGTTTTTCCAAATTGTGGTTGATCAATTAGGCTGTGACGAGGTGGCATATTTGTTTTCAGGTCCAGTAAGTTCTATCTAACGTCATATGATCAATCATCAGCGACACGTATTGAGAGCAACAACCTGTTCTAGTGTGCTCTAATTGACTGATATTGAAAAAGATAAAGAAAGCTCTTCAGACGGCTTGTTAAGCAATAACATGCGAGTAGAGCGACGTATAATAAGTCATTGCCAGTACGTGACTGGCAGAGGAATAAAGACGATTTTATGATGTTCTGCTACAGAAGTATAGCGCTGAGCTAATTATTACGACTGAAGAACATAAGTCATCAGCTTAAATTAACCAATCAAATAGCGCCCGAAGAATCCCCAAAGTCAGACCAATAAATGCACCCACCACAACGCCATTGACGCGGATCATATGCAGATCACCACCCACCTCATTTTCAATTTTATTAATCATTTCAGTCGAATCCCATTCATGAATACGCTCGCTGATAAATAAAATAACTTTTTCACTGTATTGATCACTTAACTGAATCGCCAATCCAGTCATACGTGCATTCAATAAGTCTCGTACTGCTTGATTCTCCATGAGGTTTTCACCAATCTGTTGAATCGCTGAACGTAAATTCTCTGCTATTCCTGAGTCTGGTTTTTGCAGATCTTGCTTGATGACATCACATAAAATCACGATAGCGCCGCGAATAAAATTAAGCACCGCATCACTATCTAGTAAGGCATTTTTAGTTTGGTTGAGTTGAATACTCGCTGCACTCTCAGAATCAGCCAATTGCAACATCAGTTGCTGTGCAATCTCTTCAACCTGTTGACAATACGCATGATCTGGATCAGCCAGCATCGATTCCACTTTTTCCAACAAGCTATCTACTGTGCGCTGCTGCACATCAATTCCAAGCCAGCTCATGCCTTTTGCAAACTTCCAAACCCCAAGCTCTTTTAATAGCTTACGCGTCAGTTCTTGCGCTTTTTCAGGATGGTTGATCATCCATTGATGCACCAGATCTAAACCACGTTGCAGTACATCTTGATGGAAATCATTTTCCAGTACTGCCCGTAACATTTGACTACTGAGCTGATTGATTTGCGTATGACGCAGCCACTGTACGCTATTGTTTTGAATAAAGTTAGCAATCTGCTCTTGCCCAACAAACTCAAACACCTTGGGTACGACTTGTTGAACCATTTCGGTGACTTGAGCATTGTTTTGTGGATTGGTCAGCCATTTTCCCATGACCATACTTAAGTCAGTACTGAGTAGGCTTTTTTCCACGATTTGCGGGGATAAAAAATTTTCTTGTACAAAGCGCCCCATTGACTCAGCAATACGCGCCTTATTGCGTGGAATAATCTCTGTATGATCTTTTAAGAATTTAGGAATAGGGATTTGGCCAAAGGGATTGCGAAACAGCACAGTCACTGCATACCAATCTGCCAAACCACCTACCATTCCTGCCTCTGCAGACAACACGAAGATATAGATCCACCAACTCTGTTCAGGGAAAACCTTGGCCATCACTAACAAAAACAGCCAAGTCAGTGCAGCAATCACCAATGCGATATTGGCATAAAAACGGCTGCTTTGCAGACTTGAACTTGGGCTCGGGGTAGCTGACATTAAAATTCCTCAAACATCAATACAATAACCTACTCTAATCGCTGATCATCAACCAGTTATTTTGCTTTAGGTGCTGGAGTTTCTACAGGGAGCACATCACCGGTTGGGCTAAGACCATATTTTTGCCCTAAGGATTGCAAAATCAGTCGTGCTTCAAAAGCATCACTTGGTGCTGATGCTTTAGTTTTAAAGCACTCAATACTATATGACACTTCTGTTGGCTCAATTTGTACCACTTGAGGTTGGTTATAGAAAAATGGGTCATAAAATGGCGCATGGCGACCACGATAATACCCATATGGATACGGGTTATACATCGGTGCAGGATAAACAACTGCTTGACGCGGTGCTTTCTGCGCACGATTACTCGGATCATCTAAAACTTTAAAAAATGCAAAGCCATGTTTTACAGCTGTTTGAGCAGACTTTAACAGTGCAATCTCTTCTGCTGTGCCATAGCTTAAATTGCGGTCCGTTTTAAAGCTGACACGAAAACTCTGCGTATTCAGCTGATAAGCTTCAAATTGGCCCAACTGATCGAAGGTTAATGGCTTAGATGGGATTGAACTACACGCATTTAAGCCTCCCATCGCCAATAACAGTAAACCAATATAAATTTTTTTCATTTCTAGCATCCTCGTGACTGCCCCCTAGACATTACAGGGGATCATCACTTATTCAATTAAAAATGACTATTGGGTTGTCGTAAAAACTCTAATTCTTCAGCAGTTGAGGTCCGTGACAACACTTGATTACGGTGTGGATAACGACCAAAGCGGTCAATAATGACTTTATGTCTAATTTCAAAATCTAAATTGACAGGGTTACCCAGTTTCTCAAACAGCGTAAGGGCTTGTTCATGAATGAGCGCAGATTCACTATGCATAAACGGCATATATAAAAAAGAACGCCATTCTGGGGCCAATTGTTGATCCATACCAAGTTCAATCGCTTCTTGGCTCAGTACCAACGCCATAGGATCTTGGGCAAAAGCTCGTGGATCATCACGATATAGATTACGAGAAAACTGGTCCAAAATAATCACTTCAGCTAAGCGACCTTCAGCAGTACTGCGCCATGACCACAATTCTGCTTTACACGCTTGCATAAAAATATCTTGAAAATTTAATCGTAATTTTTCATCAAAATCATCACTTTTAGCAAACCAAAAAGCTTTATTCTCAGGGTTAAACCAAAAATCTAAAATGTCTTTTGCCGTTATCATAATCTTAGTTACTCAGGGTTATTTTTGTTAAGCATATAATTTTTTTGATGTCTTGAACCTCACCTTATGATAAATAATTGTAAAGCTATCCACTAAATTGCTGTCGCTTGCTTTTTGCTATGCAGTTTCGGCCAAAGATTCCAAGTATACTGTCAGCAGTACAATTTTTATTTCATTTCATATGATAGAACAGAGAGCCATCGATATGAGTCAACCCGATTCTATTCCAAACTTTAATTTCCCAACTTGGATCGAAGCATCACACTTAATGGGAATGTTACGCGGAATTGAACGAGAAAGCTTAAGGATGCAAAGTAACGGTTATCTGTCACAAAGCGATCATCCAATTGCTTTAGGATCGGCACTGACCCATCCACATATCACGACGGACTATTCAGAAGCTCTCATGGAGTTTATTACCCCACCACTTTCGAGTATCTCAGAAGCACTCACATATTTACATAATATTCATTCAGTGGTGAACCAACACCTCGATGAAGGTGAGAAGCTGTGGCCACTCTCCATGCCATGTATGCTCGACGATGAAGAAGATAAAATTCGTCTAGCTGAGTACGGCTCATCAAATATCGGTCGTTTTAAAACGCTGTATCGCCGTGGGTTAGGGGTTCGTTATGGACGTCGCATGCAAACGATTTCTGGGGTACATTACAACGTTTCCTTCCCAGAAGAGCTATTTGCTGAACTGCAACAGTACGAGACAGACGATGTATATAAGGCAATGAGCCCACAGGACTATCGTAGTCATCGTTACTTGGGATTGATTCGTAACTTTATTCGCTTTACACCACTGGTTGCTTACCTTATTGGCTCTAGTCCATCGGTGTGCAAATGTTTTATGACTGGACGCGAACATCATTTATTGCCTCTGGTTCGAGGTACTTTATTTGCACCTTATGCTACGGCACTACGTATGGGCCGTTTTGGTTATCAAAACTCTGCACAAAAACAATTAGGTATTCATTACAACAGCCTAGAGGCCTATGTTGAGGAGTTACAAAAGGCTGTACACAGCCCTTATCCAGAGTTTAGCCGTCTTGGTCTTAACGATGCTCAAGGTGAAGCACTACAAATTAATGATCACGTTCTACAGATTGAAAACGAATACTACAGTTTAGTTCGACCAAAACAAGTTCCTCAGGGAGATGAAACCCCATCTCAAGCCTTAGCTAATCGTGGGATTGCGTATGTAGAATTACGTGCAGTAGATGTCAACCCTTACACTCCTATTGGGATCGATGAGCAGACCGCAGCATTCTTAGAAGTTCTGGCGTTGTATTGTTTACTCAAAGACAGCCCAGAATTATGGGAAACTGAACAAGCTCAAATTGATCGAAATCATGCAGAAGTGGTCAACCGTGGCCGTGCACCTAATGCGACGATTATTGAGGGTGAACAAGAATATAGCTTGGCAGACTGGGCAACACAGCACCTACAAGCCATGCAGCCTGTTGCCGCATTATTTGACCAAATGTCACAACAACAACTCTATAGTTCTGCATTGCAATTAATGCAAAGTCGCGTTGATGATGTTGATAACACACCATCCTCTCAAGTGATTCAAGACACCCTAAAATATGGGGGGACGTGGGCTTTTGGCAGCCATCTTGCTCATTTACATCAAGACAGTTACCAACAACATACTTTAAATCCTGAAATAATCACTTATTTTGATCAACTTGCTCAGTCTTCTTTGCAACAACAACACCAACTTGAACAAGATCATCATATTCAATTTGAGACATATCTTGAAAAATTTAGATAATATTTAAGAGGCTTCAATATGCAATGGCGTCAATATCGCGTTGTCAGTGGTTTTTTATTTCTTGCAAGTGTCATTGGTATGGCATTTGCTCTGTATTTGGAACACGTGAAAGGTTTTGAGCCCTGCCCACTGTGTGTGTTTCAGCGTGTCGGTTTAATCGGATTAGGGTTCTTTTCACTGATCGCCTTTTTGCACAATCCTAGACAGGTTTTTGTTAAACGCTTATATGCGGGTCTAGGTACCATTTGTATATTGTGGTCTGCGGGTGTAGCAATGCGCCACGTGTGGATGCAAAATCTGCCTGCTGATCAAGTACCCACTTGTGGGCCAGGGCTGAATTATTTACTCGAAGCATTTCCAATGAAGACAGTATTACAACAAGTCTTATCAGGTTCTGGTGAATGTGCTGTAGTGGACTGGAGTCTGTTTGGGCTCTCCTTACCAGTATGGTCAGGCGTGTTCTTTATCTTCCTGAGTATCATCAGTATTTGGCAGTTATTCCGCTTCTATCCTAATAAAAATAAGAAATAACTTCCTGATATGCCTTTGATTATGGCAGCAGCTGATCCTGTACAGCTGCTGCAAGCCAAATGAGTATGGTGCTACTCATTTAGGTTTCAACGATCCCCTGCATACTTTCAAGCTTAATCAAATAGTTATGTATTTTTTCTTGCGCTATTTCATCGCGATGAGGATAAAACCACTTGGCAATTTGTTCAGCGACGCTGGCATGATGCTGAATCTCAAAATGATTCAAACCATAAAAAACAGCCTTGTGTGACTCTGGCAACTTTAATTGAAATCTAGGGTTTGGATGCTCACCTAAAGCACTTTTCACACTCACCAAATAGTCACCAATGATTTTAAGTGAACGTTGTTGTTTGTGTTCAGCTTCGATCGTACCTGCAACCAGAAAGGTATTGATATGAGAGGGTAACGGCGCTGGCTTACGGTTATCATCGAGTTCACCAATCCGAATATCATTATGCTCCCAGTCATCATCACGCACACTGCCATAGCGCAGGTCTAAGATCCCATTGCTACGAATATTGACAATTTGACTGATCAGTTTGGTCATTGGAAAATGCCGAAACCGTTCTTGCAACCTGAAACCGAAACGTTCCAATACAGCACCATGATGTGGCGAGCCTAAACAGACTAAATTTTCCACCATATAAACCCAAGCATGGATACTTTGTTTGCCATAGAACAAGGCACTACGAAGTACCAGCCCGCCCATACTGTGTCCAATTAAATCAATGCTCGTAATACGCGGATTACGCTTGATTAGATCATTTAAAACATTCGCTAAGCTACGGCCATTGGCTGAAATACGCCGTCCAGTGTTGTAATTTAAATAAAGCATGGTGTTATTGTCACGCTGCGCCAGTAACTTTTCTCCAATGCCTGCAAAATTGTGTGCATTCCAATCACAATGATTCATACATAAACCATGCACAAAAATAACCACTCGCCCAGTTAAGTCACCTTGTTGTAATTCACCATAATGGTCATACAACACTGCTGGTAATCCCAAAGGATTGTGCTGTTCAAGGAGGTAATCACCTAAAATTCCGTTCAGTACACCGACTAAGAAATGTAACCTAGGTGTTAAAGGTTTTTGATGCAGGTCTGGGAATAAGGCAATTAATTGTCTTAAACCTGGTGCAAGTAGTTGCACGCCATACTGTTGTAATACGCCATAACCCAGTTGGTATGCTTTATCAATGAATGCTATTTTTTGAATTTTTATAGCTTTTTGCTTGCTTACACCAAATACACTTAGTAAAACTTCGCGTTGCATGCTTTGAATCAAATCTTGTACAACTTGACTTAAACGGGTACTCACAAGTTGTGCCAAACCTTCTAATACATCAGCTTGACTCGGTGGGGAGCGATCCCATTTACAATAGGTTTCATGAAGTGGGGTTAAACTTGGCATTTTTCATTCGAATCCTTTTTTAAATATAATTCACTTTTGACTTCCACAATAATCTATGTATAAATTTTTGTGTCATCAGTAAAATAATGCTCATCCTAAACATCCAACTACTGATCCTGTGTTCAGACTAAAATCACTTTTGTCTCACGGCATTTGTTGAAATATACATTAAAATAATCTGTGATAATCATGAATATAAATATGCACCGTTAATGGGATAACAGAAACATGCCTATGAATATTATCTACCTGCATGGTTTTAAAAGTAGTGCTTTATCAGTAAAAGGGCAACAATTAGATGACCATTGTAAAACAATAAAAAAATACCATGTACATCTCCCTGATCTCAATTGCCCACCTAAAGCTGTAATGGAGAAACTGGGTCAACTGATTGAAAGTCTAGATCATGTTGCCATTGTGGGGAGTAGTCTTGGAGGCTTTTATGCGACACTACTTGTCGCAAAATATGATATACCTGCTGTGCTAATCAACCCAGCTGTGCAACCATGGCTATTATTTGCAAAGCTCTATGCCAATCAATTGCCTTATCCAGTCCATGCCAACTGGAGTATTGATCAACAACAACTTGATGATCTTGAGCAAATGGCCATCAGCAAGGTGGAAAATGCAGCGAAAATTTTAGTTTTGCTTCAGCAAGGCGATGAAATTTTGGATTATCGCGTAGCACAAGCGTATTATACTCAAGCTCCATATTCATCTTTGCTGAGCATTGATGCTCGGGGTGAGCATGCGATGCCGGATTTTGCAGAAAAATTACCCATGTTGCTTGAGTTTTTAACTTACTCAATAAAAAAATAGGAATCCCCAAAACGTGTCCCAATATACGGCCCAATCACTTGAAGTTTTATCTGGTTTAGATCCTGTACGTCGTCGTCCAGGTATGTACACAGATACAACCCGCCCAAATCACTTGGCTCAAGAAGTGATTGATAATGCTGTAGATGAAGCATTAGCAGGGCATGCAAACAAAATTACTGTCACGGTTTATCAAGACGGCTCATTAGCTGTTGAAGATAATGGCCGAGGTATGCCTGTCGACATTCACCCTGAATACGGTCAAAGTGGTATTGAAATCATTATGACCAAACTGCATGCAGGGGGTAAATTCAGTACAGATAACTACCAATTTTCAGGCGGTCTACACGGGGTAGGTATTTCTGTCGTTAACGCTTTATCCACACGTGTTGAAGTTGAAGTTCAACGTCTAGGTAATTTGTATAAAATGGCATTTGCCTACGGTGAACCTGTAGGGCCACTTGAAGTTTTAGAAGGTAAAGCACCCAAACGTGCAACAGGTACACGAGTCCATTTTTGGCCAGAAGAAAAATATTTTGACTCACCAAAATTTGCACTAAAAGCGTTAAAACATAACCTAAAAGCCAAAGCGGTATTGGCGGCAGGCCTACAAATTTGTTATGTCGATCAAATCAACAACGAAAAAATCGAATGGCAGTTTGAAAACGGTCTCGTCGATTACTTAATGGATGAACTTCAAGACCGTGAGATCTTGCCTGAGCCAGCATTTGTCAGCACAGGACAGGCCGAACGTGCCAGTGCTGAGTTTGCGATTTGTTGGAATGTAGAAGGTGGTGAACAAATCCAAGAAAGCTACGTCAACTTAATTCCTACAGCGCAAGGCGGAACCCATGTCAACGGCTTACGTTCTGGTGTAACCGAAGCAATGCGTGAATTTTGTGAACTGCGCAATTTGCTTCCGCGTAACCTAAAACTCTCGGCAGAAGATGTATGGGATGGGGTCAATTATATCTTGTCGCTCAAATTCCAAGAGCCACAGTTTTCAGGACAAACCAAAGAACGCTTATCGAGTCGTGAAGCTTCTAATGTGGTACTCAATATTGCCAAAGATGCTTTTTCACTCTGGTTAAACCAGAACTCTGAAGTGGCCATGCAACTGGCTGAAATGGCGATCAACAAAGCAGGACGCCGCTTAAAAGCAGCGAAAAAAGTTGAACGTAAGAAAATTGTTTCAGGGCCTGCCTTACCAGGAAAACTGGCCGATTGTTCTGGACTAACCCGTGAAGATTCTGAACTATTTATTGTTGAAGGTGACTCCGCTGGAGGCTCTGCCAAACAGGCCCGCGATAAGAACTTTCAAGCGATTATGCCAATTCGAGGTAAGATCTTAAACACATGGGAAGTATCCTCAGACGAGGTCTTAGGTTCACAGGAAGTCCATGATATTGCGATTGCGATTGGTGTAGACCCAGGCAGTGATGATTTATCGGAACTCCGTTATGGCAAAATCTGTATCTTGGCGGATGCTGACTCCGATGGTCTACATATTGCAACTTTACTCTGTGCGCTCTTCGTTAAACATTTCACAAGTTTAGTTGAAGAAGGACATTTATTCGTCGCGATGCCACCTTTATTCCGTATCGATGACGGTAAAGATGTTCACTATGCACTTGATGAAGATGAACTCGAAGCCATCTTGAAAAAAACCAAGACCAAAACCCCACAAATTACCCGATTTAAAGGATTAGGAGAAATGAACGCAGGACAACTGCGTGAAACGACCATGGATCCTAACACACGTCGCTTAGTGCAATTAGACTTAGATGATAGCCACTTTACAGCAGGCCTATTAGACAAGTTATTAGCGAAAAAGCGCTCAGGTGATCGTAAACAATGGCTAGAGCAAAAGGGTAATCTAGCGGATATCGCTTAGCCAGCGCTCATTTAAAATTTTGCTTCAGACAAATGAAAAAGCGACTTGATACAAGTCGCTTTTTTATATTGCGCTGTCGTAAATCTAAGTCGTTAAAAACGATAACCAACGTTAAGCGTATATAGCGTTGGATTTACATCTCCATTCCCGACAGTTGTACCATTGATCTTTAGATCGGAATTGACATCGATATAACGCATTTCAGCACCTATACTCCAATTTTTATTGATGTTGTAGTCCATGCCTAAGGTCGCTGCAAAACCAAATGAATTGGTAATATCGAGTTTGTCACCACTAAATAGTTTTTCATTTAAATAATAAGTATAGTTCACCCCCGCGCCAATATAGGGATTGAAGCGTCCTTCTGGATTAAAGTTATATTGCACACTGAGCGTTGGTGGTAAATAACGGGTGGTACCTATTTTTTCCCCATTGCCATAAATATCATGTTTAGGTGCTGTTCCAACCAACAAATCTAAGGCTACATGAGGTGTTAAAAAATATAAGTTGGAAACTGTGCCCGCATAGCTATTTGATATATGTGTTCTTGTACCATCATATAGATCACCAGGATTGTCTTTCGGCTCAATTTGAGTCACACCCAAACGAACTTTAACTCGGTCCATATCTAGACCAGCAACTGCGAAATTTGAACAACACAAGCCTACAATCATCAGCGCAATTTTTTGCATATTTTTCTCCATGAATACTCTATTGTTACAACGAATATCTCCTTATTCGTTGTTAGAGTTATTCAAAAAACATGCCATGTTTAAAAATAATTATTTATCAATGTGTTATAATTTTCACTAAAGCAATTAAATTAAAAAAGTTCACCAAATCATTAAGTTACAGACACTAAAACTCATATTTTGATGAACTACTCACTGTAAGTTAGAGCATAGCAATGCTGATCAAACTCAACAATGAGGGATCATTTTAAACTACTCATCAAGATTCAGCTGTAGTAGCGCAAGATCACGCCACTGACCAAACTTTTGTCCAACTTGTGGCATTAGGCCCGTCTGTACAAAACCTAAGGCTTGGTGTAACCGAATTGAAGCGTGATTTTCAGCATCAATTGCAGCAACCATGATATGCATATTTTGTGATTTCGCGATATCAATCAGTGCTTGCATTAATTTTTTACCCAATCCTTGTCTTGCATAGGCAGGATCAATAAAAACAGAATGTTCAACTGTTTGCTTATATCCCCTAATCTCTCGAAAAGTGTCATAGTCAGCATAACCTGCAATATGATGTGTCCCGACCACTTCAGCGACAATCAGCGGGAACTGCTGCTGTTGAAGCTGTTCAAACCACTGTTGCATTTGTTCTAAGCTACGCGCTTCGTCACGCCAATTTGCTGTACCATGCAAAATTTCCTCATTGAAGATCGCCATAATTTGCGCCAAATCATCAACTGTTGCAGGTCTTAAATTAAATTGCATTGGGTGAACTCCAAAAAAAATGTCAAGCAAGATATAACTTGCTTGACACTCAGATTAAATGATTCTGTTCTGCTTAGAAATGGTATTTCAACAAGGCGCTAACATTATTTTCATCTTGGCCTTTGATACCAAATTTGTTATTCCAAATTGAATATTCAACACCTAAATATAAACGTGTATCTGGAGAAATATGTTTACCGACATTCCATTTATACTGTGTAGTCCAGTTGAGTTCGCTGGCATGATCTTTTTCAGCTGTAGACCAATCGAGGAACCCATCTACCAAGAAATCTTCATTAGAGACTTTAAACGGTAAGGCATAGGTCCAAGTCAACTGGTAATCATTGGCTTGTTTGTCATTGTTAGCATGATAAAAATTTAGGGTAAAGTAATTAAAATATGGAACATCTAAATCAAATCCAACACCATAGAGAAAGTTATCGAAACTCTGATCACCGTCGCTATTACTTTCCCAAGTGGTCGCAATTAAAACATCTTTGATTGGGCCAGCGCTGAGTTTCTTGCCAGAAACTTCTCCCAAACTTAGGCGAGGAGACAATTCAAAATAAGTAAAACTATGATGATCGCCACCACGTAAGTGATCGGCAAAAAAGAATACATCTGCATATTTTACTTTTGCAGCATATTCAAATGTAACCGTTGTTTGTTGCTTATCTACAACGGCATAGTTTTCACCATAAAGACCAGTGATACTAAAGTCTTGCCATACAGGTGCAGCCTGAGTTGTTGCCGTTACTGTTGCCAATAAACATAGCGCTGAAAGTTGTTTCATCTGCATTTTGATCAGTCCCCCAAAAGATGGCGCTAAGAATACAGAATCTTTGACAAAAAAAAAGACAATAATGACGGATAACTTCACAAGTAAAAAATAAATTTAGTGTTTCTATAAGATCTATCGCGTAATAACTCACTGTATAAAGCACACTTTGAATGAAATATGTACGATATGTGCACAATAATGTGCATAATTTGATTTTCTTTTAAAAATTTACTTGCATATTTTTGCTGTTCGGCCGATATTGAAATAGTACACAGAGATCAAGTTAGGCACGTTGATTTTATCTCTCATCGTGCATGCAAATCATTGATTATCTGTTTGTTTTGTGTGAGCTAACGATCGTCATATACACGTTATGTGCCGGTGTTTTTGCCCTCTTTGACTATATAAGAATGTGAGGATGAGCGTTTATGAACATTGAGATCCGTACAGATAAGAATATCCAAAATAGCGAACGATTAATTACGTATATACGTGAAGAGTTGAACCAAGAGTTTCAACGTCATAGCGAGCGCATCACCCAATTTTCAGTACATATGAGTGATGAAAATGGTGATAAAGGCGGTGAAGATGATATTCGCTGTATGATTGAAGCAAAAGCTGCAGGGCTCAAACCAGTGGTTGTTACCCATAAAGCACATAATATTGATACCGCATTACATGGCGCAATTGATCGTGTAAAACGTGGTTTAAAACATGCGTTTGAAAAAAATGAAAACCCGCGTGGTGGACAGTTTGAAGTGGTTGATGAGGCCTAATTGGCTTCACCCATTTAGACGCAATAACATATGAAAACGCAGCTTAATCGCTGCGTTTTTTTATTAGGTGGCTAAACTTTAATCCGCTCGTTTGACTGATCGACTAAAGAGAATAATACTGAGCCGCAAAGATAAAATGTAAAAACTACAAATAATTCGGCATAATATCCGTTCAAATCGAAGAGGGTGGCTGAAATGTTAACAGCACAACAACAGGTCTTTTTACAAGCAATTGAAGATTTAGAGCTGCAACAGGTCAAACACCTGCTTGCTGAAGGTTTAGATCCAAATTTTATTGATTTTGAAAAAGGGCCTGCCGTTTCTGTATGGTCTGATGGTTTGTTTAAATGGTGGGAAGACATTTGTGAATCCTATGAAGCTGGACAGCCTTTAAGTGAACAAGAAAAGCAAAATCGCTTACAAGTACACCTCGATATTTTAGAAGCATTAATTGCGGCTAAAGCGAACTTCCATCTTTGGGATGCTGAAGAATGTTATGGCCCTCTTTGGGATGCAGCCAGTGCAGCATGTGCACCAGCAGTTCAACGTTTACTGGATCTACAAGTAGATCCAAACAACAAAGACGAGGAAGGGAATACCATTTTGAGTTCAATTAGCGAACTATTCTTCGATTGTGATTTTGAGCAAATTGATTGGAATCAGGCCTTAGCAGAAGAAAAACACACGCTAGAGTTACTGCGTAGCCATGGTGCCAAGACCAGCAAAGAACTAAATTAATTTAGAGTTATCGATATGAATTTATTGCAAAAAAATCTAGTTATCTTGGGGTTATTGTTTAGTGGCCAGAGTTTTGCTGCTGAGTTCTCCTTTGACCGTCCTGGTACTGGCTTTGGTACAGGTATTACTCCAGCAGGTAAGCTTGCATGGGAACAAAGCTTACCTGCTGCACACTATGCTGAAAACTACGTTGATGGTGCTAAGCAGCGTACCGTTACTTTAAACAGCGATATCTTGCTACGTACAGGTATCAATGACAGCACCGAATTGCGCTTAGGTTGGCAAGGTCCACACTGGCGTAAAACATCGTATAAAGGTCAAAATCACGAAGACTCTGGTTTGGGTGATGTCAGTATTGGTATAAAGAAAGCAATTGATCTACAAGACAATAAGCTTTCTATGGCACTTTTGGCTGAAGCACAAATTGCTACTGGCAATGATGAATTTACTGAACATGATGATATCTATACGGTTGGCTCATCTTTAGACTACCAATATAACGACACGCTAAGCACTGGGATGAGTATGTACTATGCCGTACAAAACGGCGATTGGTCTGTCACGGCTGTACCGACGATTGGCTATAAATTGACAAACAAACTCAGCGGCTTTTCTGAATTCGTCTATCGTAAAAAAGAAAGCAGCAAATATGATTACAGCCTTGCTTCAGGATTAATTTATAGTCTCAACGAACGAGCGCAAATAGATGCAAGTATTGGGATAGATTTGGGGAGTACGGACCGTAGTAATTACACAGCAGGTTTAGGTTTCGCCTATTTATTCTAATTTTTAACAAGCAGCCTGATCTGTAAACTCAAATAGTTTACAGATTCTGGATGTGACCAAATGTAGTACAGCTGATCGAGCATCATCGACACAGGAACGTTATGGCACTGGATTTGTACATTGGCAACAAAAACTATTCAACTTGGTCATTGCGCCCTTGGATGGTTCTTAAAGTTTTTAATATTGAATTTAATGAGCATTGGATTCAATTTGATGATTTTTCTGCCGATGGTGCATTTAAGCAATATGCTCGTGCCATTCATCCTACTGCAACAGTGCCGATACTTCGCCACCACGATCTGGTCATCTCTGATAGCTTAGCGATATGTGAATATTTGGCAGAACTTTTTCCTGACTTAGCCTTATGGCCAGCGCAGCGTGACCAACGTGCACGTGCGCGATCTATTTGTGCTGAAATGCATAGTCGCTTCACTCAATTGCGTCAACTTTGTCCAATGAATATCGAAGCCGATCTAAGTCATATCGGTCAACAGCTCTGGAAATCGCATCCAGCCTTACGCGAAGACGTCAAGCGCATTCAAGACATTTGGGCAGAACGTCCTCATGCAGATGGTTTTCTCTGCGGCGCAGCATGGAGTATTGCTGATGCATTTTATGCGCCTGTAATCATGCGATTTCTGAGCTATGACCTGCCAATTTCTTCAAAAAATCAAGCCTATGTTGATCGTATTCTCAATTTAGAAGCAACTCAAATTTGGATGAATGAAGCACGTCAAGAACACTGCTTTGTTGCGATAGATGAACCTTATCGCACTCAGGCAGAACCTTAATCTTGATCAAGTTGATGTGCAAAATAAGCCAAATCCGATAAGGCAATCCGGGCTTCTTCAAACCATGTAGAAAACATTTGGAAGTTGTGCCACATTCCCGTATACAACTTAAAATCCACCTCCACTCCAGCACTGCGTGCTTTATCGCGAAACCGCTGCGCATCATCTAATAATATTTCTTTAGATCCCACTTGTACCAAAACAGGGGGTAAACCTGTGAAATCATCTGCGTACAATGGAGAGTACTCAGGAGCAGCAGGGTCAGCGTTTTGCGGGACATAATATGAAATACCAGTCTCTAAGGCTTGTAGAGATAATAATGCATCGTGCTGCTGGTTATAACGAAGTGATTCACTCGTTAAACTCAAATCTAACAGTGGAGATAATAACATCAGGCCACTTGGCAAATTTTTCGGGTTAATTTGTTTAAGCTTCAGTGCTAATGCTAATGCCAAATTTGCACCGCAAGAATCACCCGACACAATAATATCTTTGGCCTGTATTCCTTGTTCTAATAACTGGCAATAAACTGAATAGATACTCTCCAAAGCAACAGGATGTGGGTGCTCTGGTGCAAGTGGATAATCTAGGTGTAAAACCTGCATCTGTGTTCTTACTGCAATTTGCGACATAAAAGCACGATGGGTATTAGTCGAGCCAAGGAAAAAAGCACCACCATGAATATGAAAAATTAACTGTGTACTTCGTGCTTGAGGACGAATCTCTTCAACATGTACATTCGCAATTTTTAATTGGCGTATTTCAATATGCTCAGCAACAGGAAAAACCTTAGCCATTTGTTCTAGTGAAAAACGTAATAACTGTGGTGATAATTTTTTTTGACTAGGCCAACGAATACAACTTTTTAAAGTCATCTCTGTTAAATATTGCTTGAGCGCAGAATTTATCTTCATATTTAATTCGGTCCAAGATACACTGCTCTAAAGTGTAAGAAAAAAGGGCATCTAAATGTGTTTTATTTGGATGTATTTTAAACTAATTAGTCACACTGAATAATTGCTAATTCAGCCTGAGTTTTTGATACTATATTTTTCGATAAATGACTAGGGAAATCACAAAATGAAAAAAATTGTTCTTGCATTAGGTTTATTCTCCGCAGCTGTACTTGGCCATGCAGCAGATCCTTTAAATGGTACGCTTTGGAAAACGATTGATGATGAAACCAAACAACCTAAAGCTTTGGTAAAATTTACTGAACAGAAAAATGGCACGCTAACTGCAACGATCCAAACGATTTTAGTTGCAAGTGAAGCCAATGCTTGTACTCAATGTGAAGGCCCATATAAAAACAAATCACTTAAAGGTGTCACTATCGTTCAAAACCTGAAAAACGTTGGTGGTACAAGCTATGATAACGGTACAATTATGGACCCTAAAAATGGTAAAACTTACAAGCTTAAAGGTGAGTTAGCGGGTAATAAACTCAACTTACGTGGTTATATCGGTATTTCTGCTTTAGGTCGTAACCAAACTTGGATTCGTGCAAACTAATATAATGATTTAAGCATTAAAAAAGCTGCTTTATATAAAGCAGCTTTTTTGTACATAAACTTGCTTATGGGACTTAACCACGGCGCCCTGCAACAAAACCTATAATGGCTAAGATCAGTGCAACGATCAATAATATGACAGCAAAGTCTTTAGACATTTGAGCAACGCCTGAAAAACCCAGTAAGCTCGCAATTAATGCCAGCACAGCAAAAATAATTGACCATCTCAACATATTTGTACTCCATGATTCTTTATTATAAATATCAGTATATAAAATGAGCAAAATAGTGCTGTATGCTTTTGTTAAAAAAATATGTAACAACATAATCGTTGCTAGAGTAATTAATTCCCTTCATTAGAATACAGTCTTAAATAACTAAAGCCCGCACTATATTTGCTTGTGACTGTTATACTACAGCGCATTGTTGTTTAACTTTATACAGAGCTTATGAGCAACACTTTAAGACCACAGTTTTGGAAGAACTACACACTAGACCAAATGAATACTTTGGAATGGGAAGCCCTATGTGATGGCTGTGGTTTATGCTGCTTGGTCAAACTAGAAGATCCAGATACTTTAGAGATCGCTTATACCAAGGTGGCCTGTAAACTTCTTGACTGTACAACTGCACAGTGTGGTGACTATGCACATCGTGCAGCACATGTGCCCGACTGTATTCGACTTACGCCTGAACGCTTACAAGGCATTACTTGGCTGCCCAATAGCTGTGCTTATCGACGTTTGAATGAAGGCAAGAACCTACCTTCTTGGCATTATCTCAATACAGGCTCAAGACAAAGTGTGATTCGTGCTAAAAAATCTGTTGCAGGGCGCTGTATTTCTGAACAAGACATCAACCAAGAAGAAATTGATGAATATATCGTACGTTGGGTACGCTAAGGTGCTTCCACCATACAGGATCAAAGCAATAATAATTGCTTGTCTATCGTTGAAATACGCTACTATAAGTCTTAAAACCAAGTACATGTCATAACGAATAACGCCTATGTCTGAAACCACACCTTTACCAGAACGCATCCGTCCTCGTGACTTAAGTGAAATCATTGGACAAGAGCATCTTCTGGGTGAACACGCACCATTACGTCAA
The DNA here is from genome assembly GCF_000829675.1 of Acinetobacter rudis. GTDB lineage: Bacteria > Pseudomonadota > Gammaproteobacteria > Pseudomonadales > Moraxellaceae > Acinetobacter > Acinetobacter rudis. Next base: position 82,619 of record NZ_BBRX01000019.1, read on the forward strand.
ATGATTGATCAAGGGCATCTTCCTTCGATTATTTTTTGGGGTCCACCTGGTGTGGGTAAGACCACCATTGCACTGCTACTTGCACAAGCTGTAGATCGCCCATTTTTAAGCCTATCTGCCTTAAATACGGGTGTAAAAGAGCTCAGAGAAATCATCGCAGAAAGTGGTGATTTAATTGTCCCTGTTGTCTTTATTGACGAGATCCATCGTTTTAATAAGTCTCAGCAAGATGCTTTACTCAGTGCAGTTGAGAAAGGCAAAATTACTTTAGTTGGTGCGACAACAGAAAACCCATCGTTTGAGGTCAATAGCGCTTTACTCTCACGCTGTCAGGTTTATACCTTAAATGCCTTAGATCAACAGGCTATTCAAGATTTATTGCAACGTGCTTTAAAACAAGATCAATTTTTAATGCAACGACATATTCGTATTGATGAGTATGAAGCATTGATCCAGTTCTCAGCAGGGGATGCCCGTAAGGCACTCAATTTGCTTGATTTGATCGCCAGTACTTTTGTAGAAGATACAGAAAACGTTATCGACAATGCTGCTGTGGTCAAAGTTGCTCAACAAAATATTGCACGTTATGACAAATCAGGTGAGCAGCACTATGACCTAGTGTCGGCCTTCATCAAATCAATTCGTGGTAGTGATCCAGATGCAACCTTATATTGGATGGCACGGATGCTTAAAGGTGGGGAAGATCCTGTTTTTATTGCACGGCGTATGCTGATTGCCGCCTCAGAGGATATTGGTAACTCAAATCCCAATGCGTTACTTTTAGCAGGGGAGTGTTTCCGTTCGGTACAAGCGGTAGGTATGCCTGAAGCACGAATTATTTTGGGGCAAACAGCAGTTTATCTAGCGACCAGTGCCAAAAGTAATAGTACATATTTGGCGATCAACAAAGCCTTAGCTTTGGCTGAAAAAACGGCCAACTTAGCTGTTCCCTTACATCTGCGCAATGCACCCACCAAGTTAATGAAACAACAGGGCTATGGCGTAGATTACCTCTACCCACATGACTTCCCTGAGCACTTCGTACAGCAAACTTACTTGCCACCAGAACTCAATGGCACCAAATTGTATCATTCAGCACGCAATAAACGAGAGGTTGAAGGAGAGCGCCTGCAACAAAGACGTTGGCAAGGCACTCCAGAAAACTAAAGATGTTCAATTAGCCCGTATTGCGTAAACCCGCAGCAATACCCGCAATACTGACCATTAAGGCATGATCGACAGGCGTGTTTTCAACTTGTCGATTGGCCAAGTATTCACGGCGACGCTTCATTAATTCAGCTTGCAGTAAATGTAGTGGTAACAAATACGGCTTACGGACTTTCATGGCCTGATCAAGTACATCATTACTGCTGAGTAACTTAGATTCACCTTTGACTGCCAATAATGTATTTACGGCATCTTGTAAACGCTGGCGAAGTTCAACGCCAAGTGCTTTAAGGTTTTCATCGTCCGTCAAGTGGGCTTCATAATACAGCGCAATATGACGATCTGATTTAGACAACACCATTTCCAACATATCAATCAATGTTTGGAAATATGGCCACTCTGCCAGCATTTCGTCCAAAGCTGATTTTTCACCTTGTTGCATCACCTGATTCAATGCCGCACCCGTACCTAACCATGCAGGTAGCATCAAACGAATCTGAGTCCATGCAAACACCCATGGAATCGCACGCAATGATTCAATCCCACCACTGACTTTACGCTTAGCTGGGCGTGAACCTAATGGCAACATCTGTAATTCAAGCTCAGGGGTTACTGTACGTAAGTACTGTACAAAGTGAGGGTTTTCACGAACCGTACCACGGTACACCTGTACCGAATGTTCAGTCATACGATCCATCAAATCGCGCCATGCTTGCTTAGGCTCAGGTGGTGGCAGTAATGTTGCCTCTAAAGTTGCAGCAGCATAAATTTCGAGGTTTTGCTGAGCAATCTGTTGTAAACCAAATTTAAAGCGAATCATCTCACCTTGTTCAGTCACACGAATCGAGCCTGAGATCGAACCCGGGGGCTGAGAGAACAGAGCCTGTTGAGTTGGTGCTCCACCTCGACTAATTGAACCACCACGGCCATGGAACAAGGTCAATTGAACCGCATGCTGCTTAGCAATAGCAGTTAATTGTTCTTGGGCACGATACTGCGCCCAGTTGGCCGACATAAAGCCTGCATCTTTGGCTGAGTCTGAATAGCCAATCATCACCTCATGCTTACCTTGGATATGCTGTTTATACCAATGCATATTGAACAAAGTCTGCATGGTGTCCGCTGCACCATCTAGGTCTTTTAACGTTTCAAATAAAGGTACGATGCGTAATGGATGTTGAATGCCAGCTTCTTTTTGCAATAGCAGGACAGACAATACATCACTTGGGTATTCGGCCATCGAAATAATATAAGCACCTAATGCAGATTGTGGCTGTTTAGCCAAAGTCAGCATAGTCGAAAATACCTCTTGTACATCAGGATGCTCAATTAAACTTTGCGGTGATTCTTTGAGATGTTTTGGCAGTAGCGGTCGCTTACTTTGTAGTTCTTGCAATAAGAAATTTTGTTTAGCAGACTCTGTCCAAGTTTCAAAATTGCCCAGACCAAGATATTCGGTAATCGCAGAAATCGCTTGACGATGACGCCCCGATTCTTGACGGATATCCAAACGTAATAACTCAATCCCAAAACAATTCACGCGATAAATAAAGTCAAGCAGGCGGCCATTGGCAATTTCAGCCAGATTACAGTCCATCAATGAGCGATAGCACAGCAACAATGGTTCTAATAGCTCATTTTTATGGTGAATCACCTGACTTGGATCAAGTTCAGAGAACTTGCCTTGTAACTGATGTGCTAACCAATCACAGGTCAAACGTAGGCGTTGTCGTGTAGCACGTAAATATTCACGGTAAGGTTCAGGGTGATCATAACCTAAAGCTGTTTTTAACTCTTCAGAGCAACTTTGTACTGAAAGTTCCCAACGTAAATCTTCAATATCACGTAAATACAGATCAGCAGCTTTCCAACGTGACAGCCAAAGTACCTCTTGAGTCACTTGATGTGTCACATTCGGGTTACCATCACGGTCTCCACCCATCCATGAAGCAAAACGAATCGGTGCAATTTCAAGAGGAAGGGACTTGTCGCAGTGTTGCTGAGTCAATTCATCCAAACCACGAATAAACTGTGGTACAGCATGCCATAAGCTTTGTTCGATCGTGGTGAAACCCCATTTAGCTTCATCGACCGGTGTTGGGCGGTGTTGGCGAATCTCGTCGGTTTGCCAAGCAGAACTAATTAACTGCTTGAGTTCATCAAGTACTCTTTTTCTTTGTTTTGGCGTAAGTTTTTGTTGATCAAAAGTCGATAAACAATCATTAATCCCGTCATATTTCTGGATTAAAGTACGACGACTCACTTCTGTAGGGTGTGCGGTTAAAACCAGTTCGATATTGAGTTGGCAAATTTGTTGGTATAACTCGGTACTCGAAATTTTTTTCTGTTTAAATTTTTCAAAAAGTGGTTCTAACGCGTTTGGCGACAACATCGAATCATCAGACTCAGCTTGGCGACGGTTACGCACCACATGATATTGCTCAGCAATATTGGCAAAGTTTAGAAAGTGAGAGAATGCTCGGGTCAAAGGTAGAATTTCATCATCTTCTAGACTCAGAAAAAGTTGTTCCAGCTGTTTTTCTGCCTCGATATTTCCGTCACGAGCCCCTTTGGCTAAAGCGCGAATTTGTTCAATTTGGTTAAACAAATCTTGTCCAGCATGTTCTTTTAACGTTTCGCCTAAAAGATTGCCCAGTAACCGCACATCATCACGTAACGGTGCATCAATTTGTTGAACCATATCTTATCTCCTTTCTTGTGTTGTCTAACAAACGCGACATTCCTAGTTATGCCACACAAAAGTATGACTGTTTACATTAAATCCCTCTTTTGATCACTTATTTGATGTTTTTTAGATCGTTTAACACTCTAACTTTTTAACTGGATATTTCAATAGGAATATTTGCATACTGTTTTCAATAATTTGCAGCTTTTCTAATGCAGTAGGTAGATCACGCATCCCCAACAATACCTCATAATGACGTAAACCCAATAACAATGACAAAATTAATGTCGCCTGTTGTTGATAATCGGCATCAGATAAAAATTCTAATGTGGCGGCAGACTGAAAGAAATCTTCCCATAACAACCGCATACGGCAATGAGATGCGTTGAAAAACTGCTTAACCAGAGGGCTTTTTTCAGCAGCCAATTCAATTAACAAATGCTCAAGTTTAATCGAACCAGGTAGATACAGTACCGATAATGTCAGCTGACAGGCTTGATAAAAACACTGATGGAAATCACTGTTGGTGTCTAATAAAAATCGCTGTGCTTGGATTGACTGTTCACATGCCTGTGCGATTGCACAAGTAAATAACTTTTCTTTATCTTGAAAATGATTATAGACCGTTAATTTAGTCACGCCCGCGGTTTTTGCAATTTCATTCATACTCGAGCCATGATAACCCGATTTAAGAAAAACAGTTTTGGCAGCTGCTAAAATTCGTTTGCGCTTTTCACTGTCTTTCGGACGTCCAGCACTTAGACTTATCTTATTATCCAAAATATGATCCTGTACTTATCAAATGAAATATTGAACAAATATGAAGCGAGCACTACAAAAATAATGCACAATACTCATGAGTCTAACCCAAGTTAAATGATGTTTTATGCTCTTTTAACCATCGTTATGTGATTTCTTCTATAAAAGTTATGAAACACATGATCAATACATATCTTTTTTTATGAAAAAGTCGTGCTAAAGATTGAAATTTTCAATAATATAGCGATAGCTATTCAACTGATAATAACATTTGAAATATCATTGCGGCTTTATGATAGCCTGCAATGTATAGAGGTAAAAAAATACCCATGGGGCAAGATAGTTTAGAACAACATCGTCGTTATATGACCTTGGCTTATGTTTTCCTTTTTCTTGCATTGTTCACCATTGTAAGTGTTGTTATTTCATACTTCCTTGCACGTCAAGTTGCTAAAGTTGATCATGCAGAGGTTTGGATCCAAGCACATGCTTTTTGGGTGATGCGCAATGCAGTACTGTATTCATTATTAGCCATGTTTGCTGCACTCTGGTTTATTCCATTGGCCTTTTTTCCTTGGGACAGTTTCCTTTGGGTTAAGGCCTGTACTGTGCTGGGCGTAATTTTCAGTTCTATTGCTTGGTTATATTTATTAAATGCCTGGTTTAAAGGATTTAACCGCTATATGAAGAAGAAAGCAGTATTTTGAGTTTTTTTAAGCCGCTTCGCTTGTAAAACAACAGCCCAACCCCCACTTAAGTTCGCAGTAAATTACAATCAGATTCTGTGGAGCACCGCCAATTATGGCTAAACGTGATTATTATGAGGTTTTGGGCGTATCAAAAACCGCTAGTGATGATGAAATTAAAAAAGCCTACCGTAAGTTGGCAATGAAGTATCACCCTGACCGTAACCCAGACAATGCCGAAGCTGAAGAAAAATTTAAAGAAGCAGCTTCAGCTTATGAGGTTCTGTCAGACGCTGAAAAGCGCAGTATGTATGACCGTATGGGACATAGTGCGTTTGAAGGTGGTGGCGCAGGTGGCTTCGGTGGTCATGGCGGTGGTTTTAGTGCCGAAGATATCTTTAGCCAATTTGGCGATATTTTTGGTGGCGCTTTTGGCGGTGGTGGCCGTGGCCAGCAACGTCAACAACGTGGTTCTGATTTACGCTATGTCATGGAGCTTACCCTTGAGGAAGCTGTTAAGGGCGTTAAGAAGACCATCAGCTTTACTGCACCAGCACCTTGCGATAGCTGTGACGGTAAAGGTTCAAAAAATCCAAATGATGTTGAAACATGTAAAACCTGTCATGGTGCAGGCCAAGTGCGCATGCAACAAGGTTTCTTCTCTGTACAGCAAACCTGTAGCACATGTCGTGGTCAAGGTAAGATCATTAAGAACCCATGTAACAAATGTCATGGCTCTGGTGTTTCTGACCGCCAACAAACACTTGAAGTGACTATTCCTGCCGGTGTTGACAACGGCGATCGCGTTCGTCTAACAGGCAAAGGTGAAGCGATTCGTGATGGTCAAGCAGGTGACCTCTACGTTGAAGTTGTTGTACGTGAACACGAAATCTTCCAACGTGACGGTGCTGATCTTTATATGGATGTACCTGTAAGCATTGCGGATGCAGCGCTAGGTAAAGAAATCGAAATTCCAACACTCGAAGGTCGTGTTAGCCTCAAAATCCCTGAAGGCACCCAAACCAGTAAAATGTTCCGTTTACGCGGTAAAGGGGTAAAACCTGTACGTTCAAGCATGCAGGGTGATTTACTCTGCCGTGTTGTTGTTGAAACACCTGTGAACTTAACTGCACGTCAACGTGAGTTACTCAAAGAGCTTCAAGAAACTTTAGATGGTGATGACCAAAAATCTTCACCAAAGAAGAAATCGTTCTTTGACCGTTTGTTCGATTAATTACGACAACATGTTTTAGATCATCGAATCAGGCCACTCATTTAGTGGCCTGATTTTTTTAGTGGCTATGTTTATAAAAATAATTAATTTAAATAGATGTATCTTAATATTGAGTAAAATCAGTACAGACGATATATTTTGAAGTTAATCATAATTATATTTTTTAAACAATGAATACTCATCATCAAATATTACAACAGGTTGAGTGGCGAGACTTACTCCAATTAAATACATGGGATCGTATTTCAGAATTATTGATTTCGTCACCTTGGTTAATTACTTCCTGTTTCTTTGCCTATAAATCTTGGTATTTACTTGCATTGTTTTGCTCATTTATGTTCTTTCTGACTGGGCTTCGACAGGTACATAATGCTTTTCACTTTGCTTTAGGCATAAATAAAAAACTCACACATTATTTTATGTTTCTATTGAGCATGCTCATGCTGGGTTCAATGCATGCCGTACAAATTAACCATTTACGTCATCATCAATACTGCATGACCGAAGAAGATATCGAAGCAAAAAGTGCCCAAATGTCTTGGTGGCAAGCCTTTTTATTTGGTCCAATCTTTCCAATTCTTCTGCATAAAAAAGCCCTAGAAGTTGCAAGTAAAACGCAAAAAAGATGGATCATTGCAGAGTTGATTGGCAATGCCATAGTGCTGATACTGATTTTTGCTGTTTTAGATATCACATGGTTAAAATATCATGCCTTGGTCATGTTAGTTGGACAGTGTATGACTGCATTCTTCGCAGTCTGGACCGTCCATCACGATACAGAAGATCATGTATATATGGCACGAACACTACGCCATGAATTAAAAAGACTCATGACTTATAATATGTTCTTACATGTAGAACACCATTTGTTCCCAGCAGTACCCACTCGCAAACTGCATATCCTTTCCAAGCGATTAGATCGCTATGACCCTAGTGTTGAAATTAGAAAGGTATTTTAGCGTTGTCTCTCTTTTAGCAATGCGCTCAACACAATCATCATCAACTGAGGCCGTTCATATAAACGGCCTTTTTTGATCATGACTAAGCCTTTAAATTCTCTTGAGATTACTCGCCAAGTGGCGAAGTTTTGTTATAGTAAGCCTAGATTGAAATCGAGACGAAGGAACTATTATGTCGGGGACTCCACGTATTGCCATTTTGGGCGCAAGCGGTCGCATGGGACGTATACTTATTCAAGCAGTGCATCAGGCTGGCTATCAACTTGCTGCTGCAATTGTACGTTCTGAAAGCTCATTGATTGGCACTGATGCAGGTGAGTTGGCTGGCATTGGCCGTCTCGGGGTGCAAGTAACCAGTGACTTAAAAGCAGTATTGGATCAATGTGATGCTGTAATTGACTTTAGTACGCCAGCTGCCACTGAGCTACATTTAAAACTGTGCCAAGATGCTGGTGTTGCGATTGTCATTGGGACAACAGGTATGTCTGATGAACAAAAACAACAGCTTGATCAAACAGCACAGCACATCCCCGTTGTCTATGCGGCAAACTACTCTGTGGGTGTCAACGTTTCTATTAAACTTTTAGAACTCGCTGCTAAAGTTTTTGCAGATACTGTAGATATCGAAATTATTGAAGCACACCATCGTCATAAAGTTGATGCTCCATCAGGTACAGCACTGATGATGGGTGAAGCAATTGCAGATACCCTAGGTCGTGATCTAAAGAAAGTTGCTGTTTACGGTCGTGAAGGTCATACAGGACCACGTGAGCGCGAAACAATCGGCTTTGAAACCATCCGTGGTGGTGACATCGTAGGTGAGCACACGGTCATGTTCATTGGTGAAGGGGAGCGCGTTGAAGTCACACATAAAGCGACCAACCGTATGAACTTTGCTTCAGGTGCAGTCCGAGCTGCAGCTTGGGTGGCTGCTAAACCTGCTGCTAAATATGACATGAAGGATGTCCTTGGTCTAAACGACTGATACATGAATATATGCCTTAGAGAACAGATTGTTGTTCTCTAAGCATTCTCATCTTTCTCGCTCTACTTCTCATTCTTGTTCTGTTCCATATCCCTGACCTAAGGGACAAAACCTCGTCTTTAGAGGACAACTCTTTATATTTAGCTGTCGTTTTATTGATCTTATTTTTTTTTCAACTAAATTAGCCTTGTTAGTTCCTTTTTAGAATCAACAAGGAGATCGTTAATGTCACAGCAAAACAACTATTCAAGAACATCCGCATCTTTTCCTGTACGCCGCATGGATTATCAGTTTACTCATTTACCTAAATATTGGTGCGCCAATGATCCCATTTACACTCACTTTTTTACCGCGCTTTCGACTTTATTTCCTGAGGGTGAAGCCTATTTTGTTCGTAGTGTGCGTAAACTTCGTAGTCAAGTACAACATAATCAACAACTAGACAAAGATATCGGTGCATTTATTGGTCAAGAATCCATGCACTCAAAAGAGCACCATGCCTTTCACCAATCCTCACAACAACATGGTTTAAATCCTGAATCACTCGAAAAAATTACAGGGATTACCCTTAAAGCCATCGAGAAAATCTTTCCTGACAAATGGAACTTGTTACTCACTGTAGGTGTAGAACATTACACAGCAGTACTTGTCGCCTACATGATGAAAGATGTCAATCAACTCATGACAGATGAAACGATCCGCAATCTATGGCTTTGGCACAGTATTGAAGAAACAGAACACAAAGCTGTCGCTTACGATCTTTATCAGGAACTCTACGGCAACAAACTTGATGCTTATATCCCGCGAGTCGCTCTATTTAGTCTTTCCTTAGTCATCATCACCTTACTCACGCACATTTCACAACTGGTCTTGATCAAAAGAGATAAGCAACTACTCAATGTGCGTTCTTGGGCAAAGTTTTTGAAGTTTGGCTTTGATAGTTATCGAATTTTCACACCTAGATTTATCGATTTTTTCCGCTATGACTTTCATCCGAATGATTTTGATGAATCAGCCTTAGTTGAACGCAGCAAAGCTAAAATTGCCCTTAAAAGCTAAACCCACCTCGTCGTGTTGATCAATCGATTATTGACTTCGAAACACAAAGTACACGCAGCCCAATAAACACAAACCAGCCCATAAATAATCAAGTTTAAAAGGCTGCTTAAACATATAAATCATAAAAGGTACAAAAACCAAGAGGGTAAATACCTCTTGGGTAATTTTCATTTGTCCCATGGCCCAGCCCTGATGTGAAAGCATTCTTGTGGCAGGAATCATAAATAAATATTCAAAAAATGCGATGCCCCAACTGATTAAAATAACTTGCCACAGTGGCGCTGCTTGCAAATATTTTAGGTGCCCATACCAAGCCAAAGTCATAAAACAATTGGCGATAATTAACAAAACAAATGCATAGGGCATCAAGTTTTCCTTAAAATCCAGTTTAGCCAGAGTGAAGTTAAATTTTTCTTTTACTACATACAAGAACAGCTTTCTTTTCAGCAGTAGCCTTGCTATCGTTGCTGCAATTTCAATTAAATACGACAACATCACAAAAAAAAAGTGCTGTGTCTATAAAAGTAGTGGAGTGTGAAGTATGCATCTGCATATCTTAGGTATTTGTGGCACCTTTATGGGATCATTAGCGTTATTGGCACGTGATCTTGGCCATACCGTGACTGGATCAGATGAAAACGTCTACCCACCGATGTCCACACAACTGGAAAATGCAGGCATCACTCTCATGCAAGGCTATGACCGTAGCCATTTACAACCACATCCAGATTTAGTGATTGTTGGTAATGCCATGAAACGTGGTATTGATGCCGTTGAATATTTACTTGATCAAGGTCTGGCTTATACTTCTGGTCCACAATTTTTAGCAGATCATGTATTACAAGGTAAACATGTCCTTGGTGTAGCAGGTACACATGGTAAAACCACCACAACAACGATGTTGGCTTGGGTACTGGATCAAGCAGGGCTTGAACCAGGCTTCTTGATTGGTGGTGTACCACTTGGCTTTAGTCAAAGTGCGCGCTTAGGGGCGGGTCAGTATTTTGTTGTGGAGGCCGACGAGTACGATTCTGCATTCTTCGATAAACGCTCTAAATTCGTACATTACCACCCCAAAACTGCCATCTTAAACAATCTTGAATTTGACCATGCTGACATCTTTGATGATCTCGCAGCGATTCAAAAACAATTCCACCATTTGGTACGTACTATTCCTAGTCAAGGCCGCATTATTGCACCAATCACTGAAACACATATTGATGAAGTGCTGGCCATGGGCTGTTGGACTCCTGTAATGCGTACTAGTATTGGGCAAGATGACAACGCTCAGCTTAGTGCAGAACTTATTGCTATTGATGGTACGCACTTCAAAGTCTTGCACAATGGCACAGTACAAGGTGAAGTACAGTGGAGTATGACTGGTCAACACAGTGTCGCCAATGCACTGGCAACCATTGCTGCAGCTGAACATGTAGGTGTTTCAATTGCAGATGCTTGTACCGCCTTATCTAATTTTGGTGGTGTCAAACGTCGTATGGAATTGCTTGGCACAATTGCAGGAATCGAAGTTTATGACGACTTTGCCCATCACCCCACAGCAATCGACACCACTTTAGATGGTGCTCGTAAACGCCTACAACAACGTAAGCTTTGGGCCGTGATCGAACCACGCTCAAATACGATGCGTATGGGAAGTCACAAAGCTGAACTTGCACATTCTGCACGTTTAGCTGACCAAGTCATTTGGTATCAACCTGAAGGCCTAGACTGGGACTTACAACCTGTGGTTGATGCCGCAGCAAACTCTGCATGCATTGCACGTAAACTTGATGAGATCATCGATACCATCGTCAACCAAGCTCAAGCAGGCGATGCTGTCGTAATTATGTCCAATGGCGGATTTGGTGGTTTACATCAAAAATTGGTGCAAGCATTACAAGCAAAAGCCTAAATACACAATGTTCCTCTCCCCAAACAAAAAAATGGGGGAGAGGACATTGCTAAGAACTTAAGCGATCACATCAGCTAGGCTTTGATCTCTTTGGAACATTGTCACTACATAAGAACATGTCGCGGTAATTTTAAGTTGTTTTTCACGCGCAAATTCAACCAGCGCATCAAGTAACTTTCGTGCTACACCTTGACCACGCAAGCTATCATCGACCCAAGTATGATCTGCAATAATACGATGGGGTTCAGCCCATTGATAACGAATCTCTGCGATGCGTTGCCCTTCAGAATTATTAAGAAAAAATAGACCATATTCGGCGTGATCTTCATGTTGAAATTGCATATTTATGATTACCTTTTTATAACGTCTTCATCACACTCTAACAAGCTTTTAAAAAATATCATATATTGCTAAAAAGCATTTTTAAATCAATATAAAGACCTTAACAGTTATCATCATACTCACTACACTCAATCCGTACTCCCAAGTCGAATTTTTTCATGAGCAGCGAACCCCATCAGCAACAGACCACGCAACAATGGCTGGCAGTCATAGCCTTAGCTTGTGCGGCATTTATTGTGAATACGACCGAATTTGTTCCTGTCGCATTACTGAGCGATATTGGCCGTAGCTTTAATTTAGCAAGCACTCATGTTGGGCTGATGATCACGGTCTATGCTTGGGTTGTCGCTTCAATGTCACTGCCCATCATGCTATGGACCAAAAACATTGAACGACGGTTTTTATTATTCGCTCTATTTGGCTTATTTATTTTAGGACATGCATTATCGTATATCGCTTGGAATTTTGAAATTTTACTTGTCAGTCGTGTCGCTATTGCTTTGGCACATGCTTTATTTTGGTCAATTACAGCATCACTGGCTGTACGTGTAGCACCTGCGGGCAAGCAATTCCAAGCTTTAGGTCTCTTGTCGACAGGAACTGCTATGGCGATGGTCTTGGGGATCCCATTAGGACGGATTATTGGTGAGTACTCAGGTTGGCGAAACAGCTTTGCCATCATTGGGCTCTGTGCAGCCATTGTTTGTCTGATACTTGCTAAAACACTACCTAAACTGCCGAGCCAAAACAGTGGCAATTTACATAGCCTCAAACTGTTTCTACAGCGTCCTGCACTGTTGGTTGCCTTTGCATTGACTGTCCTCATGGTGACAGCACAATTCACGGTATACAGCTATATTGAGCCCTTTAGTTTGCATATTGCACAGTTTAGCTCAGCACAAACGACACAGTTTTTATTTATCTATGGTGCTGCGGGCTTCTTAGGTTCGTACTTATTTGGCTTACTTGCACCGCGCTTCCCACATTTGGTGATTCCAGTCTGCTGTTTGAGTCTTGCTCTTTCTCTGCTGTTGTTTTTACCACTTAGCCTAAATATTTATGCTTTCACAGGGCTTGGACTATTTTGGGGGATGACCATGATCAGCCTCAGTTTAGCATTACGCGCTAAGATATTAGACCTATCTTCGGATGCTACTGATGTCGCTATGGCTATCTTCTCTGCACTTTATAATGTCGGGATCGGGGGAGGGGCATTACTGGGTGCAAGCATCGCGCATGATCTTGGACTTAAATATATGGGTTGGATCGCAGCAAGCATCGCCATCTTAGGAACGGTGTTGGCTTATTACCTCACACACCTGCAACGCCGTGTTTGAGTAATTTGGCAGACAATATATTGTAATAAATTGAACAAGCTAAGCCTTATTGGGATAAGCATCGGGGTATAGTTTTACATAATAGTTTTCAATTTCTTGATCATCAAGATTTGTCAAAATGACAAAGTCTTTTAATTGCCAAATTACGATAGCAGAGAAAAATATTAATAAAGAGAAAAGCGCCAATGAAAGATCTAGTTTTCCCGATTCAACCAATAGAGTCGATACAGCAACTCCCACTGGAATCGGAATAATACAAACTGCTAAAAACAAAGATTCAAAAGAATTTCTCAAATGAGTAGGTGTTGCTAAGCAGCGGATCTTAGTTGTATTAATGTTGTACATTACTACACCGATTCCTGTAAAAAGTAGCCCCAGAAATAAAGCAAATATATGGTTTAAAATTAAGATTGATAATAGCCCTAAGACCACGCTCAATATGCTCAAAATTGTAGTTAGGCGAATACCAAATTTTTTATTGAAGGCCCCACACAAAAACAAACTTCCTATAAGCATCCCTAAACCAAATACAGCTTCTGAAATGCCGATTTCAAATGCAGTATATTTATATTTTTCGATAACTAATATAGGTGTTATATACATTAAAGTTGGAGTAAGCACAAAATTAGATAGGGCAGAAACAACAACCAGAACGCGCTCAATCTTGTTATTTAATAATGCCTTTAAGGCAAATGACCCCTCAAAATCACCTGATGCTAAAATATTTTCTTTGGTCTTCACCATCATAAATAGAATAAAAGCTGTTCCAACTGTAGCAGTCAAAATCTTAATTGTTTGTTCAGTAGTGAAATAATTGATAATAAATCCAGAGATCATTGCACCTAAAACAGTATTAATTGAATTTACAAATCCTCTTATTCTAAAAGCTTTTTCGATATTTTCATGGCTAAACAAATTTGGAATTATACTCGAACCAATAGGTTGAATCGCGATACAAAGTAAAGCGCTTTTAATATAGATACTTCCTAGGCCAATCGCTGAGATACTTCCACTAAGCTCAAGTACAATAAGACCAATAAAACTTAAAAAAGAACAAACGATCGGAATCGTTATTTTCTCAAAACGATCTGAGAACCACCCCATAAAAATGAGAACAATAACCTGTGAAAACCATGCCCCCGTAATAAACCAACCGAGCTCAATTTTTAATTGATAGTGTTGGATCATTACCCAAGCGAGTAATATCCCAATAGCACGACAAGAAGATGTAAAAATAACATCTGCTAGCTGGTACAAATAGAAAAATTTATGCCTCATTATCTCGCCCACTTTGAAATTTCCTCCAAGTTTCATCAATGATAACGGCTGCATTCATTGCTCTCGTAAAGCCAGAAAAAATCGAATTCTGTATTAAAATTTCTTCCATATCTTGTCTAGTAAAACCAAGTTTATAAGCTGCTAAACTTTGGAAAGATAGTTGTCTTTCTGCACCACCCATAGCAACTAAAGCAGAAATAGTTGCAATATGTCGTTCTCGGATGGTTAAAACTTCTCGTTGATAAGCATCTTGATATATATTTTTCACTAATCTAGATACTAAAGCTGGCGCTATAGGATAAAGATCTTCTTCAAGTCGTCTTAAGATATCATTATTAAAAGATTTCATTAATTTAATAGTTTTCTCATCAAGAGTTTCTATAATTTTCATTTAATATATCCTCAACATATAAATTACATTTATCTATTATACTTTTCCCGAGATTTGTTAAATTTCCTTTTTCCATAATAACCTTATAACAACTTTTAAATTGCCTTAAGTTTTTTGTTAAATTTAAATAAGCATCTTTATCTTCATCGTTGCTCTTTACTATTTTATAAAAAAATCCAGATAATCTATATAAAACAAAAGCGGCATGATAGATACCATTCATTGTTCTTAATTCTTTTCGTAATGGTGAAGGATATCTTTCATTATCACTATTCAAAACAACTTCATCAACAGTCATAATGGATAAAAGGATTTGATGAGCAGATTCATGTATAATCTTGTCTACTATAAAATAATTTTCTTTTTTTAATATTTCATAATTTATAAAAACCGTACCAAGTTTATTGAAGTCACTACCAGAATAAACAACATCACCTTCTACAGTATTAGATTTAAAAATAAAAAATTCATCTACAATAGTAAATATTTCTTTATAAAGTTCATCATCATATTTCTTTATTATTTCAAATGAATTTTCTAATTTATCTATTACACTGTTACTCTCCATATACTCATCAACACATGAAAAACTGTAAACATCATCTTTAATATTTGAATAAAAATCAAATAATTCAGGCGATAGATTCTCACTATTTGCAATAAAAATTTTTCTATTTTCTAAAATCAAAAGTGGGATAAGATTAAAACAATAACTTATTCTATCCATCAATTTTTTTTCAATAGCATTGCTGATTTCTTTAATTATAAAAAATAAGAATCCACTCGAAAAATTTATCTTTCTATACAAAACAATTATTTCTTTTATTTTATAATGAGTGTCTTTATCTAGTACATTTTCACACACATATAAAACATGCTCTAAAGATGAAAGAACATTTTCCCTTATATTTCCCTTTAAATACATTGATTGTATAAAATTAGGATCACATATAAATTTCATAAAAATCCTTTTTTAAGTAAATTAAGTTTTCATATAAGTAGATAATTTTAATTATCTACCTATATATAAAAATACTATTTATTACCAATAGTCATGATAGTGAGGCACTTAGACTTATTCTTAAGAGCGACTATTTTATTAATATCAAATTTATTTAACATATTATCCACCTTTTATTAACTGATGAGTGATATCAAAAGAAGATATCAAAAATATATTAACCATTTTTATTTTAAATAACACATTAGATAATCAAAAAAAATTTAAATATAAATTGCACATTAATTTAGTTATATTTTTAGCAAATAACAACTGTAACAATGTGTTTTAATGGTAGTTTTTTTAATATTAGCCATTAATTTAAATGACTTATCGATATCTCATATCTGACTTTTAATTCAATAACTACTTTGGTTTTTGATTTAAACCCAAATTTTATTTGCACTCTACTCCTAAATATGTAATTCTTTGCGCATATTTAGAAATGCTAGATTTCTAAAACCCTATTCGTACAAGGGGAGTAGCCTCACCCAAGCATAGTCCGCATCCTCGATGCACTATGTGTCAGAATATCGTCATTACACTCTACGGAGTCGGTATCTGAGCATCATTTTGATTTGAATCAATATTGATGTAGGCAAGACCTTGATCATGTTGGCACAGATGTTTAAAACATCAGGCAACAGGTCAAGGTTTTTTTATGACCATTTGCCGGATGTGGGAGATCACATTATGGATTCAATCGGCAATATCGGGCTATATATTGGATTTTTTACTATCGTTGCAGTCATGCTCTGCATCGATTTTTTAGGTTTTAAAAACAAAAAAGACCAAACTATTTCTATAAAATCAGCAGCGTACTGGAGTATTGCTTGGGTTAGTGTCGCGATGCTCTTTGCAGGAGGTCTATGGCTCTACCTACAAAACACTGTCGGCGTTGCAATTGCTAATCAAAAAACAATGGAATATATCGCAGGTTATTTACTTGAAAAATCACTTGCGATTGATAACGTATTTGTCTGGTTAATGATTTTTGCAGCTTTTGCTATACCGCCTGTATTACAACGCAAAATCTTACTGTATGGCGTACTTGGTGCGATTATATTACGGACCATTTTTATCTTTATTGGTGCATGGTTTGTACAAGAGTTTTCATGGATTCTTTATATTTTTGGCGCGTTCTTGGTCTACACCGGGATCAAATTTTTCAAAGGCCAAGATGGAGATGAAGACATCGAAGATATGCGTATGCTCAAGTGGTTACGTAAACATATGCGGATTACACCTAAATTAGAAGGCAATAAATTCTTTGTCCGTCAAAACGGTGTGCTGTGGGCTACGCCACTGTTTCTTGTTTTGATCTTAGTTGAAGCTTCCGATGTGATCTTCGCTGTTGACTCTATTCCAGCAATCTTTGCCGTCACTAGCGACCCATTCATTGTATTAACTGCAAACTTAATGGCAATCTTGGGCCTACGTGCAATGTTCTTCCTTTTAGCAGGTGCTGCTGAAAAGATGCATTATCTTCCTTATGGCTTAGGCATTATCTTAGTATTCATCGGTGCAAAAATGTTATTGCTTGATGTGTTCCACATGCCTATTTGGATCTCACTTGGCTTTATCGTTATTGTTTTAGCGATCACAACATGGCTGTCCATTCGTTATCATAAAAAACAGTCTGTATAACATTGTATTGCTGTACTCAACGATCACCTTGTTCGTACACGGCCCAAGCTAGAATTTAAGTTTGGGCCATTTTTCTAAAAACCTTTTACTGTGTATACGTTGTAAAAATAGCGCATAACTCACCAAAGTATCATTCCAACGCAGTTTTAACTGCATCAAATCGTCTAGGCCAAAAGGTGCAACGATCTTCAACTGATGATCGTTATCTAATGCAACCGCGATCGCAGTTGCAGTCTCAGGCCAAGTCGCCAGTGCCTGTTCAAGTGATTCATAAGCTTTAATCGGTTGACCTTGCTCAGTGCGATACCAATGATGTACATAAGCCTGATTGACCACATCCCATGTGTTTTCAGGAAATGCCTGTTGCAAAGCCGAAGTCAACTGCTGTTGTTCGTGTTGCCATGTCGTGCCAGCAGTCTGATCAAAATACACTACATCAATCTCAGTTCCAAAGATCTCATAAGGTTGTTGATGTAACGCACTCCAAACCAAGTTACGTATCACGCCTGCAGCCAAATAGGCCTGAGGCTTTAAATGTCGCACGTACTGCAAACGCTGCATCAAATCCGAATGTCCTGCTAACAATTCACAAAAGTCTGAATGCATATTGATGCCGCTGCTCGCATAGGAAATCCAGCATAGTGTCACACAAATCAGGTACAATCAGCTGAAAAAATAATTTAGTGGGTCTATTGATGTCAGCAGTGATTGCTCCGAGTGCCGTTCGTGGCCGTTTTCTTGATATTCAGTCTTTAGTTGAAAAAAGTACCGATATACATGGCCAAGTCCGCTTTATTGAGGATGGGCTATTGATTACTGAACAAGGAAAAATCAAATGGTTTGGTCCTTGGGAACAAGGCCAACAGCATCTTCCTGCTGCACTTCACGTGGAACATTATCCTGAGCAACTGATTATCCCTGGACTGATTGATTGCCATATCCATTTCCCACAAACAGAAATGGTCGGTGCTTATGGTGAACAGCTACTAGAGTGGCTAAATACTTATACTTTTCCAACTGAAATGCAGTTTAAAGATAAGGATTATGCCGATCAAATTGCTGCATTTTTTGTTCATGAGCTACTTAAAAACGGTACAACCACGGCGCTCGTATTTTGTACTGTTCACCCACAATCTGTAGATGCCTTATTTGAAGCAGCAGAACGTCATCACATGCGCCTGATTGCAGGTAAAGTTTTAATGGATCGTCATGCTCCAGATGAACTTTGTGATACAGCTGAAAGTGCTTATGCAGACTCGAAAGCTTTGATTGAAAAATGGCATGGTAAAGGCCGTCACCTCTATGCCATTACACCTCGTTTTGCACCCACATCAACAGCAGAACAACTTGCCAAAGCAGGGCAGTTAAAAGCCGAATACCCAGATGTATATGTACACACTCATTTAAGTGAAAATAAAAATGAAATCGCTTGGGTTAAATCACTCTTCCCAGATCATGAAAATTACTTGGATGTCTATCATCAACATGGCCTAACTGGCCAGCGTTCAGTCTTTGCACATTGTGTGCATTTAGAAGACAAAGAATGGCAATGCCTTCACGAAACTCACTCTGCAATAGCCTACTGTCCGAGTTCCAATCTATTTCTAGGCAGTGGTTTATTTCCATTGAAAAAAACATGGGAAAAACATGTCAAAGTTGGCCTAGGAACGGATATCGGAGCTGGCACAGCATTCTGTCAGTTGAACACTCTAGACCAAGCATATAAAGTGCAACAACTCCAAGGTGAGTCACTTTCTGCCTTTGAAGCGCTCTATCATGCAACTTTAGGTGCAGCTCAAGCACTCGATTTAGACGATAAGCTTGGTAATTTTAACGTAGGTAAGGAAGCAGACTTTGTGGTTCTCGATCTACAAGCAACGGCTTTACAACGTCTAAGACAACAACGTGCCCAAAATATCGAAGATGCATTATTTGCGCTGATGATTATGGGAGATGATCGTAATATTCAATCTACCTATGTTTATGGACAAAAAGCCTATGAACAAAAAAACGCCCAAAGCAGCAGCAACCAAGCACACTAAAACCATACTCGTCATCGTTGGTCTCATCGCCGCAAGTTTAATCTTGCGCGGTGATCAGCCAAAAAAACCATGATGATGTGATTGTATCGGCAAAAAAAGCTGCGCCCATGTCATATATGTTTTAAAATTGGTGGCATCGTTCTGTTTTTTCGCAACAGAAAATTAATTTAAATAAAATCTTAGGTAACCCTCCATGACTGTTGAAATGAGTGTAATGATTTCTACTGAAGAAATTCAGGCAAAAGTCAAACAACTCGGTGAACTGATCAATGCACACTACGCTCAAAGCGAGAAAGAATTGGTATTGATTGGTCTACTTCGTGGCTCTGTAATTTTTATGGCAGATTTGTGCCGTTGCATCGCTAAACCACATGAACTTGATTTTATGACTGTTTCTAGTTACGGCAGATCTACTGTCTCTAGTGGTGAAGTTAAAATCTTAAAAGATCTTGATGGTGAAATTCGCGGTAAAGATGTACTTGTTGTTGAAGATATCATCGATTCAGGCAATACCCTCAGCAAGGTATTGGAAGTTTTAAAAACGCGTGGCCCGAATTCAATTGAACTCTGTACCTTAGTGAGCAAACCATCACGTCGTGAGATTGACTTAGATGTTCGCTTCTTAGGTTTTGAAGTTGAAGACCGCTTTATCGTTGGATATGGCCTTGATTACGATCAAAAATATCGTCATTTACCTTTTATTGGTGAAATTGGTTTGTAATCCTGATCCATTGCGATAATCCATGCAACAGCATGGGTTATCGCTGACTAAATATTATTTATTGACAAAAAATAACAAGATATCTTTACTCTAAAGTACCTTTACGATGAAAAATACAGCAATATTTAATTGTTTTTCTATGTTAGCCTTAAAAAAAGTCATCAAATAAACAAAAGGAAAAAAGCATATGTGGACTCTAATTGTTGCTATTGTTGTGGGCTTTATCGCAGGACTAATTGCACGAGCTATTTATCCTGGGAATAATAATGCAGGTTTCATTGTCACTACTTTATTAGGGATTGCAGGCTCAGTCATTGCGACCTATGGTGGACGCTTTTTAGGGATCTATGCAGAAAATTCATCTGCTGGCTTTATTGCTTCTATCGTTGGCGCTGTTGTGATCTTGCTGCTTTATCACTTCTTCACAAAACGAAGTTAACTTAAAAAATCCAGTCAAATTCTTCAAATGTTGTCAAAAAACCCAAGCTATCAATCGCTTGGGTTTTTATTATTTCGTTTAAATTTCAATATATTACAAGCCCATTTTTTGCCACAGTTTTTCAATTTCAGCAGCAGGGTAGGCACCCATAACTTTATGACCATTTTCAAAAATAATCGCAGGTGTTCCAAACAAAGCCAACTGCTCACCCAAAGCCAAGTTACGCTCTATGGGGGTACTACAGTTTGCAGCAGCATTCGGCTGTATACCTTTTTGCATTAGATTTGACCAAGCTAAAGCAGGGTTTGCTGAGCACCATACTTGCTTAGATGGAATAATCGACTGCGCTTTAAGTGGATATAAAAAAGTATAAATCGTGACATTATTGAGTTGCTGGAGGTTTGCATCCAAAGTTTTGCAATATGGACAATTCGGATCAGAGAAAACCACCAATTGACGTTGACCATTGCCTTTCACAGTTTTAATTGCATCTTGCAAAGCAAGTTTTTTCATATCAATACGATTATTCTCTAACACCATATCCTTAGTCAGGTTTCGATGATCTTTTAGGCGAATCATCGACCCTACAAACAAATATTGTGCCTGCTCATTGATATACACCACCTGATTATCCATAACTGCACTGTATAAGCCTGACATCTCTGTTGGCTTAATATGGGTCAGTTTAATATTTGGATACTGCTGAGCCAGACGTGTTTTTACAAGCTCCACATTCGCAAAAGCAGATACATTAACACCCAATAACAGTGCAAGTGCCATCATTTTTTTCAGCATAATCTTCACAACTTAGAGATTTGGATCAGATCGGTATTTTAAACGCAATCAACCATCGGTGTATAAGGGATTAACGTTGCAACATGACTTTACTTGATCCACGTGAAACCATTGTGAACTGTGCTGGTGGGTTAATTTCAATAGATAAATGGACCACACGTGAAAAGCCAGCTAAATAAGCACGTAAATCATCAGCATGAACGCGTTGTTTTGTATACTCAACGACCAAAATACAAGCAAATTTATCTTGTGCAACTTTCCATACATGCAAATCAGTCAATTTCAAGGCTGATGGATACAGTTCTATTGCTTGCTTGATATCTAAAACAATCGGTTCATCCATTTCAGCATCAATTAAAGTCTTACCACTTTCTCGAATGAGTCCCCAAGACCATTTTGCAACCAAAACTGCACCAACAATCCCCAAAAGCGCATCTAGAAAAGTCCAACCAAAATATTTTCCAGCGAATAAAGCCAGTATGGCTAGAACAGAAGTTACTGCGTCTGCAACCACATGTAAAAATGCAGCTTTTTGATTTAAATCAGCATGTTGTTGGCCTGATCCATGCTCATGGTGATGGTGATGGTGATGGTGATGGTGATGGTGATGGTGATGGTGAGCATGTTGATCTTTTAGCAACCAAGCACAGATTAAATTCACCAAAAGCCCTGCAATCGCGATCGGAATTGCTTCCTGATAATGAATAGTCACAGGATGAATTAATCGCTCTATCGATTGAAAGATCATCGATGCTGCCACCAATAATAATAAAATTGCACTGCTATATGCCGCAAGAATCTCTATTTTCCATGTACCAAAGTTAAAACGTGGATCATCTGCATAATGCTGTGCAGCGCGATAAGCAACATAAGCCAAACCAAGAGCAAGCATATGTGAACTCATATGCCAACCATCGGCAAGTAAGGCCATCGAATTAAAGACCCAACCGCCCCAGATCTCAAAAAACATCATGCCGCCAGTGAGTAGAGCAGCATATAAAATTTTCTTTTGTGCTAATAAGTTAGCTTGATTAAATTGATGTGAATGTTGACGTGAGACCGGTTGTAGTTGCATGATGAAGAACTCTCAATATACTCCCCCAGAGTATATTATCAAATTCAAAAATATACTATAAGGGGGAGTATTCCATTCGAGGTGGTCATTTATGGGTCATTTACATCAAGATAAGAAAATCTTAAATCGAGTCAAACGCTTACAAGGACAAATGCGTGCTGTTGAAGAGTCTTTACTGCAAGAAGATCACCACTGTATTGACGTTCTACAGCAAGTTGCAGCGATTAAAGGCGCATTGAATGGTCTCATGAATGAACTCATTGAAATGCATCTACAGCATCACGTCATTACCGACCCCAATGCGATTGATCAGCAACAACTAGAAGAGTTTCTTAAACTTTTTAAACGTTACAACTAAATCATCGCCAAGTGTGCTGGGCGAGCACTTTTAACTTGACCCACGTCAGTTTCAATTTTAATCTGATTTGTATCGCATCATATCAATGCTGATCTCATAGATTTATCAGATTGGCGTGTTCCCCACTTTAAAGCACACACATCTATGAAAAATCAATCATGGCGTTCATTTGCTCTGATCAGCCTAGCGCTTTGTATGGGGACAATTGGTACCGCCTTACCCAGTCCGCTATACCCACTCTATCAACAGCTTTGGCAACTGCTTCCAAGCCATATTAGCTATATTTTTATTGCATATATGTTGGGTTGTCTCAGTACTTTATTATTTTTGGGGCGTACCAGTAATAGTATTGGAATTATTCGGACATTACAGGTGGGGCTGTTCTTTACAATTTGCGGTTTAATCGCTTCTGTGCTGGCCAGTAATGCTTACATCTTAGCTTTTGGGCGATTTATTATTGGTATTGCCTCTGGTCTGATCACAACATCTGCCATGCTGGGTTTAATTTATACCATTCCAGACTCATTTAAAGCTCAAGCACCACAGCTCAGTGCCGTTTTAACAGGTGTGGGCTTCGGCCTTGGTCCAATTACAGGCGGTCTGATTGCCCAGTTTTCAGCACACCCTTTGGTTACTCCTTATATCCCAATTATTATCATTGCATGTTTTAGTTTTATCAGTCTGTTTAGCGTCAAACTTCCAAGCATCGAAAAACAAAAATTTTCCATTGCACCTCATGTAGAGCGCCCCGCAGCTCAATACAAAGCCAAATTTTATATTG
This sequence comes from Acinetobacter rudis, assembly GCF_000829675.1. Classification (GTDB taxonomy): domain Bacteria; phylum Pseudomonadota; class Gammaproteobacteria; order Pseudomonadales; family Moraxellaceae; genus Acinetobacter; species Acinetobacter rudis. Next base: position 106,272 of record NZ_BBRX01000019.1, read on the forward strand.
CCAGTTTTGCGGCTTTTTCGGCCTTTGCAACTTTTAGCTTATTTGCTTCACTCGCTCCATCATTTATCAAAGATATCATTGCTTGGCATGGCCCCTTGGTCAGTGGCTTGACTGTAAGTGGTATTTTACTTGCTTCTGTGTCCGTTCAAATTTTTGCTAAAGGTTTGCATATGCAACGTAGTTTGCAATATGGGCTCATCATGTTATTGCTCAGCTTTGCATTACTGACCCTTTGCTTGACCTTACACTGGAGTTCATTGTTCTTTGTCAGTGTCCTTGCCGCAGGAATGGGACATGGCCTATGCCTCATGGGCGCATTTTCCCTGATCCATCACATGACCGACATTGAAAATCGTGCTGCAGTCGTTGCCACCTATTTATTTATCGCGTATTGGGGAAGTATCCTTCCGATTGCAATGGTCGGATTTTTATCTGATCTTGGTGGTTTTAATTTAGGTGTGCTGAGCTTCTGCGGATTTATGGGTCTACTGTGTATGGCGCTACTCTTACAATTTAGACGTCATTTTGTAACTCCTTCAGCTTAAATATAGCAATTTTGTTCTATACGAGGGTAAAACTGCTTTTAAACTAAACCCAGTTGGAATGGGAGGGCAGTACAATAAAAACTGAATTTGCAGACTATAAACATTTGCAAGAGCTTGGTGGTCTAGAGCTCCTTAAAGCACGTTATCAACACATGCAGTTCTCTAAACATGTGCATGAAGGCTATTGCATTGGCATTATTGAAGAAGGAGCACAAGCCTTCAACCGCAATGGTCAAACCCACGTTGCCCCCAAAGGAGATTTGATCTTAGTCAATGCAGATGAAATCCATACTGGCTCATCTGCTGTTGAGTCAGGGTGGCGTTATCGTGCTATTTACCCCACACCAGAAGTTTTAGCAGAGCTGACACAAGGAATGCACGGCGAACGTGGTGCAGCACCGTGGTTTCCACATGCTGTTGTTCACGATGTAGGTTTGGCCCAGCAGTTTTCGTTACTGCTCAATTTAATAGAACAAGATCATGATCTTTTACTCAAAGAAACACTGTATTTATCAACCTTGGCTTATTTAATCCAACGCCATGCACGACATCCTGGCAGTAGACAGCCCTTACTCGATGCTGAAAAAAATATTCTACTTGCCAAAGATTATATCGCTGCACATTACACTCAGGATTTTTCACTACAAGACTTAGCCACATTAGTGGGCTTAAGCCCTTGGCATTTTTTACGCCAATTTAAAAAATATGTAGGGCTTACTCCGCACAACTGGTTGATTCAAGTGCGCTTACAACATGCCCGAAGCCAACTGAAGTTTGGCGAGCCACTGAGTCATATAGCACATTACTGCGGTTTCTCCGACCAAAGCCACTTTAACCGTCACTTTAAGCGTGCAATGGGTATTACACCAAGCCAGTATCGCAATGGACTACATCTTTAAAATTCAACCACTCTATTTGTTTAACTGTATTTAAGCAAAATCGTACAAGTCAATGGACTCTCATGTTGACCATACTGCATGACTCTTCATTAAATATCATCGCTCATGCAACAGCAGCAATTATTTATGAAAGGCGCAGTTCAAATGTTGCCCCTTTCAATCACCGTGATCCCTTGGGGAGTTTTAGCAGGTTCTATGGCTATACATGCTGGACTGCCTTGGGATAAAGCGCTCGCAATGTCGATCTTGGTCTTTGCAGGAACAGCACAGCTGGTCAGTCTTGGACTCATTATGGCAGGGGCCAGTACCTTAGCTATACTCATCACGGTCTATCTGACCACTACACAGCACCTCATTTACGCCCTAAATTTGCGTCAATCGATTGCAAATCAAGTATGGTATATCCGTTTAGCTCAAGCATTTTTACTTACAGATGAACAATTTGCATTGGCTGCTACCAGTCAACAACGCTCTATAGCCTATCTCTTTGGTGCAGGGCTCTGTTTTTATCTCTTTTGGATCACTTCGAGTGCAATCGGGGTATTGTTCGCTCAAATCATTCCGAACTTTCAGCATTATCGTTTGGATTTTTCGATCGTGGCGATTTTCATTCCAATGATCTTAGCTCTTACCAACAGTCTGGTGACCCTTGTTGCGATCTTTAGCACCATCGTGGCAAGTTTGGTGCTCAAAGCCTTGCACGTTGAATCCAGCTTACTGATTGCAGCAGCTGTTGGCATGCTCAGTGCTGTAGGACTAGAGCACTATCAAGGAGAAAATACATGAGTTGGGCATTAATTCTAGCGATGAGTATCATTGTATTTTGTAACCGATATATCTTTCTTGAACCTCGGATCCGTTTAAAACTACCGCATATACTGCAACGCATGTTGCACTACTCAGCCCCTTGTTTACTGACCGCGATGTGTATCCCTGTGATTTTTTACGATGCACAGCAGTTTAGACCAATCCTCACTAATGCCTATCTCTACGCAGCACTGGCCACCTGCGCTATTTACCTCATGACCAAGCATTTACTGACCAGTGCGATCTTGGGATTTATTAGTTTTTATTTACTTTATTATGGGGTCTTTACTGCCTAAAAGTCAGGACCCGCATTGCTTACGATATTGACTTAAAGACAAACCTGTCTGACGTTTAAAAAAACGATTTAAATAAGATGGATCAACAAAATTCATCTGATCAGCAATACTCTCGATACTTTGTTCAGTGGTACTGAGCAGCGCCTTGATTTCTAAAATCACCTGACGGTAAATCAAATCCTTAGGCGAATCATTAAAGATGGTTTTGCAGATTTGTGAAAGATAAAACGGTGTAATCGCCAACTGCTCCGCATAATAACTGACACTACGTTGCTGTTTACTCTGTTGTTGTAAGAGTTTCCAAAAACGCCAACAAAGCTGTTCCTGGCGACTAAACTGTTGGGCCTTACGTTGCAAGGCTGTAGGCATATGCGCTGTAATTTGTAGAAAAAAATTCTGTAAGTGATTTTTTAACATCAACATACGATATGCATGAGCTTCTTGATCAATAAGATTGCATTGCTGTAACCATAAATCCAACCACACATAATGATCTTGATCGATACGTAACCGTGGTACATCTCGTAAAAACGCAAACAATTGATGGGGTAACTGAAAAGCAATATCAGCCGCCAAACTACGATCAATAAGACAATATGTAACTTTGAACTGTCTAGACTTCTTTAAAACCAAAGCAAATGAATCATCTGATAACACCACCACATCATGTGCTTTCACTGTGTATGTTTGCATATTGATATTGATCAAGGCACTCCCCTGATGACAAATCAAAATCACCAAATAACTAAGAGGCAATGGATAACCTAGACTCTCCTGAAAATCACTTTGCCCTAAGACGATTGCAGTATGGTCTTGAGACATCTGCTGCAAGGTGGCCCGCATATTACTTTCCATATTGACGGATTATTCCCTATTTAGGTCAAAATAAATATTAATTTCTTTTAATAATTACCGATTATACCGAGTTTTTGCTCTCACTCCAGTACAAAAGGTGACCCTAAAATACACACATTCCCCACAACAATGTCGTGATCCATATTTGAGTGGATCTTCATCATCATTTTAATGAGAGCAAAACTTATGTCACAGACATTAACCACAGAACGTCTTGTTTTACGCCCTTGGCAACTCACAGACGCTGAAGATTTATATTTATATGCCAAAGACCCACGAGTTGGCCCTATCGCAGGTTGGCCAGTACATCAAAGCGTAGAAGAAAGTGCTGAAATCATCAAAAATGTATTTCAACAAGACCACGTCTTTGCTGTTGAACTTAAAGAAACCGGACAAGTCGTTGGTTGTATTGGCTTATTGATCGGTGAAAAAAGTAATTTTGACCTACCAGAACATGAAGGTGAGCTTGCTTACTGGATTGGAGTACCGCACTGGGGTAAAGGACTTATCCCTGAGGCAATTCGTGAAGTTATGCGTTACGCATTTGAAAACGCAAAAATGACCATGCTCTGGTGTGGCTATTTTGATGGCAATTCACAATCAAAAGTCGCTCAAGAAAAATGCGGTTTCCGCTATGACCACAGTACTGAATTACAGTACATCGAACTCGTCGATGAACACCGTATCGAGCACCTCAGTTGTATCGATCAAGCCACTTGGCAAGCCCAATACACGGTTTGAGCTTAGTGTACAAAGAGCTTTAGTGAAAAACTAAAGCTCTCATCAATATTAAGCTTTCTTCAGTAGATGAAGAGGAGGGGTGAATTGATTGGATGAGTTACATCACTTTCCAATACAGAACGAACCAAAGATCTTACCCAGCAAATCATCTGCACTAAAATCACCTGTGATCTCACCTAAGGCATTTTGTGCCAAACGCAATGACTCAGCCACCAACTCACCTGCATGAAACACAGTGAGCTGCTCGTGTGCCTCAGCCAAGTAATGCTGAGTGCGCTTCATTGCATCCAGATGGCGTGTTCGCGCGATAAAGGTGTCTTCCTCAGGCTGGAAGCCTGCATGCGCTGTAATCGCCTCTATGAGCGTTTCAATACCCTGTTGCTGACGAGCCGAAACTTGACTGTGCCTAAAGCCCTGATAGTCCCTAAGCCCAGCTGCATGCCCACTTAAATCACATTTATTACCAATTAAAATTAACCGTTTAGCATCAATATGCTCAGCAAAATAACGCTGTGCCAAAGTCAAAGGATCTTCACCTTGACTCAAGTCGTAGACCAAGAGCAGCAGATCAGCTTGTTCAATTTCTTTAATTGCGCGGCGAATACCTTCTCGTTCAACCACATCGCCAGTTTCACGTAGGCCTGCCGTATCGGTCAGAGTCATCGGCATACCATTTAAACTGATTTTTTCATGGAGGACATCACGTGTCGTTCCTGCAATATCTGTCACAATGGCACGTTCCACACCTGCCAAGGCATTTAATAAACTTGATTTACCTGCATTGGGTTTACCTGCGATCACGACCTGTAAACCCTCACGCAATAGCTGGCCTTGTCGTGCTGAAGTTTGTACTTGTGTGACTGATTGCTGTACTTCTTCAAGTAAAGCTAAAATTTTACCATCTGCAAGAAAATCGATTTCTTCTTCTGGAAAATCAATCGCAGCTTCTACATGTAAACGCAAATGAATCAGCCTTTCCAAGACCTGATTGACCTTATGAGAAAAAGCACCTTGAAGGGAGCGTACTGCAGATCGTGCAGCAGCTTGTGAGCTGGCATCGATTAAGTCGGCAATCGCTTCTGCCTGCACCAAATCCATTTTTCCATTCTCAAAAGCACGCATCGAAAACTCACCGGCTTTTGCAGCCGTAGCACCGAGTTCCAGCAGACGAGCTAAAATTGCATTTTGAATCACAGGGCCACCATGGCCTTGGATTTCGACAACATCTTCACCTGTAAAGGAGTTGGGATTTGGAAAACAAATTAATAAGCCTTCATCCATCACCTGATGTTCAGCATCATAGAACTGTCGAAACCCAGCCATGCGTGCTTTGGGTAAAGCTTTCTCACTCAACGCTTCTGCGATTGCATACGCTTTACTTCCAGACAGACGAATTACACCCACCCCACCACGGCCAGGAGGAGTCGCAATCGCAGCGATAGTGGTTTGGGGCGCAAAAGTGCTCATGATCATCTCAAAGTTTAAATAAAAAAAATCCGCCTAAGATTACCATCTTAAGCGGATTTATTCAGCTATTCAGTCTGGACTAATTGGCTGATGTTGTCTCTTTTTTCAAACGGTCACGCTCAACGCTTTTGTTAATAAAGCCTTGTTGTAAAATCGTGATCGAGTTGTTGACGATCCAGTATAAAACCAAGCCAGCAGGGAAGAACAGCATAAATACTGTAAACATAATTGGCATGATTTTGAATACTTTAGCTTGCATTGGATCAGCAGGTTGTGGGTTCAACATCTGTTGAACAAACATCGTCACACCCATGAGTAATGGCAAGATAAACCAAGGATCCATCGCCGACAAGTCTTGAATCCATAGCATCCATGGTGCATGGCGTAATTCCACACTTTCCATCAATACCCAATACAATGCTAAGAAAATCGGCATTTGTAGCAATAATGGCAAGCAACCAGAAAGTGGATTAACTTGTTCACGCTTGTAAAGTGCCATCATTTCTTGAGAGAAGCGCATACGGTCTTCACCGAACTCTTCTTTCATACGTTGCATCTCTGGTGCAATCACGCGCATTTTCGCCATAGAGCGATAGCTTTTCGATGACAACGGCCACAAGATCAATTTAACCAAGATCGTCAATAAAATAATTGACCAGCCCCAGTTGCCCACGATGTTATGGAAGAATTGCAAGCCCATAAACAAAAGCTTCGCAATTGGCCATAACCAACCATAGTCAACAGTTTGGTTTAAACCATCAGCTAGATCTTTTAATTCTGATTGAACTTTAGGACCTGAATAGAATGTCGCATCAACAGTAATCGCTTTACCCGACGGCACATTGATTGTTGGTGAAGTGAAACCAATAATATTCATGCCATCTGCAGACTTACGTGATTCCAATTTGACTGGTTTATTACCAAAATCACCAGGAATCCAAGCACTTACAAAATAGTGTTGAACTACAGCAACCCAACCCTTTTGCGTTTCTACATTGAGCTTTTCTTCATTGAAGTTATCAAACTTCAATTTATTGTAATGCTCATCAGGTGTTCCCCACGCGCCGCCCAAGAAAGTGCCTAGCGTAAAGATACCTTGATCCGACTTACCTGGGTCTTCAGAGTTGTCACGTTTGATTTGACCAAACATTTGACCCTGCCAAGGTTGAGTACTACGGTTAACAACCTGATAACTTACATTAATAGGGTAAGTACCTGGAGTGAACTTGTAGCTTTTAATAATTTCAACACCATCAGCAGTCTTGTAGACCATTGGTACTGTTAAAACTTTAATGTCTTTACCATCTTTATCTTTTTGAACTTTTACATCAGCAAGACTAAAGTTGGTTTTTTCAACCTCAAAATTCGGACGACCAGCACGACTACCATCTGGTCCATTTAAACCAATTAAGCCAGATTGTGCGACGTAAGTACGTTGTGGATCACTTTCAAGCATTACAAAAGGCAGTTCACTGTCTTTATTTTTGTCATGCGTTAATAATTCAATGCGTACAATATCACCACCTTTAGGATTGATCCAAAGGTGATAAAGGTCAGTCTCTACCGAGATGAGCTGTTGAGTGACTGCAGCAGGTGCAGCTGTGTTTGGTTGCGCAGCTATATTTGCTTGAGGGATATCGCTATTCGCAGCAGTTGATTGCGCGTTTGGCAGATCGGCAGATACATCATGAGCAACAACAGCAGCTGGCGTTTCAACTTTCTTGTTACTATCATGACCATAATCTTTTTGCCAAGCCAATATGAGCAAATATGCGGTGACTAGCATGGCCCCGAGGATCGCAAACCTGGCCCATTGTTGCATGTTCATTACCCCAAATGGTTAGAGTGATTTTGGTTCGAAAAACGTTCACGCAAGGGTACAGTAACATGAAGCGTTTGAGAATCTATTTGCTTAAATGAAATAAAACGAATTGCTTTTTGAGGCACTGGATCATAACCAGATCCCCCCCAAGGATGACAACGACATAGGCGCTTAGCAGCGAGCCAACTTCCCTTAGCAGCCCCATGGATCTGGATTGCTTCTAATGAATATTGAGAACAGGTCGGGATATAACGACAACGTGGTCCTAATTGTGGACTAATCACGATTTGATAAAAGCGAATGAGCCAATGCAAAATGCGAACCATTGGTCAACCCTAATTGTTGGGTAAAGAAGTAGCTATATTATGGTGCTTTTTAGCAAGACGCTGTAATTTCAACCATGCCATTTGTAACTGCTGATGTAACTCAGCATTGGAAATAGTCTCTATTCCCACTTTAGGCATGACTACAATATCTAGCATATCAATATGTTGTTGATTCAAGCGAAAACTTTCACGAGCCAGACGTTTTATTCGATTTCTTTCATGCGCACGGCGCACTTTTTTCTTAGCAACAACTAAACCCAAACGGCTGTTTGGTTGTTTATTGATCGTTGCAAGAAATAAAAAATGGGGTTGATGCACTTTTAAAAGCGCACCATCAAATACACCTTTGAAGTCAGCAGCACAGCGCAAACGACGCTCTGTACCGAAACTATAAAGTGGCATAACACCCAAGACGCTAAACCTAACTGTTTAATTAAACAGTTAAGCTATGACGACCTTTTGCACGACGGCGAGCTAAAACTTGACGACCTGCTTTAGTAGCCATACGAGCACGAAAACCATGAACACGCTTACGCTTTAATTCAGACGGTTGAAATGTACGTTTCATATCGAAACTCCCAAATGATCAATTCTATAAAGGTTCGCGAGTTTATTGCGCATTGTTTGTTCTGTCAACCCAAAATGCTTTTAAACCACCAATAAATGCTTTTTTATCGATATTTTTAAAAAATTACTCAGATTGGAATCTATCAACAGAAAAAAAGAAAATTTTAGCTTTAAACAACTATACACACACTAAGCAATTGTTTTATAGTGCAAAGCCAACTTACCCCCAAGGTTATCAATAGAGTTATGCACAGGGGTTGGTGTTAAACCTGAAATATTTTTAGTTTTTTTGAATTCATTTTGAATTTAAAGTTTGTGCTTAAGTTATCCACAGATCGAGCTTCTCTTATAAATAAATTCAAATTTATAAATTTAAGATTATTATTATTAGGGCACGGTTTTTCTGTGGAAATCGAGTTTTTTTAATTTATTATCAATATCTTATCCTGTTGATATCTGTGTTATCTTTAATTTGACAAATTGTGGATAACTTGGTGGTATATTTTATCCACAGGGTTTAACTTCAGTTATCCATAAATGAATTTAAATTCAGAATATTGGTGCGTAGGCATATTTTTTGACCGAAATGGTCTGAATTGACCATGACTTCTGTTGATAACTTGGTTAGAATGGCGACCCCCTATGTGCTGGGGTGTTCTTTTTAAATTTAAAATAGTCATAGATAGGGGGCTCACATGCTTTGGACTGATTGCTTAACTCGCTTGCGACAAGAGCTCTCTGATAATGTCTATGCAATGTGGATTCGACCTCTTGTGGCTGAAGAGATCGATAATACCTTGAAGTTATATGCGCCCAATCCATATTGGACTCGCTATATTCAAGAGCATCATCTAGAGTTAATTTCTATTTTGGCTGAACAACTTTCTGAGGGAAGAGTCAAAAAAGTCGAAATCATGGTCGACTCAAGACCAGGTGCAATTTTGTCTGCAGCAGAACAACCTGCAACGACTACATCTGCGCTGAGTTCAACACCAGCAAATATAGCGCCACCCAAAGCAAGAAAAGAAAGCAAAGATGTTGAGAGTGTGGCGACTAAGAATTCAAAAAAACGTCAGTTAAACCCACTTTTTACATTTGCATTATTTGTGGAAGGTCGTTCGAACCAAATGGCGGCGGAGACTTCACGTAAAGTTTTGACCCAATTGGGTGAACCACAACATAATCCATTATTTTTATATGGGCCAACAGGTCTAGGTAAAACTCACTTAATGCAAGCTGTCGGCAATGCTTTATTACAAGCTAAGCCAAATGCTCGCGTTATGTATATGACTGCTGAAAGTTTTGTACAAGACTTTGTGAGCTCCTTACAAAAAGGAAAAGTGGAAGAGTTTAAGAAAAATTGTCGTTCATTAGATCTATTACTTGTGGATGATATTCATTTACTGGCGGGTAAAGAAGCAAGCTTGGTTGAGTTCTTCTATACTTTTAACGCCTTATTGGATGAATCTAAACAGATTATTTTGACATCTGATCGTTACCCTAAAGAGTTAACTGAGCTAGACCCACGTTTGGTTTCACGTTTTTCTTGGGGACTTTCTGTGGGTGTTGAACCACCAGATTTAGAAACGCGTATCGAAATTTTATTGAAAAAAGCTGAAAGTAATCAGATCGATTTACCACGTAATTGTGCTTTGTTTATTGCACAACAAGTTGTTGCAAACGTACGAGAATTGGAAGGCGCACTCAACAAAGTGGTTGCGATTTCCCGTTTTAAAGGCGCTGCAATTGATTTGGACGTGGTTCGTGAGTCGCTTAAAGATGTTTTGGCTATTCGAGCACGCACAATCAGTACAGAAAACATCCAGCGCGTAGTAAGTGAATACTTTAGAATTCCATTAAAAGAGTTAGTAGGCCCTAAACGTACCCGAATTTATGCTCGTCCAAGACAAATGGCTATGGGGCTGTCACGTGAACTCACAGGTGATAGCTTTCCTGAAATCGGTATGGCTTTTGGCGGGCGAGATCACAGTACAGTCATGCATGCCTGTGATAAAGTTCAAAGTTTGTGCGAAGAAGATCCGATTTTTAATGAGGATTATAAGAACTTGATGCGCTTGCTACAAAGTTAACAATTGAAATATCTCAAGTGTTGCAATGCAGTATAATCTACAGCATAGTACACAGCTAAAAACTAAATTTAATCAAATCAGTCTCTCAGATTTTAAGGAATTGCACCGTGCGTTTGAAAATAGCGAAAGAAAACCTACTCAATGTTTTGTCACTTGTGGCTGGAGCAGTAGAACGTCGCCATACTTTAAACATTCTTTCAAACGTGAAGATTCAGACTACGGCTCAGAGCTTGACCATTACGGGTTCTGATTCAGAAGTTGAGCTCGTTGCAAGTACTACATTGGCAGAAGGGGCGTGTTTGGCTGCAGGCGAAAGCACTGTTCCAGCCCGTAAGTTAATGGATATTTGTAAGTCTTTACCTTCAGCAGCTTTGATCGATTTACAGATCACTGAAGATCAACGTTGCATTTTAAAGTCTGGTAACAGTCGTTTTGTACTTGGAACATTACCTGCAGAGGATTATCCATTACTCAGTAATGAAAATCATCAGGGTACTCAAGTTCAAGTGACTGAACGTGAGCTCAAGCGTTTATTTGAAAAAACAGCTTTTGCTATGGCTGTACAAGATGTTCGTTTTTACCTCACTGGAACTCTGTTAGAAGTTGAAGAAAATCAACTACGTGCAGTAACAACAGATGGTCACCGTCTTGCTTTATGTGAAACACAAACGCACTCAACAACTGCACAGTCGACTCAAGCGATTGTTCCACGTAAAGCTGTTGCTGAATTACAGCGTTTATTGAGTGTTGAAGATCATCAGTTGAGCTTAATGATTGGTCGTGAGTTGCTCAATGTGACGATTAGCACGCCACGCCGTGATAAAGATGCACAAGAGATTACAGTAAGATTTACCACCAAGTTAATCGATGGAAAATTCCCAGATTATCGCCGTGTTATTCCACGTGGCGGTGACAAAGTTGCCTTGGTTCAGCATGATGTATTTAAACAATCGCTACAACGTGTTGCTATTTTAAGTAATGAGAAGTTACGTGGTGTATTTTTAAACTTTGATGCAGATTCACTACAGTTACGTGCCAATAACCCAGAACAAGACGAAGCAATTGAAGATCTCGCGATTCAATTTGCGCATTCATCTTTGGAAATGTCATTTAACGCACAATATGTTTTAGATGTACTCAATGTGCTGGATGGTGATGATGTTTCTATGACAATGACAGAGGCGAATCAATCCGTATTGGTTCAAGATCCTTCACAACAAAACCAAGTTTATGTTGTGATGCCAATGCGTGTCTAATTCATTTTTTCTCCTTTTGAATGATAAGCGCTCCATATGCAGATTACGCGTTTAAATATTCAACGAATTAGAAATTTAGAAATGGTTGTTTTGCAAGAGTTACAACCATTTAATGTCTTTTATGGTGAAAATGGCTCAGGGAAGACTTCTATCCTTGAAGCCATCCATCTTTTGGCCACAGGCCGTTCTTTTCGTACACATATACCCAAAAACTATATCAAACATCAATCTGCTGACGCTGTGGTTTTTGCTCAATCCAGTCATGAAAAAATTGGTATGCAAAAGCTGAGTACGGGAGAGCAGTTGATCAAGGTCAATGGTGATGCCTTAGCAACTCAAGGCCAATTAGCCAAAATTTTGCCTTTACAGCATCTAGATCCATTGAGTACCGATATTATTGATCATGGTGCAAAACCACGTCGCCAAATTTTAGATTGGTTAATGTTTCACGTGGAGCCAGATTTTTACCCTGCTTGGCAGCTATATAATCGAGCGTTAAAACAGCGAAATAGTTTATTGAAGTCGCAGCGTAATGTATCAATAGAGACTTTGGCACCTTGGAATGCATTATTGAGCCAATATGGTGAAATTTTGCATCTCTATCGTTTAGATATCGTGGAACAGTGGAAAGGTTTTATTCAGCAGGATCTTCAACAGTTGCTTCCCAATATTGAAATTGAGTTGGAATATGTTCCAGGTTTCCACGTGGAACAAGGTCTGTTACATGACTTAAATTATTACCACCAAAAAGATGTGGAACGACGCTATACAGAGTATGGTCCACATCGCGCAGATTTGCGTTTAAAGGCTGCAACAGGAGATGCGAGTGTGATCCTGTCGCGTGGTCAGAAAAAGTTATTAATTTTAGCACTTAAACTCTCTCAGATCGCAATGCTACATGCCTGTAATAAGGAAACTGTGGTACTATTAGATGATGTAACCGCAGAGTTAGATTTAAGTGCACAACAACGATTGATTAAGCGATTAAGCCAACTTGGTAGCCAAGTTTTTATGACCACCTTAGATCATGAGATCGTTAAAAATCATCTTCAAGATTTATCTATTTCTTATCGATTATTTCGAGTCGATCAAGGTCAGGTTTGTGCTGAGGTCGTATGATTTCTAATTTTTTATATTTTTGCTTAGGCCCATTTTTTTTAACTAGGGAGAAACCATGAGTTCAGAAGATCAAGTTGCTTCTCAAACAGAACAGACCAACGATAAGGCTTATGATTCCTCTAGTATCAAAGTATTACGTGGTTTAGACGCTGTTCGTAAACGTCCAGGAATGTATATCGGTGATACTGATGATGGTACTGGTTTACATCATATGGTCTTTGAGGTTGTCGATAATGCTATCGATGAAGCGTTGGCAGGACACTGTGATGAGATTATCGTCACTATTCATGCCGATGAGTCTGTTAGCGTATCGGACAATGGGCGCGGGATCCCAACTGACATTCACCCTGAAGAAGGGGTATCTGCTGCAGAAGTGATTTTAACGATCTTGCATGCAGGCGGTAAGTTTGATGACAACAGTTATAAAGTTTCAGGTGGTCTACATGGTGTAGGGGTATCTGTTGTTAACGCGCTTTCAAGCAAGCTTGAGTTAACGATTCACCGTGCTGGACAGATTCATCAACAAGAATACTGTCATGGTGATTCTGTATATCCGTTGAAAGTTGTCGGTACAACTGAAACTACAGGTACTACAGTGCGTTTTTGGCCAAGTGCTGAAACGTTCAGTCAAACCATCTTTAATGTCGATATTTTGGCACGTCGTTTACGCGAACTGTCTTTTTTAAACGCTGGCGTACGAATTGTACTTCGTGATGAGCGTGTTGCTTTAGAACATATCTATGACTACGAAGGCGGTTTGTCTGAGTTCGTTAAGTATATGAACCAAGGCAAAACCCACCTCAATGAGATTTTCCATTTCACTGCAGACAGCGATCAGGGCATCATGGTTGAAGTTGCTTTACAGTGGAACGATAGCTATCAGGAAAATGTGCGTTGCTTTACCAATAACATTCCACAAAAAGATGGTGGAACACACTTGGCAGGTTTCCGTGCTGCATTGACTCGTGGCTTAAATCAATATCTTGAAAGCGAAAACATTCTTAAGAAAGAAAAGGTTAACGTTTCTGGTGATGATGCTCGTGAAGGCTTAACAGCAATTATTTCTGTGAAAGTGCCAGATCCTAAGTTCTCTTCACAAACCAAAGAAAAGTTGGTTTCAAGTGAAGTGAAAACTGCGGTTGAGCAGGCAATGAACAAGGCATTTTCTGAATATTTGCTTGAAAACCCAACTGCAGCGAAATCGATTGCTGGAAAAATTATCGATGCAGCACGTGCGCGAGATGCAGCACGTAAAGCACGTGAAATGACACGTCGTAAAAGCGCCTTAGATATCGCAGGTCTACCAGGTAAACTGGCCGATTGTCAGGAAAAAGATCCAGCACTATCTGAACTTTATCTTGTCGAGGGTGACTCTGCTGGTGGTTCTGCTAAACAAGGTCGTAACCGTAAGATGCAGGCAATTTTGCCGCTGAAAGGTAAGATCTTAAACGTAGAACGTGCACGTTTTGACAAGATGATTTCATCTGCTGAAGTGGGTACTTTGATTACTGCTTTAGGCTGTGGTATTGGTCGTGAAGAATACAATCCTGATAAATTGCGTTATCACAAAATCATTATCATGACCGATGCGGACGTGGATGGTTCACATATTCGTACACTGCTTTTAACTTTCTTCTTCCGTCAAATGCCGGAATTGGTCGAGCGAGGCCATATTTATATTGCACAGCCACCGCTCTATAAATTGAAAAAAGGCAAGCAAGAGCAATACATTAAAGACAATGACGCACTTGATACCTACTTGATTTCAAATGCAATTGATGAGCTAGAGTTGCATATTAGTGCTGAAGCACCTGCAATCCGTGGTGAGGCACTTGCACGAGTCATTGGTGACTATCAAAGCGTACAAAAGAGTATGCAGCGTTTAAGTTTACGTTATCCTGCCAGTGTACTAGAGGCATTACAGCAGCTTGAAGCATTTAAAGTTGATCGTAATGAGGATCAAGACTATGTGCAGCAATGGGCAGAACAATTAAGCGAAAAAGTAGCTACTTTACAGCCGAGTTTACGTCCTGAAATTAGTCTTGAATCATTTGAAAAAGAACATGCTAATGGTGAGAAATCACAACATTTCTGGCCACGTATCACCATTTATGTGCACAATTTACCGCAGCATTTCTTGCTCGATAATGGTCTTTTAACATCGGGTGAATATAAGCGCTTGCTGCAAAATTCACAAAGTTGGTTAAATCTATTGGAACAAGGCGCTTATCTGCAAAAAGGTGAGCGTAAAATTAACGTTTCTACGTTCCATCAGGTTTGGCAGCACATTGTGACTGATTCTAGACGCGGTATGATGATCCAGCGCTATAAAGGCTTGGGTGAGATGAACGCAGAGCAGCTTTGGGAAACCACAATGGACCCAGAGAACCGTAATATGTTGCAAGTCACTATTGATGATGTAATTGAAGCAGATCGCATGTTCTCATGCCTCATGGGAGATGATGTGGAACCACGTCGAGCCTTTATTGAGGAAAATGCGCTGAATGCAGATGTGGATGCTTAAGCCTATAGCTTAATGATTTTGTTTACAAAATGATCTAAAAAATGCACTCTTTGGAGTGCTTTTTTTATTGGTTTTAATCCTAATTTGATGTTTAATTGATCAATATTCAGTGGTGAAATATCATAAAAACATCGGGGAGCTGACCATGCAAGACTTATTAGAACAATCAAGAACTGCTTGGAGTGATGCTTATTACCGAGGGGATAGTGAGCAATTACAGCATCATGAGCATCCTGATTTGCACATTGTGTACGAGGCTAAAGGCATCGTTGAGAGCAATATTAATCGCTATGAACAAATTGCACACGCCGTTAAAAACTCAGTTTGGAAGCCACAAAAGCCATCTATAGAGATTGAAGAATTTGAGTTTAATTCAACGATGGATCGCTGTATTGTTCGTTTAAAACCGCATGAAAACCTTATTTTAATACAAGAAACTTGGATATTTGAGCAGTCTTGGCAGTTGATTGAGCTTCGATTTTGCCAAAAAAAACCAATTTTACATGAATAAAAAGCTTTAATTAAGTCTGATTTATCCACAGTTTATCTGCTCAAATTTTGAATTTAAAGCACTTGTGTTATTGCTTGCAATCCTTTTAAATTCAAACCTTGTATGTGATTTTTGTGGATAACTTTTCTAATGTAAAAGCAGCTTTTGAATTTAAATTACAGGGATTTGCTTAACCCTTAGCTCTGTGGATAAGTTTTACTTCATCTTGGTGTTTGCAATGCCGAGAAAATAGAGTGAAACCATGTACTTTTACGGGCTAAATTTGCTAATTAGAATAACTTAAATATGTTCCACGGGCTGAAAAATCATTGTTAAGTAGAAATAAAAAAGCACAATCCTAAGATTGTGCTTTGATTTTTTAGTGTGGCTTAATGGAAAAATGAGCGACAGTTATATTCGCTACTGTATTGATTTTGGAGGTTAAACTACCAATCTAGTCTTCGAAAGAACTTTCTAATTCTTCAAGTTCAATCATCAATTCAAACATCTGCTCTTCAATTTGCTTAAGCTCAGTATTGAGTTGGGTTTGTTCATTCATGATTTTGAGCAATTCATCTTTGCGTTGACTGTCATAAATACTACTGTCTGCGAGTGCAATCTCAATTTGGCCTAGACGCTGCTGTAATGTGGTGATTTTTGCTTCATATTTTTCAATATTTTTACGAATAGGTCGACTCATTTCACGGCGACGGGCTGCTTCTTTACGCTGTGCTTCCTTATCGACCTTAGAGACTACGGTTTTTTCAACCACCAAAGATTGTACTACAGCAGTTTCAGGTCCTTTTTTCATCAGTTCGATACGTGCCTGACGTAACCACTGTGCATAATCTTGTAGATCACCATCAAAACTCTTGGCCTGTGCACCATGAACTAAGATCAGTTCATCACAAACACTGGCAATCAATTGGCGTTCATGCGAAACCAATACAACCGCACCTTCAAAGTCTTGTAATGCCATAGTTAGCGCATGACGCATATCTAAATCTAGATGGTTGGTTGGTTCATCCAAAATAAGCACATTAGGACGACGCCATACAATGAGTGCAAGAGCAAGTCGGGCGCGTTCGCCACCTGAAAAACTTTCACTCGGTGTATCCATACGTTCGCCACTGAAGCCGAAACTTCCTAGGAAAGCGCGTAGTGTTGCTTCACTAATTTTTTTATCAGCAATTCGTGACAATTGCAGCATAGGGCTAGCCTTGCCATCAAGTGCATCCATTTGATGCTGGGCAAAATAACCAATGTTCAATAGTTCTGAAGCTTGGCGTGTACCTTTTAATAGGGGTAGATCACCAACTAAAGATTTAATGAGGGTTGATTTACCAGCACCATTCATCCCCAAAAGGCCGATACGACTGTTTGGCGTAATTTGAAGTTGGACATTGGTTACAATGAGCTTGGTCTCATAACCGATATCGGCTTGATCTAAGATCAAAAGTGGCGTGCTCATTTTACTTGGTTCACGGAAACTAAAGGTGAACGGGGTATCAACATGAGCAGGTGCAAGCTCTTGCATGCGTTCTAATTGCTTGATTCGGCTTTGTGCCTGACGTGCTTTGGTGGCTTTGGCCTTAAATCGGTCAATGAACTTTTGTAAATGTGCACGAGTTTCTTGTTGTTTTTCAAAAGCTTGTTGATGCTGTGCAAGTCGTTCAGCACGTGTAGTTTCAAAGGTTGAATAATTACCTGTATATAAGGTCAACTCTTGATTTTCAATATGTAAAATATGATCAGTAATTGCATCTAAGAAATCACGGTCATGGGAAATCAAGACTAAAGTACCAGGATACGCACTTAACCAATCCTCTAACCATAAAATCGCATCTAAATCTAAATGGTTTGTTGGTTCGTCGAGTAAAAGTAGATCAGAGCGACTCATTAGGGTACGTGCCAAGTTGAGGCGCATACGCCAACCACCTGAAAAACTGGCAACATCAAGTTGGGATTGATGTTCAAAAAAGCCAAGGCCAGCCATCAACTGAGAGGCTTTAGCAGGTGCTGAATAACCATTGATTTCATCAAAACGACTATATAGCTCTGCAAGTTCGTGATCGCTCAGTTCAGCAGGGTGGTCGAGTTGATGTTGAATGCGCCAATATTCTTCATCCCCAGACAGGACAAAATCAATTGCTTTCATATCCAGCGCTTCAATTTCTTGCGCCATATGTGCAACAGTCCAGATCGCAGGACGTCTTAAGCTACCGCTATCGGATTCGATTCCACCGAGGAGTGCTGAAAATAGTGTGGATTTACCCGCACCATTGACACCAGTCAAACCGATTTTCCATCCCGGATGTAATTGCATGGATGCGTCTTTAAATAACACACGTCCACCGCGACGTATGGAAAGTTGTTCTAACTGGATCATGAAGATTTAAACTACTGTAAATGGTCAAATGGGCTTAGTTTAATAGATATCGTACGATTGCCGCAAAAAAATCTGTGACAAGATGGGTTTTTACTAAATATATGTATGATTTTCTGTTGAGGTGCAATGAATGCTGCTTACAGTATATTGTAAGCTTAGATCAATGTTGAGTAACGGACTCTGAATTGATTATGTTATACTACGATGTACACTATTGACTCAGCGACTGATCGGTTGCTGCTCTGAATACGCTTTGCGATTTAAACCGTTTGAGGAATGATCCATCATGAATGCCCAAGCTCTTGAAATGACTGATAATGCAGCAAAAAAAGTGCGTCAACTTCGCGATAGCGAAGGCAATCAAGACCTGATGTTGCGCGTTTATGTGACAGGTGGTGGTTGTTCAGGCTTCTCCTATGGCTTTAACTTTGCTGATGCAGCCAATGAAGATGATGCTAAATTTGAAAATGGTGATGTCACCATGGTTGTTGATTCATTGAGTTACCAATACTTGATTGGATCAAAAGTAGATTATATTGAAGGTCTTGAAGGTTCACGTTTTATTATTGATAACCCAAATGCGACAACGACTTGTGGTTGCGGGTCGTCATTCTCGATTTAAGCAAGCCTTGAGCTGTTTTAAAAAGTCCCCAGTTGGGGACTTTTTTGTTGGGTGTGTTTATACCACGGAGATCGTACCTAAAACCCTAAAGCCTGTCGCACCTGTTACTGCAGGTAAGTTACCACTTTGCTGTTCACAAAAACGCATTGCGAGCCAAGCAAAGGCCGTAGCTTCAACCCAAGTTGGTGAAATACCAAGTACTTGCGTACTTTGCACAGTCCATTCATGTTTACGTAAGCGCCAACGTAGTTGTTCCATCAGCTGTGTATTATAAGCGCCACCACCACAGACATAGACTTCACCTGTATCAAGTGGGGAGCGATAAATTGCTTTTTTGATGGCACGGGTGGTAAGTTTGAGTAAAGTGGCTTGAACGTTTTCAGGACGGTCTTCGAGCTCATCGTATTCAACGTCATTACGCCAATCTAAAATTTGTTCATCTAACCACTCTAAATTAAAGTCTTCACGACCAGTACTTTTGGGTGGCTCTTTAGAAAAGTATTCATGAGATTGTAAGCGATCAAGTAAAGTTCGGATGGGTTGACCATATGCCCCCCAACGACCATCCTCATCATAAGGTTGGCCTGTGTAACGATGGCACCATGCATCCATCAGAATATTTGCTGGACCTGTGTCAAAGCCATAAACCTCATCCACTTTTCCTGCGGGTAAAATACTGACATTGGCAATGCCACCCAGATTGAGAATGACTCGGTGTTTACTTGGGTGCTGGAACACATCCTGGTGAAATGCAGGTACTAATGGCGCACCTTGGCCACCAGCTGCTAAATCACGACGACGAAAATCAGAAACAACAGGGATTTTGGTGATTTCAGTAATAATATTTGGGTCACCAATTTGTAAACTGAAACCATGTTCAGGGCGGTGACGAATGGTCTGTCCATGTGAACCAATGGCCTTAATTTCAGCACGGTTGAGTTGATTCTCTACAATCAATTGGTTAATGCCATGACCAATCATTTGCGCCAAAGCCACGTCAGCCTTACCCATGCGATCAATTTCATTGTCACTTGGTAGAGTGAGAGCCATGAGTTCATCGCGTAGACTTGGTTCAAATGAGAGCGTTAATGTTGCATGAATTGTTAGGGGGTGAAAAGATGCGGCCACAATGTCGACGCCATCCATGCTGGTCCCCGTCATTACACCAATATAGATTGCACTCATATGAATACTCGCCTGCATTGTGCTGAAAAAGTGTTAGTATATCGTAGAAATTGAATAACCTACCTGTTTGGACTTTTTGATGTCAAATTTTCTGCCGGCTGAAGAACAACTTGCCCTCATCCAGCGAGGCACCCACGAAATTATTTCTGAAGAGGATCTACTTAAGAAACTCAAGGAAAACCGTCCTCTAAAAATTAAAGCGGGTTTTGACCCGACTGCGCCTGATCTACATTTTGGTCATACAGTTCTTATTAATAAACTGAAAACCTTTCAAGATCTAGGCCATGAAGTGACTTTTTTGATCGGTGACTATACAGCAATGATCGGTGACCCATCAGGTAAGAGCGCGACACGCCCACCGTTGTCACGTGATCAAGTCATTGCAAATGCTAAAACGTATCAGGAACAAGTTTTCAAAATTCTTGATCCAAATAAAACCAAAGTACGTTTTAACTCTGAATGGTTTAATGAGCGTTCAGCTGCCGATTTAATTCAATTGGCAAGTCAGCAAACGGTTTCACGTATGTTAGAACGTGATGACTTTACTAAACGTTATAAGAGTCAACAACCGATTGCGATTCATGAGTTTTTATATCCATTAGTACAAGGTTATGACTCTATTGCGCTTGAAGCAGACGTAGAGATGGGGGGTACTGACCAAACCTTTAACTTGTTAATGGGACGTACACTTCAAAGTCGTTATGGCCAAGAATCTCAAGTATGTATTACTGTACCTATTCTTGAAGGTTTAGATGGCGTCAATAAAATGTCTAAATCTTTGGGCAACTATATTGGTGTATTTGACGCTCCTGGTGCTATGTATCAAAAAATTCTATCTATGCCAGATAGCTTGATTCCACGTTATTTTGAACTTCTTAGCTTCAAATCTATGGATGAGATCGATGTCTTGTTGCAAGAAATACAAGATGGTCGTAATCCACAAGAGGTCAAAATCATTTTAGCACTCGAATTGGTTGAACGTTTCCATGGTGCTGAAGCTGCAGCTAATGCACACAAAGGTGCGGGTAACGTAATTACCGAAGGTGAAGTGCCAGAAGATACACCTGAAGTGACTATTTCACGTGCTGAGTTTGGTGGTGAGATTTTTATTGCCTCAATCTTACGTACAGCTGGTCTGACTAAAAATGCTGCGCAAGCCAAAGATGCTGTTGCACGTGGTGCAGTAAAAGTTGATTGGGAAGTGGTTGGTGCTGACTATTCGGTTAAAGAAAACAAAACATGTATTATCCAATCAGGTAAAAAAGCGATTGCTCGTGTAATCTTTACTGACTAGTTTTGATGGGGTGTTACTTAATTTATTTGAGTAACATCGCATTGGTATTCAAGGCCGTTCTGCATAAAGTTAATTTGCAAATGGCGATAAATAGGCCTCATTCAATTTGAATGGGGCTTTTTTGTTGCTTATTGGCTTGAGTCACGCTTGATGAGGTATTCGATTATCTGATTTTTAAATCTGAAATTGTGTTTAGGAATTAATCTGATAACGAGTCATTAAAAACATATTTTTCAAAGTAAAGAATTAAAAATAACATGTCTCTTTCACACAAATTTTTTGATTTGCCATAGTGGCAATCTTCGGGTCATGGTATTTGGTTCTTATGTATTATCATCGTTTTTTGTTGAATGCCGCAGGACTGTTGTTGCTGACACAGAGTAATGTAGCTGCAGCAAAGGCTGTGGTAATTGGTTATCAAACCAATGTCGAACCCGCTAAAGTGGCTCAGGCAGATGGTGCTTATGAACGCGCACTCGCTGAAAAAGTTGACTGGCGTTTATTTAATAGTGGAGCAGAAGTACTTACCGCTCTAGCTTCTGGCGCTGTTGATCTGGCCTTGCTGGGATCAAGCCCTTTGGCCGCTGCGGTAGCGAATGATCTAGATATTGAAGTGTTTTTGGTTGCAACTGACTTAAAGTCTGCCGAAGCATTGGTGGTAAAGAATGGTCGTGGTATCTACAAACCCAGTGATTTGATCGGTAAAAAAATTGCGACACCGTTTGCGTCTACAGCACATTACAGTTTATTGAGTGCACTCAAACACTGGAATATTCAGCCTAATCAAGTTCGATTATTAAATCTTAAGCCTGCTGAAATTAATGCTGCATGGCGTCGTGGTGATATTGATGCTGCATTTGTTTGGTCACCAGCCTTAGCCAATATCAAGAAAACTGGCACAGTGATGACAGATGCGGGTCAGGTCGGGCAGTGGGGAGCTCCTACATTTGAAGTCTGGGTGGCTCGCCGTGGATTTGCAGCACAACATCCTGAGGTCTTACGCAAGTTTGCTGATGTAACACTGTCTTATTATGCCGCATATCAAGCTAATCCAGCAGCTTGGAGTGTCAATAGTTCACAAGTACAAAAGATTGCCAAAATTACAGGGGTTGCAGCAGCAGATGTCCCTGGGTTACTGGCTGGTGCTCAGTATCCAAATCGTCAAGCACAACTGAGTACGCGTTATTTGGCCCAAGGCACTCAACATAATATCGCCAATACTGTGAACTATCTTAAAGATTTGGGATTGGTTCGCAAGGTTCCATCAAATTATCAAAAATTTGTCACCACTGCTTTTATTCAGTCTACAGCATCATATTCGGGGAACAATTAAATGGCTATTTTGCGTATTGAACATCTACGAGCCCAATATCGTGGCCGTAGCGAGGATGTACTTTCCGATATTTCATTTCAATTGGGACCTCAGCAACTGATGGTAGTTTTAGGCGCATCAGGAAGTGGTAAAACAACTTTATTGAATTTAATTGCAGGTTTTACTCAAGCACAATCAGGTTTGATTCAACTGGATGGGCAGGACATTCAAGGGCCAAGTCGTGATCGTGGTGTGGTCTTTCAAGATGATGTTTTGTTGCCTTGGCAGAACGTAGAAAACAATATTGCTTTTGGTTTAACTTTGGCTGGGGTAGAGAAACAAGCACGTTTAGCACGTGCACATCAATTACTGTCACTGGTTGGGCTTGATGGATTTGGTTCACGTCACATTCGCGAACTTTCTGGTGGTCAAAGACAACGAGTAGGATTGGCCCGTGCTTTAGCCGCTGACCCTAAGATATTGCTCATGGATGAACCCTTTGCTGCATTAGATGCATTTATTCGCGAGCAAATGCAGTGTCTATTACTTGATGTATGGCATCGGACTGAAAAGCCAATATTTTTGATTACTCATGACATTGAGGAAGCTGTTTTTTTAGCGACAGATCTTATGATTATGGCACCAAATCCAGGGCGAATTGTTGAAACGATCAAATTGGATTTTGCTACACGCTTTGCACAAGGGGAGTCTGCACGCAGTATTAAATCTGATCCAGAGTTTATTGCGATGCGTGAACATGTTTTGAATTTGGTGTTTACGCAAAATGCTTTGCATGCAGCGCCAGCAACATTACACGTTCAAAAAGCGGGTTAGGGATGATGTTATGTCAATGAAATATTCAAAATTGTTTGATGAAACCCGTGAACAACACTCAACACCTGCTTCAATTAAAATTAGTGTTTCACGTGAAACGCGACTACGTTGGCTGAGTGTTTTTGCAATACTGACTTTGCTCTTGGCATGGTACGTGGTAACTAAACTACAGTGGATTGATGAACTGTTTTTACCTTCGCCACAAATTGTCATGGAACGTTTTCAAGACTTATTGGCTGGTGGGTATATGGGCATTGCTTTATCTGAGCATGTCTTTGCGAGTCTTGGTCGGATGTTAGTTGCTTTGCTTGCTGCAGTGCTAATTGCAATCCCGTTGGGTTTAATCATGGGACAAAGTCGCCGTGTGAGTGCTGTACTTGATCCTATTATTGAGTTTTATCGTCCAATTCCGCCATTAGCTTATTTACCACTCATTGTGATTTGGTGTGGTATTGGAGAGTTATCAAAAGTACTTTTAATTTTTCTTGCGATTTTTGCTCCTGTAGTCATTGCTACGGCTACAGGTGTTCGCTCTGTGGATCAAGCAAAAATTCGTGCAGCACAGTCTTTAGGTGCAAGCCGAATACAAATCGTTCGTCATGTGATCGTTCCAAGTGCTTTACCCAATATCTTAACCGGAGTTCGGATTGGATTAGGGGTGGGATGGTCCACATTGGTCGCAGCTGAGTTAGTGGGAGCATCTGAAGGTTTAGGTTTTATGGTGCAATCTTCTTCACAGTTGTTAGCAACGGATGTGGTGCTGATTGGGATTTTTCTAATCGCGATCATTGCTTGTGCTTTGGAACTTGGTTTACGTTATTTACAAAAACGTTGGGTACCATGGCAGTCTTAATCCATTGATGAAAACAACCTATTGAGCTTAGTCCGAAACAACAGAGAAAGTTGAGAGAAACGACAATGAATGCATATGTGAGTGATCAATTGAAAATTAAACCTCTTACACCAACACTGGGCGCAGTGATTGAGGGTATTGATTTAACTCAGAATTTAACAACTGAACAGCAGCAAGATATAGAACAAGCACTATTAAAGCATCAGGTATTATTTTTTAGAAATCAAAAACTTACACCTGTGGAGCATGCCAATTTTGCAAAACAGTTTGGTGAGTTACATATTCATCCAATTTATCCCAATATTGCTGAACAGCCTGAAATTATGCTGTTAGATACTGAGTTAAATGATCTACGTGATAATGCACTTTGGCATACAGATGTGACTTTCTTGACAGCACCAGCAAAAGGCGCGATTTTAGCTGCTAAAAAAGTTCCAAGTTATGGGGGGGATACCCTTTGGGTGAATGCAACTGCAGCTTTTGCAGCTTTGTCACAGCCAATGAAACAGTTTTTATCGGGTTTGACTGCTCAACATGATATTGCACAATCTTTTCCAATTGAGCGTTTTGGTCAAGATCCTGTAGAACTTGAAAAATTAGCCCAAGTTAAATTAAAACATCCACCTGTAAGTCATCCTGTAATACGGACCCATCCTGTAACTGGTCAACCAGCATTATTTGTGAGTGAAGG
This sequence comes from Acinetobacter rudis, assembly GCF_000829675.1. GTDB lineage: Bacteria > Pseudomonadota > Gammaproteobacteria > Pseudomonadales > Moraxellaceae > Acinetobacter > Acinetobacter rudis. The sequence goes on from NZ_BBRX01000019.1 coordinate 131,256, forward strand.
CTTTACAACACGTATTAATGAATTAGAAAGTAAAGAAAGTGCTGCGGTATTGGCTTTATTATTTGCACATCTACAGAAACCAGAGTTTATGGTGCGCTGGTCATGGCAAAAAGATGATGTGGCATTTTGGGATAATCGTTGTACTTTACATTATGCAGTGGATGATTATCGACCACAACATCGTATTATGCATCGTGCGACATTAATTGGTGATCGGCCATATTATAAAGATTCAAATCAAACATATTTTGAATAAGTGATGCCATAAAAAAACCTTTCAATCTTGAAAGGTTTTTTTATCTGATCAAGAACACTATATTAGCTAGCGTGTTTACTGATTTCTTTAGATTTATTTTGAGTGAAATCTAAGAAGTGAAAATATGGCATCAGTAATTTAACCATAGACCCAACCAATAAGGCAGTAATTACCGTACCCTCTCGGACACCAACAACTTCGTGTAGATATAAGTAAGAGCTAATAACAGCTATTAATACTAAGCTGATATCACCTGTGGTTTTACAAAATCCGAAACTTTTATTAAAGCGTTCAGCGCAGGCAAAAAATAAACCTTCTGCTGCTAAATAGATTAAACCTGCTCTTAAAATCATACATACGCCAATCGCCGTGAACAGGCAGCTTAATAGGCAAAACGCTAATTGAATGAAATAGCTTTCAATCATCCAACTTTGGGTGAGCCAGAGTGTGGTATCAATAAAGAAACCAAAGGCCATACCAACAGGAAGCTGCAACCATTGGATCCATTGAAATTTTTTACCCAAGATCAGCATCTGCAATAAGATCATAATGATGTGATGGATAATCGTTAAAGTGCCAACAGATAAAGCAATAATATGACTAAAGGCGTAAGGAACAGAAGAAATTGGTGAGGTACCTAAATTTGAGCGTATAGAAAGTGCGACACCAAATGACAGTACACATAGTCCAGAGACTAAAAGTAATAATCTCGGAATAAATCGAACGGGCATGATCAGATCGTAAATATTAAATGAGGGGGTATTCTAATCCTTTAAAACCATGTTGACACAAAATAGACAATTGCTTTCAAAATTTCTTTCTCATTGTTCTTTATATATAGCTGGGGAATAGTCTGAATACACAGATAGCCTTTTAATGTGCAGTGTAGGGTATAAATATAAAACATTGTATAAACAAAATCGTGTTTGAAGATCAGATGATTTAAGTTCAACTACAGATGTTTATCTATCTTTCAAATCGAATCTAAAGATATTTTGAGTTAAATCGGTTGTTATTTACACGTAAAAATAGTTTTTTACGCTATTTGGTTTAAAAAACAAACGACCGATATAATAAATTGAAATTAGGGGTTGCGCTTGATTTAAAACTCTATAGAATACGCTGCATCCCGACGAGATACGGACAACGAACTTAGTTCAAAGGACTGAGTTGTTGAATAAGTTTTTCGTCTAACTTGCTACTGACGAAGTAGCAAGAAG
>NZ_BBRX01000018.1 GCF_000829675.1 Acinetobacter rudis
TTGGCGACAATAGCAAGAGTGAACCACCTGATCCCTTCCCGAACTCAGAAGTGAAACCTCTTCGCGCTGATGGTAGTGTGGGGTTACCCATGTGAGAGTAAGTCATCGCCAGCTCATTATTCCTAAAGATCCCTCCGATAGTACATCGGGGGGATTTTTTTATGTGATAAATTCTCCAGATAACCTCTCGCCAAAAGGGAGAGGTATTAAAGATAGGTGTTTTAAAGCTGTTTGAATGCTCGGACAAGTGCAGTTCTGAGGCCTTCTTCTAACGTTGGGTGATAAAACGGCTTTGTTAGAACCTCATCGATCGTCAAATCTTCGGCAATGATCCATGAAAGTAAATGTGCCATGTGTTCTGCTGACTCAACAAAGAGTTCAGCGCCAAGCAATTTACGGCTTTGCATGTCAACATAAACCTCAGCAGCGCCTTTGTTCTTACCGAGGACAGTTGCACGTCCTTGAGTTTCAAAAGAGACTTTTCCTGTAGCAAAAAGAATATTTTTTTGAAGTAACTGCTTATGGCTTAAGCCTGCAATAGCCATTTCTGGGGCGCTAAATACAATTGAAAGCGGGCTAGGTGCATCTAGAGTTTGGATATTTGGAAAGTTGAGGCAGTTTTGGACGACATTACGTCCATCTGTAGCAGCAATATGCTGAATTGGATTTTGTGTATGAGCATCGCCAATGATAAAAATAGGATAATCCGCAAGTTGTTTACTTGCATCATTAATTTTTAAGTTTTTAATATCCGCAAAAGTTGGGTCAATATTTTCAAGTTGAAGGCTACTTAATAGACTTCTGCGACCAGTGGCAGAAAGGACATAGTCGACTTCAACTGTATGATCTTGATTGTTTTGCTTGAAGTTTAATATGACTTTTTCATTTTCTAAACGAACATGTTCTGGTAATACTTCAAAACGAATATCAAGCTCTTGGGACAATACATCTTGAGCGACTTGCTGTAATTCAGGACTGGTTAATGCGCCAACTTTACGACTACGCGCAAATACAGTAGTTTTCACCCCTAAACGTGTCATGGCTTGAGCAAGTTCGATAGCAATGACACCACTGCCAATGACTGCCATAGATTGAGGAAGCTCTGTGAGCTCGAAGATATCATCAGAAGTAATCAAACGATCTTTTAGAATATTCTTCCAATCGGTATCGTAGTTAGGCGTGGAGCCAACGGCAATAATAAAAGTTTTGGCCTGATAACGTTGACCTGCGGCCTCAACAGTATTCTCATTAATAAATTTTGCTGAAGCTGAAATTTTATGTTCTGGATTCCAACGATCAACATCTTTAATGGTTGCAGCAGTAAATTGATCACGAAGTTTGCGGACATGTGGCATGACTTGAGAGGTGTCAATTGTCCCTGTACTTGATAATGCAACCTCATCTGCATGTTCAATATCATGCATACGGTTTGCAGTCGAGATCAGGACTTTGCTTGGCATACATCCAACACGTGCACAAGTTGTATCCCAAGGCCCTTGGTTGATGATGAGAATATTTTGAGTATGTTTTACTGCTTCTTTATAGGCACTAATTCCTGCCGTACCTGCACCAATGATAATAATATCGTACATTGTCCAACCCTAAATGCGATGACTGAATAAGAATGATTTGAAGCTATGAATATGTTGAGTTCATTACAGTTTTGTTCAAGAATAAAATGTAGTTAGTACTTTAGTTGTTAACTTAGCATGATTTATATATTTTTGAAGTCCCGTATAAAGCCTGTTTAAAGTATTTAGCGCAGACTTAATGTACAGCTGTGCCCATACTCACACCAACAGTTGGACGTACATTCATTGAACTACAAGCAGAAACGAATATTAAGGTTGTGAGGATGATCATCAATTTTTTCATGTGCTTAGACTCCATTAGATACTAAGACTCTAAAGGAATTATTATTTTTGATTGTTGGAGATCAGTTACTAAAGTTGAGATAAAACATATAAGTAAGTTAACCAATTTGTTTTAAACCGATCAGTCGAGTTAAATGACTTTGTTTAATTGCTAACTTACTCATATGTCCAGTATTTTAGATCAGATGACTAGTCATCTAATAAATCCATTTGTTTCGCAATCTGATATAAATTGTTAGAGCGATTGCCTGTACGACAAAACATCAGGATTGGTTTTGGTAAGGTATTGTAGTGGTTGGCAAAAGTTCGAACATCTACCTCTGTAATTTGTCCCGCAATAATGGGTTGAAAGACGTAATCTAAACCAGCTTGACGTGCAGCTTCTTCGATTTGAGCACTACTAGGTTGCTCTGAACCACCTTCAAAGTCTGGTCGATTATTAATGATCGATTTAAACCCTTTTTCAACCACTTGATTGACATGTTCAGGTCCAATTTGACCAGCAAAGCCGACAGATTCACTCATTTTTTACAAACCATTATGTTAAAAATACTATGTTGGTATCATAGCACTAAGCAGGGATCTCAGTTGAGCTGCTTGTGAAAATTTATAATGGAAAGTGTTCGGCGATATACTCATGGAGAAAGAATGTACTCTTACACTGTAGAGCCGCTCTATATACAAAGCGGTAAGGATGTAATCGCAGCCGATTTTTATCGACCTAAAAATATTAAAAAGCCCGCGATTATTGTTATGGCACATGGTTTTGCAGCATTAAGACAATTTAAGCTGGTTGCTTTTGCTCAGCGCTTTGCACAAGCAGGTTATGCCGTCATTTTATTTGACTATCGTTATTGGGGAGGAAGTACAGGGACACCTAGAGAGCTGGTTTCTCTTGATGAGCAGCAAAATGACTGGAAGACAGTAATTCAATATCTACATGCACAAAAAACATTAAATACAAGAAAAATAGTCCTGTGGGGTACTTCTCTAAGTGGGGGCTATGTTTTAAGTTTGGCCTCAGAGCTTCAACGTATTCATGCAGTCATTGCACAAATTCCTTATGTAGATGGCACTGAAACTGTTAAGAATTATCCTATTCAATATCTGCCTAGAGCCCTAAAACTGTCAAGTCAGGATTATATGGGGGCGAAAGTTGGGCTAACCGCGAAAACATTGCCCGTCGTAAGTGCACAATCATTGTGTATAATGCCAAACAAAGATTGTTACCAAGGGTTTAAGTCTATTCTTCACGCTGATTATTATTGGAGTGGTGAAGTTCCTGCTCGGGTGTTCTTTAACTTAATCCGTTATAGACCCATTACCAGCCTTCGTAAGATTAATATTCCAGTGTTATTTATTGCGGCAAAACAAGACAGTTGGATCCCAATTGAATCTAGCCGCGAGGCAGCAACCAATATTGCACCTTTTGTAGATTATTACGAATGGGATATGGCGCATTTCGATATTTATCATGGCCAGTGGTTGGAAAAAGCTATCTCGACCCAATTAGAGTTTTTACATCAGCATATTGGAGTGAATTAAATGATTGTTGTGTGTCCTGCATGCCTAGCAAAAAATCGAGTGCCTCAAGAGCAACTTGAAGCAAATCCAACATGTGGCCAGTGTAAAGAAGCTTTAATTCCTTTAGTTCCAATTGAGTTAAATGAAAAAAACTTTAGTCAATTTATTCAAAATAGTGACTTGCCGATTTTGATAGATTTGTGGGCTGAGTGGTGTAATCCTTGTAAAATGATGGCACCGCATTTTCAGGAGTTGGCACAACATTATCCAAATGTGGTTTTTGCTAAAATAGATACTGAAAATAATCCTCGGCTGAGTCAGGCTTTTAATATTCGTAGTATTCCAACTTTAGTTCTTATGAACAAAACAACTGAGGTTGCTCGTGTCAGTGGCGCGATGCGATCTCAACAGTTAAAACAATGGCTAGATCAACAGCTAGCCGCCAACACGTGGAGTTAATGTGTCAGATTCTCATCTTATGCCAGAAGGGACCTTGTCGCTTCAAACCATCGCTATGCCTGCAGACACCAACTGGAGTGGTGACGTTTTTGGTGGATGGATTGTATCGCAAATGGATTTGGCAGGAGCAATTCATGCAGAGCGTTTTAGTCAAGGACGCTGTGCAACCATTTCGATTAATCAAATGAACTTTTTAGTTCCTGTGAAAGTCGGTAATGTGGTGAGTTGTTATACGAAAATTTTGCATGTAGGGAATACCTCAATTCAAATGCAAATTGAAGTATGGGAAAGTCATGATCGCTCACGTGCGCCTATTCAGGTCACAGAGGGCGTATTTACCTTTGTTGCTGTAGACAGTAATGGCTCAAAACGCCAAATACCAGCAGAAGCAAAACAGCAATTTTTAGATGCTCAAGCAAGCTAAGTTTAAAAACCCCAAAAGATAATTTTGGGGTTTTTAGTCAATATTTTTAGATTGCCAATTATTTTTTACGTTTAGGCAGCCAAGCCCAAAGCATTTGACATTGAATTGGCTCATTACCTGCATCATCTATCACTGTGACAGGGATGAGAAGTTCACCTTTTTCATGCTCTAAAATAAACTGTTGCTGCTCAGCACTTAGTGTTGCTGTTGCTGTAAGCCCACCACTGGCTACCTTTAAGTAGTCAATATGCAAAGTCTTAATCAATAAAATTCGCTCATCAGGAACATGTAAACCAGTCAGAAATCCTGTTGCTGTTTCAGCTAAAAGCGCCATAGCAGCTGCGTGTACACCTTTGATATGGTTTTGCATACTTCGCTGATTTTCAATGCGAACCTTAACGTGATCTGCATCTACTTCCAAATAACGAATATTGGCTGTACCGACCATAGGAACGACGCGACCAAAAGCTTTACTCCATAGCGTACTGCGAAGGCCTTTGGGAAATTTGGATGTTGCTTTAACCAATTTGGATAAGCGGTTGGACTGTGTCATAGAAATCATTCCCATCAATGAGCAAAATCTAAGCTATTAATCTTTAAAGTTATTGAACTGTAGGGGAACACCAAACTGCTGTTCTTTCAAAAATGCCATGATTTGTTGCAAAGTATCACGTTTTTTATCTGTGACTCGAATTTTGTCACCCTGGATAGAAGACTGCACTTTAACACCGCTTTCTTTAATGGCTTTATTAATTTTTTTCGCAGTATCTGAGTCAAGACCATCTTTAAGTTTGATGACTTGGATAACATTTTTGCCTGAAGCTGTCATTTTTTGTGGATCAAGTGCTTGGATATCTACTTTACGTTTGAAAAAATGATTTTCAAGCATGCTATAGACTTGCTCGCATTGGAAATCGCTTTCGGTACTGATTTTAATTTCTTTGGCTTTTTCATTAAGTTCAATAGAAACATCTTGACCACGGAAGTCAAAGCGGGTCGCAATCTCTTTTTGAGTGTTTTGAACGGCATGATTTACTTCAAAAACTTCTAATTCAGATACAATATCGAAAGATGGCATGGTTTAGACCTTTACAAATGGAAAGAATATCTGAGATGCTAAGGGCGGTTTCTTCTTTTGCCAAGTGTTTGTTTACATCAAAGGAGTACGTAATGATCCGTAAGCAAGAAATTACCACATTTGAGTTCCCAGAAAACGCTGTAATTTGGGATGTTCGCGATATAAAAGCTTTTTCTGAAGGACATATTCAGGGGGCTGTAAATCAGCCGATTGATCATCTTGATGAGGAGTGTCTAACTCAGGTGTCATCGGATCAGACAATTTATATTTTATGTGGCGGTGGTAGCAAAGCTCCACGAGCAGCTGAAAAATTAGAAAGTTTGGATAGTTCAAGAGATTATGTTGTATTGATGGGGGGGACTCGTGCCGCCCGTGATGCAGGCTTAACTTTGGTCGAAGGTGCTTAAGTCATCAATTCAACAGTACTGATCTAAACAATGAAGCGAACAGATTGTTCGCTTCATATAAAACTAGAAAAATAAATTTATAAATAAAAAATTAACTGCGACTCATCACAATATGCTGTTATTTACTTATTCACTTCATTTTAAAAAATCACGTTATTCTAAATCGCAGCTCATTGCGCGTTATTGGCACGATCGACCAACATGGCATCACCATAGCTAAAGAACCGATATTGTTGCGCTACGGCGTGTTTATACGCATTTAATACATGGTCTCGGCTAGTGAGTGCCGAAACTAGCATAAGTAAGGTGGATTCAGGAAGATGGAAGTTGGTAATTAAGCGATCTACTACACAAAATTGGTATCCAGGGTAGATAAAGATTTGAGTATCACCCGTCCATGCGCCAATTTTACCATGACAAGCCTGTGCAGCACTTTCCAGCGCCCGCGTTGCTGTCGTACCAACCGCGATAACTTTATTGCCACGCGCTTGTGTTTCTTGAATTTTTAGGGCTGTTTCTTCAGTTACTTCACACCATTCACTATGCATAATGTGATTTTCGATGTCTGTGGTTCGTACAGGAAGGAAAGTACCAGCACCAACATGTAAGGTGACAAATACAGTGTTTACACCTTTGGCAGCAAGCGCTTCTAATAAAGCTTGATCAAAGTGCAAACTTGCAGTTGGGGCAGCAACACTGGCCAGCTTTTCTGGATTGTTAAAAACGGTTTGATAACGAACCGTGTCGATCTCTTCTGCTTCACGATTAAAATAAGGTGGGATCGGTAACTGGCCGTATTGATCAAGCACTTGTAAAATTGGTTGAGAAAACTCAACGATAAATAAATTTTCATGGCGACCCGTCACTGTTACAGGAACCTGATCTGGGCCAATAAATAATTCTGCACCAGCTTTGGGAGAGTTACTGGCCTTAATGTGACAGTGTGCAGTCGTCTGATTAAAAATACGTTCAACCAAGAGTTCAACTGAACCACCTGTGGCACGTTTACCTTTTAGACGAGCCTTCATGACCTTCGTGTCATTAAGCACAAGTAGATCACCGGCTTCAAACAGCTCTAAAATGTCTACAAAGTGTAAGTCATGATGACGGCCATCAGCGCCTAAATGAAGTAGACGTGAGGCACTGCGGTTGTCTAAGGGATAACGAGCAATCAGCTCATCAGGGAGATCGAAGCTAAAATCAGAGAGTTGCATGAGCAGGGGGAAATATGAATAAAAATTAGCGCCAGTATAAACTTTTTTAATTTTTTTCGCTTATTTTGCTGATTTGTTAGTCAAAGAAAAGTTTTTTGCTTTAAAAATATTCAATTAAAAAAACTTGTCGTTGACAACCCAATAAATTCCGCTATCATACGCTACATAACGAAGCACACACCTTCCCGAGGTGGTGAAATTGGTAGACGCGGCGGACTCAAAATCCGCTGTCAGAGATGACGTGTCGGTTCGAGTCCGACCCTCGGGACCATATTAAGAATCATGAGATTCTGTAAACAACCCCAAGCATATTCAGCCTTGGGGTTTTTTATTGCCTGTTGTTTGGGTTTTTAATCGGGATGGATATTCTCTAGCTTTCATCCAGTATCAGCTATTACATTTGTATCAGTAGCAGCATACTCAAACTAGATGTTTTAGAATCTTAAAAAGTGTTAAAGGACTGTTGAAAATAATGTTGTTGTAAGGAGGATATAAGTGTTTTTGTAGATTAAATGTAGTTACTGAATTTTGGATATATTGGTGTTTATTTTTGATATAAAACACTTTATCTAATAATTATTAAAAATTAATGGCTTTAATTTAATGAATCCGGTTGGTATGCGCAGGAAGTGAAAAAATCTGAATTGCCCTTGGTCAGTACTAAATTGTAGCCTCTGAAATTTCGTGTTAGTTTTTTAAACTACGTTATTTAAAAATAAAAAATGATGAACGGTTTTGCAATTCATAACGCCCCAACGGATCACGGTGGAATAATTCCTGCTACCCAAATGAGAAGTTCTCAGATGGGTAATTTATTTGTGGTGGCTGGCGATGGTCATTTTTGTCCAAAGTGTAAATGTTGGTCAATAGTCCTTAAGAGTCATGATCGTGTGATTTTTGATGGTAAAGCAGTTGCTTATGCAGGAGATCAGCTTAGTTGTGGGGCACGCATTTTGCTTCAGCAATCTCATGTGGTTGGGGGTGGTCAAAGTGCTAATTATAACAACTTCACAGCATCAAATTTGCAGCTTAGTAATTCTTGGAAAAATGTAACCAATAGTTTGCTAGCTGAGGATAAAAAACGATTAAATGGCCATTACTATAATATTGAAACGGGCTCTTTTGAGGGCAAAGTTACTGATGGTATAGGGCAGATAGAAGATTTATATGCATGTAATGGAAAGGACGGAAATGACTATAAAGATAAGAAAAAATTAGAAATGACTCATTCTGATTTCCAAAAAAATGCTTTTATTCTAGCAGAAGAAGCAGGAGATTCTGGGCAGGAGTGTATTTGTTTAGGGTTCACAGCTTCGAATAGAGCTAAGGAATTAAGTTGGGCACTATTTAAGCTTCTTTCTACTACTTATTCTTCTGTTCCAAAAAGTCTAAAAGGGACTTTATTGGCCTCAGCAAGAGCTGACATTAAATCAAAAAATACTCGTAAAGGATTGCTACAGTCTTTATCTGGTTATGAAGATCCTACTAAAGGAGCTACTTTCTGGGATGGTACAGATTTTTTAGCATGGGGGTTAAAAAGCCCGTTTCAAGGAGGTGTGCCGCATGCAAAATTTAGAGAATATAAAAAAATCACGATAAATAAGCATATATATGAAAAATATAGAGCAGCAACTTTAAAGATTTACCCTAAAGGTAGTGTTGTATATACAAAATATAATTATATTTCTTCAGTACCATCTCAAGTCTTCATTGATCCTAAAAACTGGAGTACAGGAAATTTTATATATATTACCAATGCACGGAATGCGAGTAAAAGCATTATAGCTACTGTCTGTGAGGGACATACAGTTTTTTGGAAGACTTACTAATGAGAATTTTTATATATTTTTTATTGACTTGTATTGTGGTACCAGCGTATGCCGAGAGTAAAATATATGCAAAGTATGATGCTACATGTGATGAAAAAAATGAAAAATTTTATAAAGAAAAAAAATTATTAATATCAAATAGATATAAAATATTATCAGTCTTGAATTTAGATAAAACAAGAAAGATCTATATATTGGATAGAGGTTTTTCTCCGAAAAAGTCTGAGGAATGTCGTTACTCAGATCCCACAATACATAGTTATGTATTTGTTCTGCAAAAGGGGCGTGCTTCCCCCTATATTAATGAAAAAATTTTATCAAATATGAACTATATCTCAGATATTTCTATAGAGAAAAGTATTAGAGGTTTTATAATTTCTTTTGTATATGGGCAGAGCTCTACTTTCAAAAAAATGATGCATTTTGAAGAGGTTGAAGGTAAAGGATTTTTTTTAAAAAAAGTTATTACTGAAAAAGTGGTTCCTGATGGTATGAATGGTAATCAGACCATACAAAATTTACCTCTTGAAATGCAATATGAATTAACGCATGTGGAGCTCTATCAGTTCTTTTAATTCAAAGACGTTCTTAATGAAAAACCCAAGCATATTAAGCCTTGGGGTTTTTTATTGCCTGTTGTTTGGGTTTTTATTAGATATCGATTGAGTAATTTAAAAATTAAAAGACAACCTTTTTTGCTGTTGTTTCTTTTGGGGTGCATAGAAGGCGATCTGGTTTGTGCTTAAATCTATGTACTTGATAGCAATGGGTTAAACTCATTATTTAGATAAAACAGTAAGAGTCTGGGAGATTGAGAAATATAGAAGTGTAAAATAATTTAAAAATTATAATATGATTTAGATTAATTCAATGCGTTTTGAAGAGAGAGCCATATAACCTTGTTGGGTAAACTTGCATGTGGTCGATCGTCTAAAGTCACTTAAAAATATAATGAGTCAAAAATGAATGATTTTATCTTGAAATGGCTGAAAGAGTATATTGCAATCTTAGTTATAATTCCGGCTACCTTAGGCGGAATTTATCAGGTTATAAATATTTGGTATTACGCAGGTTTTTCAAATATACGATATTTTTCAGTTTCTCAAGTTATTCCAGATGGATTAATTGTAATTATTTTACTGGGATGGATTATTGGAAATTTATTGATAACGAAGTGGTTAATAGATGTTGTTGAATTGTCTTTATTAGGGGTGTTTAAAGAAATAAATTATGTTGCCTATATTGTACTTTCGATCTTGTGGATTGTAATGTTTGGCTATCATTTTTATAAATTTGAATCTGATTCATATATTAATTATATGATGGTGAGCTTTGGGTGTGTCAATCTAATCTCGATAGGCGTGTATGTCTTGTTATACTGTGGCTTAAATTTCTTTTTTAATCCGAGTTATCAAGTAGTTAAAGGCTTTACATTTATATTTTTTTACTGTGTTTTAGGTTTTTGGGGGATTAAAATAGAAGGAAATGTAGAAGCTTTCAATAATAAAATAGTCAATGATAGTGAGCTTTACAATTATGAACTGCTTCAAGAAAAAACCATTAAAAAATTCAATAACCCCAGCGTGAAAATTTTATATTCTAATAAAGATTATATTTTTTACGAAATAAATATAAATGGTGTGAACAGGACGTTTGTCGATGATGCTAAAGAGTTAATCCCAGATTCAGCTAATTTAAAATCAAAAAATTGAGTCATAATTTTTTTAAAATTTTATGTTTTAAATTGATTTATTAAATTTTTTCTTATAAATAATTTTACGCTATAAAACCCAAGCATATTTGGTCTTGGTTTTTTTGTTTTCTGTAGTTTGGTGTATGACTATCGATTACCTAAATCATCAGACAGTAATGGCTCAATATTTTGTTTTAGTATCTCTACGATTTTACTGAGCGCTAAGTGTAGATCAGGCCAGCTTTGTTCATTTCCTCGTCCTGTATATTCATCGATCATGAGCTGCAATAAGGCTTGATTGTCTTGATCTAAAAATTTTAAACACCACATTGCCGCAGTATCTTTGGAAACAATGGTTTTTTTGTTGAGCGTATAGGCAATGCGGCATAGCGCTAGAATTTGATTGCGTTCATCCTGATCGTCTTTCCAGTGTGCAATAATTTCTGGATAGGTTTCTCGTAGAGCATCTTTGACTTGCTTGTGGCTGATCGCGGGGAGCCAATGGTTCAGATCTGGCCCTAAAATAGTGACATGCTGTAGTTGTGCTTGCTTGAGTAAGATACTGATGTCTGGATCATATTGACTGTTTAACTGTGCGCCATTGAGTAATTCATCTCTTAACCATTCACCATATTGCAGTTGATACGGGTAGGGTGGTTGAAGCGCAGTAATACTGTTTTTATCGAGTATTGTTATTTCCAAGGCGCGCGCTGAAGCATGGCCGACTGGAACGGAGATTTGCAAAAGCACTTTTGCGATTTGTTGTCGTTCGGAAGCAGTGATTGCACGTTCAATAATAACCAGAATATCGAGATCACTTTTACGCTTTAAGCCACCATCAACATATGAACCATATAAGTAAATTGCGTAGAGTTTGTCTTGGAACACTTGCTGTAAGAGTTGTTTAACAGATTCAAGTTGATGGCTTTCATCATGGTTTAAAGATTGCATGGTGGTATTCATTGAAATAAGTGGATCAACTACAGCATATCTTGCTTGCTATGCAATAGCTTCTGATAAAAATTAAATATAGCCTTTAAATATCATATTATATTGACATTATTTTTAATAATTAGGGGCGGGGGAGCTCATTTGATGAAATTTATTGTCTTTTTATTTGGATTGTTATTGTCCGGATGGGTATCTGCACAAGCAGCAGTGAAGTTACACAGTAAATGACAATTTCTACAAAGGCTTCCAACAAGTTGTTCTGGTAGGATTTATTGGCTTGATTTTGTTTTATGAATAGCATGGGGTTGAGTCATTAGCACAAACTGATTAGTACTACATAGTTTTATTGAAATTGAAGTTACATTTTAAGTTGAGAGTTTTTAAGGATGTATATTTAATTTTTTGTTGAAATTTAATATGTTATTTATATTATCAATAATATACTATTGAAATTATTTTTGGAGCTGGTTTTTATTATGGGTAATAATATAATTAAAGTTGGGATGCTAAGATCTAGTGGAAAGCCTGCTAGTAGAGCTAGAGCAATGTCTTATGTGGGACAGCACACTGGTGTTGATATCTATTTTTTTAGTGTAGATGATGTTGATATTGAAACAAGAAAAATAAATGCAAAAAGATTTTTTAACAGTTCCTGGGTTACTGAAGTTATTGATTATCCTTTGATTATTGATAATGATAATAACTCATCAATGAAAAATAAAAATGTAATTAATCAATTATCTGAATATTGTTATTTGACGACACAGGTGTTAGGTGGAAAGTTAAAAACCTTAAATTTATTAAGAGATAATAATATATTTCGTGAGTGTCTAATTCCACAAGAGGTAATTAGAAATAGAGATGATTTTACTTCTTTTTTAGAATTGTACGATTACTCTGTATTAAAGCCTATTCGTGGAAACCAAGGTAAAGAAATTTATTTTATTAAAAAAAATAATAATAAATTTTATGTAAATTTTGAAGGTGAAACTAAGGAAATAGCTAGCTTGGATAATTTTTACGATCAGGTGATCAGAGGGAGAAATTTTATTATTCAAAAATATATAGAGTCTACAACCATACATGGTGCACCTTTTGATATTCGTGTACATGTACAAAGGAATGGTCAAAATAAATGGGTTAATACTAAGACTTATGTTCGAGTTGGTACGAGTGAAGGTATGACTGCAAATATTGCAACAGGTGGAGGGATAGCAAATGTAATATCTTTTATTAAGAGTAGATATAAAGAAAAAGCCAATGATGTATTGCGAAAACTTAACGAATTAACAAATCATCTTCCAACTCAGTTTCAACAATTTTATAGTCAAGATATTGATGCTCTAGGTATAGATCTTGGCGGTGATGCAGATGGAAATCTGTGGATATTTGAAATCAATAGTTTTCCAGGGACACAGTTTTTTGAATTAGACGAGGCAATTATAAGAATCGAATATTTAAAATATCTTCATGATAGAGAGATTGGTAAAAAAAATAATTTAGTTAATTTATATAATTTAAATGAACTATGGGATTCCAACTTAGTAATTGATTCACAAATAAATAATAATAAAAAAAATGTTGCAGTTCTTCGATCTTCTCATTCTAAAGTTGGGGTTACAGAAAAATTTATTAAAGAGCATGATGACAATATTGAATTTATTATCTGTGATGAAAAGCCTATTATTGATTTTCCTGAAAATAAAATAATTTTATTGAAAGATAAAGAAAAAGAAATTATGTCGGTTTCTCTGGAAAAGCGACAGAAATATAAACCATTTGTTTACTCTATTATAGGGAGTGTTGGAAAGACAAGTGTGTTAGCGCTTTTAGGTCGATCTCTTAGAAGGATTGATAAAAATGCTTATATTAATGATTTTGGAAACACTCCATTTTATGTTGCCAAAGGTATTTTATCAGCTCCAATTAACAGTAAAAGCTGGGTTTTTGAAGTTGCGGGGGCTAGTAGCTTTAGAGATGAGCCAATTAGCGTTCATTCGCATCAAATGCTTCAACCTAATGTATGTATATTTACTAATATTGCAGAGGCTCATGTTGGTGAAATTGGATCGCTGGAAGATGTTGCAATTCTTAAATCTAAGGCTTTAGTTAATATACCTAATAATAGTATTGTAGTTTTAAATGGTGATATGCCCTATCAAAAACTAATAAGAGAAAATGTAAATCCTTTAGCCAGTATTTATACTTATGGGGAGTCTGAAAAAGCTGATTTTCAATTGTTGGATACTTCTGAGCCAGTTTTAAAGTTTAATTATAAAGATAATATTTATGAAATAGATATTCCTGCTGACCTATCCCTTGAAATAAAGCTCAATTTCTTGGCAGTTGCTGCTGCTTTATTCCTCACGCAGGTTGATTGGATAATTGCTTCTAAGTATTTCTCTGATTGGAAACCTGTAAAAGGGAGAGGTAATTTAGAAACTAAATTCATAGAGAATAAAAAATTAACTATTATAAATGATGCTTATAATGCAAATCCAACTTCAATGAGATTAGCGATTTCTAATTTAGAGAAACGATCGCATTCTGGTAGAAAACTTGTAGTTTTAGGGGAAATATCTGAATTGGGAGACCATAGTTTTAGAATTCATAAGGAATTATTAAATTTTGTGTCAATAGCTAAGATAGATCAAGTCATTGTAATTGGTTCTCTTTATTTGGAACACCAAAATTATTATATGGATGATATTGTATTTTATGAAAATTTAACTGATTTTGAAGAAAATATTTCAAAAATAGTTGAAGATAATGATCTAATTCTCTTTAAAGGATCTCATTCAAGCTTATTATATAATTTTCTCAATAACTTGTAGTTGTTTTATTCAATGAAAATAAATTTAGACTTTTGAAAATAATTTAGATTTAACCTGGCGGAAATTATTGAAAATGATAGCTGTCAGGTATTTTAAAATGTACTATTCTTTACCAATATGGAGGTGACTTTTAATTACATAAATATTTTTTCATAAAAACATATTAATTTATAGATTGTATTTTTTGTTTTTGCTGTTTAGTTGTTTATATTAAATATTTTAATAAGTTGTATTTTAATTATGTTGGATTTTTTTAAATTTTATTTATTAATAATAATTTTTATATGAGTGTGAGTGTTGTCTATAAGAATTATGGTATCTATATAAAAATGATAAAATGATAAAATGATAAAATTTTTTAAGTATTGTTGTTATTTTATTATCAAAAATAAATGATAGATATTCTGTATTTGACTTTTTTGATGTGGGGTAATTGTTATTTTGTTAAATTAATAATTATTCAATATGGGGCGAGTAAAAAGAAAAATACTACTTTAATTGGTATTTAAGATATTGTTAGTAGATAACTAAATCTCTTTTCTTAATTTTATTGTAAAATAATTTAATATTAATGTAAGCGAGGAAGCTCATTTGATGAAATTTATTGTCTTTTTATTTGGATTGTTATTGTCCGGATGGGTATCTGCACAGCCTGTAGTAAAGTTTGACCATACTGGAATACAAAAAGGGGCTTATGTAGAGACTTGTTATCATAATCCTTGCTCAGTAGCTAAAGTGCAATCTTTTAAACAACTTAAACAGACTAATACACAATCCAATATTGAGTTGACTTTAATCGGTGGATCTAAAGCTTGGGACAGTAAAAAGATTGATTGGGACAAACAACCGCATAAAGTCAAAGTTTATTGTTCGATTACACATCCAATTGTGCAGATTGATCGTCAAAAAACACTATTGCCGATCAATGAAGGATTTGGGGTGCCAGGAATATTGATGGTTGATGCTGAGTTGTATTTACAAGCCTGTCATAACTTCCATAGCTCTGTACAAAAAGCTGCAGAAATATATGGCTATGATGTCCACGATGAAGAATAAAAAAACGGTGCATAAGCACCGTTTTTTAAATTAGTGAACTAAAAAAATTAAGCTTAATTTCTTCTTTTTTGTATTTGAAATAAGACTTAATTTGTTCACTTAATAATACTTATAGAGTGGTATTTAAATATTGTAAATTAATCATTTAGAGGATATCTTTCACACTTAATTTTAAATTGTAATATTCATTTAAATAGAGTGAGTAATGGATAAAAAGTATCTTAATTTAGAGGTTTCTGGTAGTAAAATTCGGATTGATGAGATAGAGTTTGATAAAAACAATCTCTATGATTATATATTTCCATTTAATTTTTTTATAGATCTTGTGAATGGTATTGTGGATGGTGATGAAACTAATAAATCAATGTGTTTAATTAATTTTAATAATTTAATAAAATTAATTAATGTTATTCAGTTTTATGAAATGGATTTTAATGGATTGTCTGAAAAATTTTTGCATATATTTAACAGTATCTTTCCTTACATTAAAAAGAATTATGAGGGAGAGTTAGGTGTTGATATGTTTTTAAAGAACTTATGTGATATTTTAAATAAAGAAGTATCAGATATTTATAGTAATCACCTTACTGGCGAATTTATTTTAAAACTATCTTTATATAATGGTGTAAATGAAATTCAAGAAAAAAATAATTCTTTGAGGCTAGGGAGTGAGCTGGATAGTGTTAAGAGAAAATATAATCAGGCTCTTATTGATTTAAAAAAATATGAAAATTCTTTAAAAAATAAAACATCAGTTGAGTTGTATAGTGAGATTGGTAATTATTTTAAAAAATTAGAGAATAAGTATAGGCGTAGTTTTTTAATTTTCTTGTTTCTAACACTTATCTTAACTGTTGGGTATAATCCTCTAGTTGGTGTTTGGGATAATTTTTTGAGCTTATTTTGTAGTTTGTCTATTAATATAAACACAACCTGCATGGTATTAAATGATCAACCTTTATATCCATTTAATGGAAATACTCTAAAATATATAATTTTTAAGATTGCAATTTTATTAGTTGGGGTGACGCTGGCAACTTATTTCTTAAGGCTAACTAGCTTTTATCAATTGAGACAAGAGCAATCGAAGCAGACCAAACTTGAGTTGGAAGCATTTCCTGACTTTGTATCTGGTATGAGTAAAAGTGTAGCTAATAATATTCGTGAAGAATTGGCTTTAAAATATTTTGGGAAAGATGTAGATAAAACGCAACTTGATAAGTCTGGCAATTTGTTACAGGAACAATTATTAGCAGGAATTGAGTTAATTAAGGTTAATACTGAATTGATGAAATTGAAGAACACCTCGAATGAAGCTAATAAGGCGGAAGAAAATAATCATATTTAAAAATTAGAATTCTTTTATGTGTTGTGGATGATTTTATTGTATATTTATAATGAAGAATAAAAAAACGGTGCATAAGCACCGTTTTTTAAATTAGTGAACTAAAAAATTAAGCTTCAGCTGCCGCAAGTGCTGCATTGAACGTTGCACTTGGACGCATAACTGCGCTAGTTTTTTCTTGATCAATAGCGTAGTAACCACCGATGTCAGCTGGTTTGCCTTGAGCAGCAGCAAGTTCTGCAATGATTTTGTCTTCATTTGCAGCAAGCTCTTTTGCAAGCGTAGCAAATTTAGCTTTAAGCTCAGCATCTTGGTCTTGAGCAGCGAGTGCTTCAGCCCAGTACATCGCAAGGTAGAAATGACTGCCACGGTTGTCAAGTTCGCCAGTACGACGAGAAGGAGACTTATCGTTATCGAGAAGTTTACCCGTTGCTTGATCAAGTGTAGTTGCAAGTAATTTCGCACGTTCGTTATTTTCTTTGATGCCTAGCTCTTCTAGAGAAACAGCAAGTGCAAGGAATTCACCTAAAGAGTCCCAACGTAAGTGGTTTTCTTCAACAAGTTGTTGTACGTGTTTAGGTGCTGAACCGCCTGCACCAGTTTCGTACATACCACCACCTGCCATTAATGGCACGATAGAAAGCATTTTTGCAGAAGTACCAAGCTCCATGATTGGGAACAAGTCTGTGAGGTAGTCACGTAAAATGTTACCTGTAACAGAAATTGTATCTAAACCACGAGCTACACGTTCAAGCGTATAACGCATTGCACGTACTTGTGACATGATTTGAATATCAAGGCCAGTTGTATCGTGTTCTTTTAGATACTCTTGAACTTTTTTGATCAATTCATTTTCGTGTGGGCGGTATGGGTCAAGCCAGAAAATCGCAGGCATGCCAGAGTTGCGTGCACGAGTTACTGCAAGTTTTACCCAGTCACGAATCGGTGCATCTTTCACCTGACACATACGCCAGATATCACCTTCTTCAACTTGTTGAGCCATTAAGACTTCACCAGTTTCAAGATCAGTGATTTGAACAGTACCAGGTTCAGTGATTTCAAAAGTTTTGTCGTGTGAACCGTATTCTTCAGCTTTCTGTGCCATTAGGCCAACGTTTGGAACTGTACCCATAGTACGTGGGTCGAAGTTACCATTCCATTTACAGAAGTTGATCATTTCTTGGTAGATACGAGCAAAGGTAGATTCTGGCATAACTGCTTTACAGTCGTATTGTTTGCCATCAGCACCCCACATTTTACCACCACCACGGATCATTGCTGGCATAGATGCATCTACAATGATGTCGTTTGGAGAATGGAAGTTGGTAATGCCTTTTGCAGAGTCAACCATTGCAAGAGCAGGACGGTGCTCTTGACATGCATGTAAATCACGAATGATTTCGTCATGTAGTGATTCTGGTAATGTTGCAATTTTTTCATACAACACTGACATACCGTTATTGACGTTAATACCTAGCTCGTCAAATAATTTACCGTGTTTTTCGAAAGCTTCTTTATAGTAAATTTTTACACAGTGACCAAAAACGATTGGGTGTGAAACCTTCATCATTGTTGCTTTAACGTGTAATGAAAATAAGATACCTGCTTCACGACAGTCATCGAGTTGTTTTTCGTAGAAATCACAAAGTGCTTTCTTGCTCATAAACATTGAATCGATGATTTCGCCTTCAAGTAATGCAACTTTAGGCTTAAGTAAAATGCTCTCACCACTCTTAGTGATAAGTTCCATTTTTACATTGCGCGCACGGTCAAGTGTCATTGACAACTCATCGTGATAGAAATCGCCGTGTTCCATGTGTGAAACATGAGTTTGTGACCACTGTTTCCACTCAGTCATCGAATGTGGATGTTTTTTCGCGTAATTTTTTACTGCAGTTGGTGCACGACGGTCAGAGTTACCTTCACGAAGTACAGGGTTAACAGCAGAACCCAAACATTTGCCATAACGTGTTTTGATGGCAATTTCTTCATCAGTTGTTGGGTTTTCTGGGTAATTCGGAAGTGCAAAGCCTTTTGCTTGCAGTTCTTTAATACATGCAATTAACTGACCAACAGAAGCACTGATGTTAGGTAGTTTGATGATATTTGTATCTGGATCTTGTGTAAGGCGACCAAGCTCAGCGAGGTTGTTCGGTACCTTTTGCTCATCGCTTAGGCAGTCCGCGAATTCTGCGAGCACGCGAGAGGCTACTGAGATGTCAGTTTTGACTATCTCTACGCCGGCCGGCTTAGTAAAGGTCTCAATGATAGGCAGTAGCGAGTATGTCGCTAACAATGGCGCCTCGTCGGTCAGTGTGTAAATGATTGTTGACTTTCCACCAGCCATATATAGCCCCTTGCTTGTGATTGAATTTATTGAGGTCGAGGTGGTAACTCAGACCTCTGCGTACTGGTTTGCTTTAGCAAAACATTGGAAGTATCGGCCTTCATCGCACGACAGTCAATGATATATCTTTCCTTATTACTATTTGGCGAAAAATAAAGCAAAATTGTCATTTTTTTTGCCATTATATCTATTTGAAAATCTCGTTATTTTTTAATTTGATAGTGGTCTTTAATCACTATATAGCCCCGCATTCAGGCAATTTAATACAGTAGAAATGATTATTTTTTAGCCTAATGAATCGGTGTTTTTTAGCAATTTTGACGGCATTGTTATTGAAGCTAAAAGGTATTAAAAATCGTCATTTTTGCAGGTTTTAAATACTAATTTATGGGTATGTGTTCTTGTTTAAATTTGCATCTAATGAATATGAGAAATCCCTGTGATTTTTTTAAACTTCTTTAAGAGATTACTCATAAGGGGAACAAGAACGCATAGATCTATGCGTTCTTGTTTTTGTCCTAAGCCTGATATTCTTGGCCACGTTCAACTAGGGTCAAAATATCGTAAGTCGCAACAAGTTCTCCTCGTTGGTTTTTGACTTTGATATCCCAAACCACAACACCATGAGCTGCTTGAGTTGGATCTTTCTGCGGTTTTGGTGTTTTTTGTTTACAAGTAAGTTCGACTTGAATTGAATCACCAATCTTAACAGGTTCAACAAAACGGAGATTATCCATTCCATAGTTTGCAATCACAGGACCTTTAGGTGCATCGACAAAAAGTCCAGCGGCTGCTGAAACGACAAAGTAGCCATGCGCAACACGCTCACCAAAGAAGGTTTCTGCTGCAGCGATTTTGTCCGTATGGGCATAAAAATGATCACCACTTAAGCAAGCAAAGTTAACCAGATCAGCTTCAGTCACTGTACGACGTGCTGTAAGTAGGCGCTCACCAATAACCAGCTCATCAAAACTCTTCTTAAATGGATGTACACGATCCTCATTGATTTGAGAGCCTGCAGTCCAAGCATGTGTCACTTGAGTTAGGCTGTCAGGCGAACCTTGTATCGCGGTACGTTGCATATAATGTTTAACCGCACGTATACCACCCAGTTCTTCGCCACCACCAGCTCGGCCTGGACCACCGTGAACCAAGTGCGGTAAAGGTGATCCGTGACCTGTACTTTCTTTTGCTGATGTTTCATCCAAGATATGTAAACGACCATGCCAAGGTGCAATTTTAGCAACGATATCTTCGATATTGGCATGTTGATCTTTAACGATAGAAGCCACTAAGCTGCCTTCACCACGTGCGACCAAGTCACCAAGCTCATCAATCGATTGGTATGGCATCAAGGTACATACTGGGCCAAAAGCCTCAGTATTGTGTACATACTGCGCTTGGATTGGTGTTTTACATAGCAGTAAAGTTGGAGGGTAAAATGCGCCATTTTCAGGATGAGCTGCATTGAACTGTATATTTTGTTGTAGGTGACCACCAAAAATGATTTCCGCATCTTGTGCGAGTTGTTCTACCTTTTCTGCAACATCATACTTTTGCTTGATACTCGCGAGTGCACCCATGCTGGTGTTTTCAAGTGTAGGATCACCTGTAACAACTTTATTAAGTTTGGCAACGAGCTTTTCTTGAACATGGATTAATAGTTCCTGTGGAACAAATGCGCGGCGAATTGCAGTACATTTTTGCCCCGCTTTTGTAGTCATTTCACGGATGACTTCACGTACAAAAAGATCTACAGCCGTTTCAGATGATCCTGTTGCCAAAATTGCACTGTTGACTGAGTCTGCTTCCATACTAAATGGTACAGAGTATTTATTGAGATTTGGATGTTGGCGTAACTGTTGGCCAGTATATGCTGAACCTGTAAATGTTACGCAGTCTTGTGGGCCTAAGTAGTCAAATAAATCATAGGTTTGACCACAGATCAGTTGCAATGCACCCTGAGGGAGAAGCTTACTTTCGACAATGGCTTTTACAACGGCTTGAGTAAGTTGAGCACCGTCAGTTGCTGGTTTAACGACACAAGGGACACCTGCGAGTAAGGTCGGTGCAATCTTTTCTAACATGCCCCAGATTGGAAAGTTAAAGGCATTGATATGTACAGCTACGCCTGCTTTAGGTGACAAAATATGTTTGGCACCAAAACTATTGTGTTTTGATAATTGTATCCAACTGTCTTCTGTAATGATTTTTTCATCACTGAGTTCGCGACGTACCATGCTTGAATAAGCAAACAAGGTTTGAATTCCACCTTCGATATCAATCCAAGCATCTTTACGAGTCGCACCTGTAGCTGTCGCCAAAGCATAAAACTGTTCTTTTTTTTCTAATAGCATTTGTGCAATGAGTTTGAGTGCGTTAGCACGTTGGTGGAAAGTCCACTGTGCAAGCGTTGAGCCATGCTGCTTGCCATAAGCCAACACTTTTTGCATGTCGATGCCTTGGCTTGAAACGCGATAAATTTCTTCACCACTAATCGCATGATAAACAGGTCTAAAACCTGCATTTGCATGATACCAAGTACCGTAAACATATGATTCAAGCACCGTCATAGGGTGGGCTGAGTCTTGTTGGTGAGGTTGTGACTGAGAAGATCCATTTTCGTGAGTATGCTCAAGCATAGTCAGACTCCATTTGTGATACAGAAAAAATTTCTTATGGTAAATAGTGATACATATAATCCATAAAAATATCAATAATGTCTATGAAGAAATTAATTATCTTAAAATTTGGATGATTTTATTATTAATAAAATTGTTTAAAATCATGTATTAATGATAATTATGTTGAGTTGTAAAATTATGATACGTAAATATTGGTTGACATTTGTTTTAATGTATCAAAAAATAAAGATCAAGTGCTTAAGTATCAAAATAAGGGAGTGGTGGTATGGAAAGCCAGTTTGAGAAATTTAATAACAACATCGCCAATGATGTCAGCATTGAAGCCAAAGACCAGATGCCAGATGGCTATCGTAAGACATTGATTCGTCAGATTGGTCAGCATGGGCATTCTGAGATTATTGGGATGTTGCCTGAAGGTAACTGGATTACCCGTGCTCCGACCTTGCGTCGTAAGGCTGTGTTGTTGGCCAAAGTTCAAGATGAAGCTGGACATGGTTTGTATTTGTATAGTGCAGCTGAAACTTTGGGTGCTGATCGTGATGACATGATGGATAAACTCATTGCAGGCAGAATGAAATACTCATCTATTTTTAACTATCCAACATTGACTTGGGCCGATGTGCCAGCCATTGGCTGGTTGGTTGACGGTGCTGCAATTGTTAACCAAGTTGCATTGTGCCGTACATCTTATGGTCCTTATGCCCGCGCTATGGTTCGCATCTGTAAGGAAGAAAGTTTCCATCAGCGTCAAGGTTTTGAAGCCATGATGGCCTTGGCTCAAGGTACGCCAGAGCAAAAACAAATGGCTCAAGATGCGGTCAATCGCTATTGGTGGCCAGCACTGATGATGTTCGGCCCAAGTGATGATAATTCGCCAAATAGTGCACAAAGCATGGCGTGGAAAATTAAGCGTTTTAGTAATGATGAGCTTCGTCAAAAGTTTGTTGATAACACCGTACCACAAATGCAAATGATCGGTCTTGAAGTGCCAGATCCTGATTTACGTTTCAATGAAGAGACTGGTCATTATGAGTTTGGTGAAATTAACTGGACTGAGTTCTTTGATGTGATTGAAGGTCGTGGTCCATGTAATCACGAGCGTATTTCAGCGCGTAAAAAAGCATGGGAAGGTGGTCAGTGGGTGCGTGAAGCTGCGGCAGTCTATGCCAAGAAACAGCAAGCAAAAACACAAGCGCAAGCACAAAGTAAAGTTGCCTAATTAGGACAAAATTAGTGAGAGGAATAGATTATGGAAGATAAAAATAACTGGTCACTTTATGAAGTGTTTGTACGTAGTAAACAAGGTTTAAGCCACCGACATGTAGGCAGCTTGCGTGCGCCAGATGATGAAATTGCACTGCAAAATGCACGTGATGTTTATACCCGTCGAAATGAAGGGATTAGCATTTGGGTGATTAAGTCAGAATTGATTACTTCATCTCAACCTGATGAAAAACCAGAGTTTTTTGATCCATCTTTAGACAAGGTTTATCGTCATCCAACTTTTTATACCATCCCTGATGGCATTGAGCATATGTAAGCTAAGGAGTTGATGATGAGTGATTTAGTCTTATCCAAATTTGTATTGCATATTGCGGATAGCCAATTGATTTTGGCGCAGCGTTTAGCCGAGTGGTGTGGTCATGCACCAGAGTTAGAGATTGATATTGCGCTCGCCAATATTGGTTTGGACTTGTTGGGTCAAGCGCGTAATTTTTTGACTTTGGCTGGTGAGTTAGAAGGTCAGGGACGTGATGAAGATCAATTGGCATATTTCCGCGGTGAGCGTGAATATCTCAACCTCTTATTGGTTGAACAACCTAATGGTGACTTCGCACAAACTATCGTTCGTCAATGGTTAATGGATCAATACCATCATGTATTGATCAGTGGTTTAACCCAAAGCAAACATGCTGGTTTAGCTGCGTTGGCAAACAAGGCACTAAAAGAAATTAAATATCATGTACGTTTTTCAACAACGTGGATGGAGCGTCTGAGTTTAAGTACTGATGAAGCAAAACAGCGTACACAACAAGGTTTAGATGAATTGTGGCGTTTTACTGCTGAGTTATTTGAGTTAAGTGATGAAGAACAGCAGTTAGTTACTGCAGGCATTATTGCTGACCCAGTGCGAGACTTTGCAGTCTGGGAACAACATGTCAAGTCAGAACTACAACGTTTTGAGTTGAATTTACCCGCTACAGCTGCGTTCCGCCGTGGTGCTAAACAAGGAATGCACACGGAGAATTTGGGCTTTATCTTGGCAGAAATGCAATATCTACAGAGGACTTATCCAAACATGGTTTGGTGATGACAAGGAGCTGTGTCATGCAAACAATTGGCCACTGTGTTGATCAGTGTTGGAAGATTTTAGAGCAGGTTGCTGATCCAGAAATTCCAGTGTTATCCATCTTAGATCTCGGCATGGTTCGTGGTATCGAACTCAATGCAAAGGATGAAATCGTGGTGCGGTTAACACCAACTTATAGTGGTTGTCCTGCGACTGATTTGCTCAAAACACAAATTGTTGAAGCACTTACAGCAGAGGGCATGACACCAGTTCAAGTGGTCGTTGACCTATCTGAGGCATGGACCACAGATTGGATGTCTGAGTCTGGAAAGAAAAAATTACAGGCGTATGGCATTGCACCACCCCAAGGTGAGGCACAGCACTGTGGTACGCATGTCGCATTAAGCGATGGTGTGCCATGTCCACATTGCTTAAGTAAAAATACCAGCATATTGAGTGAGTTCAGTTCCACAGCATGTAAGGCACTGTACCGTTGCCAAAGTTGTCTAGAGCCATTTGATTATTTTAAATGTATTTAAATCAATGGATAAGGAAATCAGCCATGAGCCATTTTATTCCGTTAAAAGTCAAAAATATCGCAGCACAAACGCCGCAAGCAATTTGTATTTCTTTTGAAGTAAGTCCTGAACAACAAGCACAGTTTGAGTTTCAGCCAGGACAACACTTGACGATCCGACACCAAACAGATGAGGGTGAAATTCGTCGTTGTTATTCGATTTGTAGTTATGCGCCACAAGAAGATATCAGTATAGCTGTTAAAAAACTTGATCAAGGTCAGTTCTCTAGCTGGGCCAATAGCGTGCTAAAAGTTGGTGATGTTTTAGAGGTCATGCCACCACAAGGGGTGTTCTTTAAAAAGGCAGCACAGATTGGTGGGAAAAACTATTTAGGAGTGGCTGCTGGTAGTGGTATTACCCCGATCTTATCGATTTTAAAAGCAGTACTGCACGAACAACAAGATGCTAAGTTTACTTTGCTTTATGGTAACCGTTCTTGGAAGCAAACCATGTTTTCAGAACAGATCATGGATCTAAAAGATCAGTTTAAAACACGCTTTCAGCTAATTAACATCTTTTCACGCGAAATGAATGACAGTGAGCTGATGAATGGTCGCATTGATCACGACAAACTTAAACAACTCTTAGAACATCAGGTGTTGGAGCGTGATTTTGAGCATTGTTTTGCTTGTGGTCCAGAAGAAATGATGCAAGCAGTAGAAAGCGTATTGCCCGAGTATGGTATTGATGCGAGCAAAATTCATACTGAGCGCTTTAATACTGGTACGGTGAAAAAACGTAGCACTGAAGTTGATGCCAATCGCCAGTTGGAAAAAGTGAGCATTGTGCTCGATGGTCGTGAATTGTTAATCGATGTAGAAGCTGAAGATGACAGTATTTTAGATGCTGCCCTGCGTGCTGGTGCTGATTTACCTTATGCCTGCAAAGGTGGGGTATGTGCAACGTGTCGTTGCAAGGTATTGGAAGGCGAAGTGGATATGGCGATTAACTATAGTTTGGAAGCTGATGAGCTTGCCAAAGGCTATGTATTGAGTTGTCAGGCATTACCTAAGACTTCCAATGTTCGCATTAGTTTTGATGATTAATGGATCAGCACATGGAAATGCTTATACAGGCCACACAGCCGAGTCCAGCTGTATTGCTGTTGAAATTAAACCGTCCTGAAAAACGTAATGCACTGAATAATGCAACATTGCAATATTTGGGGCAATTATTACAACAGGCAGAGGGTAATCCTGAGATTAAAGCCGTTGTATTAACAGGAAATAACCAATGTTTTGCAGCAGGTGCTGATCTTACGGAACTAGCACAGATGGATGCGGTTGCGCTACGTGCAGATATACGTCCTCAGTTATGGCAGGTGATTGATCAGTTTAGTAAGCCATTGATTGTTGCGGTAAATGGTTATGCATTGGGTGCTGGTTTTGAACTGGTGTTACATGCCGATATCGTGATTTGTGGGGAAAATGCACAGTTTGCATTACCTGAGATTAACTTAGGTATGTTGCCAGGTGCAGGGGGTACTCAGCGTTTAGGTCGTTTGGTTGGACAACAATTAACTATGCGCTGGGCCATGACTGGTGAAATGATTTCAGCCCAACAGGCGTTACAGCATGGGATCTGTTGTCAAATTTCACCTAGTGCTCTCACCGTGCAATACGCCGTAGAGCTCGCTGAAAAAATTGCTCAAAAGGCACCCCTCGCGATTGGTGTAATTAAACAATCGGTGAAAAGCATTGCAGAGACCAGTTTGTCGCAAGGTTTGAAACTAGAACGGCAAAATTTTGTCTGGTTAGCTGCAACACAAGATCGTCAAGAAGGAATAACGGCTTTTTTTGAGAAAAGAAAAGCAAATTTTAAAGGTGTGTAATGGATTATCAAAGCATATTGGTCGAAGTTAAACAGGCCGTGGGTTATTTGCGTCTTAATCGCCCTAAACAATTAAACAGCTTCAATGTGCAAATGCATGAAGAAGTTGCACAGGTGTTAAAGGCTTGGAGTAAAGATCCTGAGATTCGCTGCGTAGTGATTAGTGGTGAGGGCCGTGGTTTCTGTGCTGGTCAAGACTTGGGTGATCGAGTAGTCGATCCAAATGCCGATGCACCAGATCTGGGTCAATCTATTGAAAAGTTTTATAACCCATTAATTCAAACCATCGTCAATATGCCAAAACCAGTGATTTGTGCCGTAAATGGCGTAGCTGCAGGTGCTGGTGCCAACATTGCTTTGGCTTGCGATATTGTGATTGCTGCAAAATCAGCAAGTTTTGTACAGGCATTTTGTCGTTTAGGTTTAGTGCCTGATTCTGGGGGAACGTGGTTCTTACCTCGCGCAGTTGGACATGCCCGTGCTATGGGACTTGCTTTACTAGGTGACAAATTACCTGCTGAACGTGCCAAAGACATAGGCATGATTTGGGATGTTGCAGAGGATGTTGAGCTGCAAGACAAAGTACAGCAACTCGCAGAGCATTTGGCCAAACAACCTACCATTGGTTTGTCGTTGATTAAAAAAGCATTACATCAATCGAGTGATCATAGTTTGCAAGAACAACTTACTCTAGAGCGTGATTTTCAGCGTATTGCTGGCCGTTCTGATGACTATCGTGAAGGCGTTCAAGCCTTTATGCAAAAACGTGAGCCGATGTTTAAAGGTCAGTAAGCGTAAAGAAAAGGAAAGCTAAAATGGATTTAACTCCAGCTAAAATTGCAGTCATTGGTTGCGGTACTATGGGAATTGGTATCACGCAATTGGCAATGTTCAATGGCCATCAGACTTTTGTTTATGATCTGGATTCCCAAAAGCTAAATGCGGCGATGACTGGACTACGCCAGACTGTAGATAAACTGATTGCAAAAAACAAAATCAGCGCACAAGACGCAGAACTTGCTTTTGCACGGTTACATGTCGTTGAAGATATTCAAGCTTTGCAAGTTGCAGATCTGGTCATAGAGGCTGTGGTTGAAAGACTTGAAGTGAAGCAGGCATTGTTCCAACAGCTCGCCGAGATTTGCTCAGTTGAAACTATTTTAGCCAGCAATACCTCGTCTATTTCAGTAACTGCAATTGCAGCCCATGTACCACAGCCTGAACGTGTTGTTGGCTTACACTTTTTTAATCCAGCACCAGTAATGAAGCTCGTTGAAATCGTGCAAGGCTTAAAAACGTCTAAACAACTTTGTCAGGCTTTAAAAGCCTTGATGCTCAAATGGAATAAAGTTCCTGTACTGACCAAATCTACACCAGGCTTTATTGTGAACCGTATTGCACGACCATTTTATGCTGAAGGATTTCGTGCGCTACAAGAACAAGTCACTAGCTATGAACGTTTAGATTTTGCGATCAAAGAATGTGGTGGCTTTGCTATGGGCCCATGTCAATTGACAGATCTTATCGGTCAAGATGTCAATTTTTCAGTGACTGAAAGTGTATATAAAGCTTTTTTTGCTGAACCACGTTATCGCCCAAGTTTGGTACAAAAAGAGTT
Source organism: Acinetobacter rudis (assembly GCF_000829675.1). Lineage (GTDB taxonomy): Bacteria > Pseudomonadota > Gammaproteobacteria > Pseudomonadales > Moraxellaceae > Acinetobacter > Acinetobacter rudis. The sequence goes on from NZ_BBRX01000018.1 coordinate 27,997, forward strand.
GGTTGATGCAGGGTGTTTGGGTCGTAAAACGGGTCAAGGTTTTTACGATTACCGTGCTGATGTCGTGGATCAGCTCAATGTTAAATTGGATACAACACAAGCATTTAGTCAAGCAGTACAGCTTTATGGTCAGTGGGAGAATATGCCGACATGGCTCGACAGAGTACAGCAAAAATACCCACAGACCGTTCAAGCAGCATCAGTTGATTACGTGCAAATTGGTTCAATACGTTTACAACTGAGTCAGGGTGAATCCGCTGATTTGAGTTATGCACCAGAAAAAGTGGTTTTGATGGATTGGCATGCAGACTTTAATCGAGCGAAGGCAGTTGTTCTTAGTCATACACATACTTGTGATGCAACTGATCGCGCAATAATCGACGCTTTTTTTGCGACACTCGGTTTGGCGGTATTATGGATTAAGGATTATCCGGGGATGCTCACCTTGCGTACGCTTGCAATGTTGGTTAATGAAGCATGTGAAGCCACTTTGCATGGTATTGCAAGTTCTGAGGATATAGACCGTGCCATGCGTTATGGCGTGAATTATCCACAAGGTCCATTTCAATGGTTGGCACAGATTGGGGCCGAACGTATTTTGACTTGTCTTGAGCAGTTATATCAAATCTATGCTGAAGAAAAATATCGCCCAAGTTTGTATTTAAAACAATATGTTGCACAGCAACGCACTGCATAAGCCTCACTAGGTAGAAAAGGAATGATGAACATGGAACAGGTCTATATTTGTGATGCAATCCGTACGCCAATTGGTCGCTATGCTGGTGCTTTAAGTCATGTACGAGCTGACGATTTGGCTGCATTGCCCATAGAGTATCTTAAAAACAAATATCCAAATTTGCCGTGGGCAGAGCTGGATGAAGTGATTTTAGGCTGTGCTAACCAAGCAGGTGAAGATAACCGTAACGTGGCACGTATGGCGGCATTATTGGCAGGTTTGCCTGAGCATGTGCCTGCGCTTACCGTAAATCGTTTATGTGCCTCAGGTTTAGATGCCGTTAGTTTGGCTGCTCGTGCGATTAAAGCAGGAGAAGCACAGTTTGTTTTAGCTGGTGGGGTGGAATCGATGAGTCGCGCGCCCTTTGTACAATCTAAACCTACTGAGGCATTTAGCCGTACACCAGAAATTTTTGATACGACTATTGGTTGGCGTTTTATCAACAAAAAACTCAAAGTTGCTTATGGTGTGGACAGCATGCCAGAAACTGCAGAAAACGTGGCGGAGAAGTATCAGATTAACCGAGCCGACCAAGATGCCTTTGCTGTAAAAAGTCAGCAAAAAACAGCAAAAGCACAGCAAGACGGTATTTTTGATATCGAGATTTTACCTGTAGAGCTTGTTGATCGTAAAAAAAATGTCACTGTATTTGCTCAAGATGAACATCCTCGTGCTAGCACCAACTTAGACAGTCTAAGTAAATTGAAAACACCATTTCGTAAAGAGGGTGGTACGGTTACAGCAGGAAATGCCTCTGGCGTAAATGATGGTGCAGCATGTTTGCTTTTAGCAAGCCAAAGTTTCGCACAGCAACATGATTTACCTGTATTGGCCAAAGTTGTGGCGACGGCGAGCGCAGGAGTTGAACCGAAATATATGGGCATTGGTCCTGTGCCAGCAGTACATAAGGTCTTGAAACAGGCAGGTTTAAGCTTAGATCAAATGGATGTGATCGAACTCAACGAAGCGTTTGCATCACAATCTTTGGCTGTAATCCGTGAGTTGGGCCTCAAAGATGATGATCAGCGTATCAATCCAAATGGTGGTGCTATTGCACTTGGTCATCCATTGGGCATGAGTGGTAGCCGCTTAGTGATTACAGCAGCACACGAACTACAGCGTCGCCAAGGTAAATATGCACTTTGCACGATGTGTGTTGGTGTTGGGCAGGGTGTGGCACTGATCTTGGAACGCGAAATGTAAAAATAAATGAGCTGTTTAGCATGAAGGATTAAACAGCTTGCATGGATATTAAAAGCAATAATGGAGATTCGAAATGGAACTACGAGACATGGAACAAGTGGGAAAACTGAGTGTCGCTGAGCTACGCGACTTACAATTGCAACGAATGCAGCAAACTCTGCATCATGCTTATCAAAATAGTCCTGTATATAAACAAAAGTTTGATGAAGCTGGTGTACATCCTGATGATCTAAAAACTTTAGCGGATCTTGCTAAATTTCCATTTACCACGAAAAAGGACTTACGTGACAACTATCCATTTGGCATGTTTGCAGTACCTAAAGAAAAAATCGTTCGAGTACATGCATCATCAGGGACTACAGGTCAGCCAACCGTGGTGGGATATACACAAAAAGATATCGACAACTGGGCGGATATCGTTGCACGTTGTTTACAAGGCGCTGGCTTAAGCGCCAAAGATACAGTACAGGTTTCATATGGTTATGGCTTGTTTACTGGAGGATTAGGTGCACATTATGGCGTAGAGCGTTTAGGTGCTACTGTGATCCCGATGTCAGGTGGACAGACAGACCGTCAAGTTCAGTTGATCAAGGATTTTGAACCAACAGCGTTGATGGTGACACCATCATACTGTGTCAATATCATTGAAAACTTAGAGAAAAACTTTGGTAGTGCAAAAAATACTAGCCTAAAAGTCGGTATTTTTGGTGCAGAGCCTTGGACCAAAGAGTTACGTCAAGAGATTGAAGAGCGCTTAAATATCAAAGCACTTGATATTTATGGTTTATCTGAGGTCATGGGGCCAGGTGTTGCAATGCAATGTTTGGATGATGGTGATGGCTTAACAATTTGGGAAGATCATTTCTATCCTGAAATCATTCATCCTGAAACGGGTGAGGTTCTGCCTGATGGTGAAGAGGGTGAGTTGGTTTTCACCACGATTACCAAAGAAGGCTTACCGATGATTCGTTATCGTACCCGTGATTTGACTCGTTTATATGCAGGTGAAAACCGTGCCATGCGCCGTATGAACAAAGTCGTTGGTCGTAGTGACGATATGTTAATTATTCGTGGTGTCAATGTGTTTCCAACGCAGATCGAAGAGCAAATTTTAAAAGTTGAGCATTTGATTCCAAATTATGAAATTCATGTTTGTAAAAAAGGTCATATGGATTCTTTGCATATTCGTACTGAAATGATGCAATATAATGACTTGTTAGCACAAACAAGAATGCAGCAGCTACAAAGAAATATTAAAATTATGATTGGTATTTCGGTGACTGTGGAAATTGTTCCAGAGAACACTTTACCTCGTTCTGAAGGTAAAGCAAAACGGGTATTTGATCTGCGTAAAACAGCCTAGTGGATTGGGCGTTTTATTGCGTGAGATTCAGGGGTGGGTGAGAAAGCAATGGGTTCCAAGTTACAGCAAGTGATTGATTCACTCATCAAGAATGAACCATTAAGTGGAACTTCGATTATCACCACCATTTTTGGTGATTCCATTTTACATCGTGGTGGTTGTATTAGTTTGGCAAGCCTGATTCAGCTTATGGCTGACTTTGGTTTTAACGATCGTGCTGTGCGCACTGCTGTGTTTCGCTCAGTCAAAGGAGGCTGGCTCGACTCGGAAAAAGTGGGACGGACCAGTTTCTATCGGATTACTGATCCGAGTCGTACGCGTTATCTTCATGCTGAACAACGTATTTATAATGCCAAAATGCGTGAATGGGATCAAAACTGGGATTTGGTTTTAATGTCTTCGCTGGATGGGGACAATAAAATTTTATTGAAAAAAGAATTAGAATGGTTGGGGTTTTCAAATATTTCAACTAATTTAATGGCTTATCCTGGATGTGATCGCATTCAATTACAAAAGTTGCTTGTTGATCTTGATATGCATGATCAGGTCGTTGTGTTTCAGGCACAGACCCTCGCGCTGTTTAATAACTCTCAAGAGGTTGTTATGCGTATGTTGCATAGCAATTGGCCAATAGAGGAAATTAAGCAGCGTTATAGTATGTTCCTTGATCAATTTCGTGAAATTTCAAATTTACTTGAAACAGAAGCTGAAGATATTACTCCACAGCAAGCCTTTCAAATTCGTATATTGCTCATTCATTTATATCGCCGAATTCTTCTTAAAGATCCATCGCTACCTCTGGAATTACTGCCGACCGATTGGCCTGCAGTAAATGCACGAAATTTATCTTTAAATATTTATAAACGTATTTTTGAACTGGCGGATGAGTATTTTCTTTCGATTGCACGTACTGCAGAGGGAGAAATGCCATTACCAAGTACTCAGTTTTATCGCCGCTTTGCAGGATTAACAGTGAATCATATGGAGATGATGAATTAATTATGCCGTGCTATGCCATTGATGGGGTGATTCCCGTTGTCAGTCCTGATGCTTTTGTGCATCCGAGTGCTGTCCTTATTGGTGATGTGATTATTGAAGCTGGGGTATATATCGGCCCTTTCGCTGCTTTAAGAGCTGACTTTGGACGTATTCATGTTAAACGTAATGCCAATGTGCAGGATAACTGTACTATTCATGGCTTTCCCAATAGTGTCACCATGATCGAAGAAATGGGGCATATTGGTCATGGAGCAATTTTGCATGGTTGTCATATTGGCCAAAATGTATTGGTTGGTATGAACAGTGTGATCCTAGATTATGTTGATATTGGTGAAAATAGTATTATTGGTGCCAATAGCCTAGTCAAAACTAAAGATAAAATTCCTGCCAATGTTTTGGCAATGGGAAGTCCTGCTAAAGTGGCACGAGAGCTATCAGAATCTGAGAAAGCTTGGAAAACCAAAGGGACTGAACAGTATATTCATTTAACTATGCGTTGTTTGAATACCTTCCAAGAGGTTGAGCCCTTGACCTCTGAACATGCATCACGTCGAAGTTATCTAAACTTTGATGCACCACAATACAAAATCAAAGCAGATTCAATCTAAAACGAAAAATGACCGCAGGGGCTACGAACATTTATGTCAGTTGCCTCTGCTGTTATGATCGTGTAGACGCTTTTGTTTTAAAAAAGGATTTACTATGTCTTCGTACTATCAAAGGATTTCTCGCCAACATACAGAACTTGGGCAAGTTAGCCATTATCGTTGTACTGAACTGGTACAAGGTGCATGGAATCCACATGAACAGCATATGGCTGCAGCATCTGGTGTAATTTGTGCTGAATTGGATCAATTTATGCCACGTCCAGAGATGCGCATTGGTCGGATTAGCTTTGATATCTTAGGTTTAATTCCAGCAACTGATTTTGAAATTAGTACGCAAGTCATTCGAGCAGGGCGTACTATTGAATTGCTAGAAGCTAAAATGAGCTCACAAGGCAAAGTCTGCATTGTTGCTCGCGTCTGGCGTATGATTATGCAGGACTCTAGTGCTGTGAAGGGCTTAGAAGATGCAGAGCAGAAGCGTCCAGTGCATATACCTATTCATAATATTTTAGGGGATTGGGACGGTAAGTTTATTCAAACCTTAAAGTCTCAAGTTGAACCATCAGCGCATCGTGCTGGTAAGGGCATGGTTTGGCTCAATACCGATGTTGAAATGGTTGAAGGTGAAGCGACTTCTGATTTTGTGCATTTGATGGGTATGCTTGATACTGCAAATGGCATTGTACCGCGTCTACCCGATCTCTCTTGGGCTTTTCCAAATCTTGATTTACAAATACATTTACTACGTATGCCACGAGGTCGTTGGTTAGGTCTAGAGACTCAACAACAATATGGTGATGATGGTATTGGGTTAACCAGCTCAGTGTTACATGATGATTATGGTGTGTTTGGTCGTAGTGAACAGATTTTAACGTTAAGAAAGATGTAGATCCCTCAGCCTATAACAGTGAAACTGCAAAGTTATCGCTGTTTTTTTGCGACATTATATTTATCAATTAAATATTTTTAAAATTTCCCCCTTGCGCGATGCATGGTTTACCTTTGCCAAAGGGGAAATAACAGCGCTCTGTAACTCAAGTTATCCAAAATTTATCTGGAATCATTTCCATGAAATAAAGGCATATCGCTGCTTTCTATTTCACAAAACCTTGCTATTTCTCTACTGCAATTAATACATAATTTCTTAAATAAGCAGATAAGCTCTAGGTCATATGAGTCTTTTAAAATAATTCTAAGAACAGATATTGTTTTAGTTTTACAATTTAATTATAGAGTAATAAAAATGGCTGGTAGTTCCCAAATTGTCATTAATGATCAAGGTATAATAGTTATAACAAATGGAAAAATTATTTTTAAAGCTGGGCAACATATTTTTGAACGAGGGGAGAGAATAATTTCTCCTGTGATTCAATTGCCTATCTTGGGAGATACTAATAAATATAATATAAGGTATTTAATGAAAGATAACGAAGGAAATATATTTTCAAACTATAGATATGTCGCTTTTTTGCAAAATGGTCACTCTGTTGAAGGACACACAGATGAAAATGGATATACAGATTTTTTTGAAACAATCCAGCCTGAAGATGTAGCGATACATTTATTTAAAGATGAGACCTTGGATATAGACTAATCATGGAAAATTACTATCCTTATGCTGTCGTAGAAACAAATGTAGATCCTAAATTTTTAAAATATAATTTAAAAATTATAAATGCAACAACTGGTAAAATTCTTAATGACATTGATGCCAGAGTAAAACCGAATGTAGATTATGATTTGCTCAAAATTTCAAGTGAGTTATATAAAACACAAACAATGAAAATATCTTTCTCTGAAAAAAATATTGAAGATTTGAAAGACTGTGTAATTATTTTTGATTTATTTAGGTTGTCAAGTTCTGGTGTGAAATCTAAAGTGGTAAATACATATTATATTCATAACACTCTTGAACAATTTGATGAAAAAAAATTTAAAAATGTAGCTGTTGATAAAGTTAGATATTTCGAAAAGAAAATAAAAACTCAAGTGGTTATTGACCAGACAACATCGAATACTTTTGATTTAATATTAAGAAGTAGTCGGATTTTTCAGTGTATTGATCCTGAATGTAGACCCGGGGAACCTAAAGATCCATTTTCTAAAGCAAGAATTGAAGCTGGTTTACAATCCAGGTTAAATGAACCTTTTCCAGATCAAAAATATACATCTCTCTGTGGTCCAGCGGCATTCTTCTTTTGTTTAATTAATTTAGCTCCTTCTAAATATAAACTTACAGTTAAACAGCTCTGGGAAGCTGGGCAAACAAAGATTGGTGAGCTTTCAATTCAACCATCTCAAGATGGGTGTAGGTGTGTTAAGAATTTTTATAATGCAACTGATGGTAGCCTACAAATTTCTCCTATTGATTGGATTACCCTTGCAAGTTTACGTGAGTCAGAAAACACGTCTTTAAAACTCAATGATCCTACTCAGGAGGTTGCAGGTATTACCCTCTGGAGTGAAATGTATGACTGGTTTAAGAAGTCAGGGTTTAAAATAGAAAAAGAGTTTCCATTTAAGCCTTTAGGCTATAACGATATTTCAGTTGCTGGAATTAACCGATATGCGGGAAGTAATTACTACGTTGTCACTTTAATTTCAGCCACAATTCTTGATTCTGGAGCGAGTTCTGGAACCAGTATTATTCCAGACCATTGGATAGTGTGGACTGATAAATTACGTTTAACAAACGGTAGTATTGTTAACGAAATAACAGATCCAGCAGCTGAAGTAAGGTTAAAACTCTTTTCTTGGGGAGAGAATAGACAGAGCATTCGCGAAAAAACATCTTTATCTAATTTAGCAAAAAAAGTGTTCTATGCACTAATTATTAAAAAAGAAAATTTTTGATGAAAAAATACCTTATAGTTATATTATTTTTCATATTATGTATTTCTGGATGTGGAAAAAAATACACCATAACTCCAGATGTGCTTCCAGTCGCGCATGTGAATCAGGAGTATCGTCAACTTGTTCATATTTCTGGGGGCAAGGTTATAGATAAGTATGCTGAATTAACTACAGATATTCCAGAGGATCTCGGAGTTACAGTGGAACCAGAGAATGATTTATCTAGATATAACATTATAGAGATCAAAGGAAAGCCCAAATATAAAGGAACATTTTTTATAAAAATTTGGGCTGGATTTTATGCTGGTGGTAACTCTGAAATAGATAAAACCTATATATTTAAAGTTGAATAACGAGAAATATAATTAAGTATTTATGCGTAATCTTCTCAAAATAAGTATCATATAGCTTATGTGGATTATTAATATTAAATTGATTTATCAATCAGATTTCTTGTACTTTCAACCTGTTCAATGAGTAATATTAAGATCAGTTTTTCTGTTTTAGATTTGATTTAAACTAACTGTTTTAAAAAGATCATTAAAAAAAGTATCGTGATCTCATTTAGATTAGAATTGACCAATTCATGTACTTAAGCATATTGAACATCAAAATCTAAGGCCTTGGGCTAACTGGTTTTGCTAAAAAAGTGTTCTATGCACTGATTATTAAAAAAGAAAATTTTTGATGAAAAAATATTTTATAGTTATATTGTTTTTCATATTATGTATTTCTGGATGTGGAAAAAAATACACCATAACTCCAGATGTGCTTCCAGTCGCTCAAGTGAATCAGGAGTATAGACAACTTATTCATATTTCTGGGGGGAAAGTTGTTGATCGAGATGCTCAATTAACTACAGATATTCCAGCAGGTCTCGGGATTACAGTTGAACCGGAAAATGATTTATCTAGATATAATATTATAGAAATCAAAGGAAAACCAAAGTATAAAGGAACATTCTTTATAAAAATTTGGGCTGGATTTTATGCTGGTGGAGATTCCAGAATAGATAAAACCTATATATTTAAAGTTGAATAATAAGAAATATAATTAAGGAGTTATGCTTAAGTTCCTTTGAAACTAACCATCAAATTTTCCTTTGTTCTACGGATATAACGAGATCAAGCTTACTTTGATGCTTTTACTACTCATGTAAGAGCATGCTTCTTTTAAAATGTAGATAATATGAAAAATAAACGTTAAGTGATTTATTTCGTTATTATGGTAATCGTAATAGCTCTTGTTGCATACGTTATTTTTGCCAGAAAAAGTGAGAATGTAGAAAGTAAAGAGCCGGTGAAAATTAAAGAAAATATCAGTTCTAACAGTAATACTCCTGATGCTCATGATCTTGTTATTGAAGACCATCCGCCTAGTCATCCCTGATGCAACGCCCCTAAATGGACGGAAAGTATAATTTTGATTAATGATAATCCTAGATATTCATGAGAAGATAAAACTCCAGAGCTCCTTGCTTTGTTGGAACAAATGAATCGAATCTAGAAACATGAGTAAAACGAGTATTAATGTCTACTTATACTGAGACAGAGCTTTGTGTAAATGGTGAATAGCCTTTAGTTTTGTAGATACTTTCACTGGTTAGACTCTTAGTGGAATACAAAAAAGGCATATAACCTGTTCAAAGATGATTGATCCTTGGTGTAAATATCTAAGATTAGATTGAGTTTGCATTATGACTTTGCATAGCATTCATTGTGTTAAATAGGCTTAGAGATTTCATATAAAACATGTTTTTCAAGTTCAGGAGCGAATGAAAATTCAGGATGATTGAATACTTTAACTTTCGTCATTCCTATTTTTTTCATGACTGATTCTGATGGTTGATTGATGCAAGCTGTAAATGAAACAACTTTTTCTAGGTGCAGTACATTAAAAGCGTGTTCTAAAACAGCTTTAGCACCTTCAGTTGCATAACCTTTGTTCCAGTGTTCTTTTGCTAAACGCCAAGCAATTTCTACGCATGGAGAAAAATCAAACTGTAGAGGTTGATCATGAAGTCCTATAAAGCCAATAAATTTGTGATTTTCTTTTAATTCGACAGCCCAAATTCCCCATTTATTTTTATCAATAATTTCTGAAACTGTTTGAATGAGTTTTAGGCTGTCTTCTTGAGTCAGATCATTGGGAAAATATTTCATTACATCAGGATCTTGTCCCATTTTAATAAAAGGTAAGTGATCACTGTCCTGCCATTGTCGAAGTATTAGACGTTCTGTTTCTAGCATCAGCATAATTCTCTATTTTCAATTTCTCTCCAAATTAACACAATACGTCTTTCACTTGTTCCACTCTTGTGGAGTAGAATGCCAGATAGTTAGCAAGACTTTGGTTTTTATGTCGTATTTCGTGTTTGAGTCATATTGGCCAGACATCTTAATCAATAAGATATCATCCAAATCGTCAATCTATTTGGCATTGTGCACTACACCGTAGTGACAACAAAAAAGCCCTCAATTTTTAAAGAGGGCTTTAATTAGGATTAGATCATTTCCAAATAAATGGTGATTTTTTCTGTTGTTCTTCAGCTTCTAGACCCAGTGCAATCCCTGTCCGGTCTTTCATGAGACAAATAGCAGTGAGAGCAAAGATCGCCATGGCGGTTAGATAAATACTGACGGAAATGATATCTCCACTGGTACTGATTAACCATGCTGCAATGAGTGGTGCAAAAGCCCCACCAATAATCGAACCGAGTGCATAGGTAATCGAGATGCCTGAAAAACGAATGGATGCTGGGAAGAGTTCTGCATAGAACACTGCTTGTACGCCATAGGTCATACCAATACCCATAGAAAGTAGTGCAAGCCCCATCATAATATAAGCATAACTACCTGTATTGATGAGCGGGAACAACGCAATCGCACTAAGGATCTGGATACATGAACCCACGATATAAATCGGTTTACGACCAAATTTGTCTGAGAGTGAAGCTGAGAACCATGTGAAGAAGGTCCAGATGATCGCAGATACACTGACCAAGGCTAAGATTACTGGACGCTCTAAATTAAGCCCTGTTGGATTGGTGGTATAGCTTTGGATAAAACCACCCGCAGTCATATAACCAAGTGCCGTGGTTCCAGCAACTAAAAGTGCAGAGCAGAATACTGCTGCTTTATAGTTTTTAAATAACTCACGAATGGGTTTTTGTGCTGTTCCTCGATCTTTAATTTCTTCAAAAATGGGACTTTCATCGACTGAACGACGAATCCAATAACCTAAGCCAAATAAAAAGATACTCAAAATAAAAGGTACACGCCAACCCCACTGCATAAATGCTTCACCAGGTGAAACGTATCCTGTCATGATGACAAGCACTAAAGAAGCCAAGAGTAAACCGAGAGGTACACCCAATTGTGGGAAAGCACTAAATAGACCTCGTTTATTTTTAGGTGAATGCTCAACAGCCATTAATACTGCACCGCCCCATTCACCACCAGCGGAGATACCTTGCATGATGCGTAGGAAAATTAAGAGAATCGGTGCAGCAATACCAATTTGGTCATAGGTCGGCAGTAGACCTATGACTGTGGTTGCAATCCCCATCATAATCAGGGTGGCGGCAAGGACTGTTTTACGACCAATTTTGTCACCAAAGTAACCTGCAATAACCGCACCGAATGGGCGAAATACAAAGCTAATACCGACAGAGGCAAAGACCAAAAGCGTCGCAAAGAATGGACCTGCGGGTTTAAAGAACAATTGGTTGAAGACTAAGCCTGCAACAGCAGCATAAATAAAATAGTCATACCATTCGATAGTTGTGCCAACGATAGTGGCAAGTGCAATTTTTTGCGTGTGCTTGCGACAAGGGGGCGCATGGTCGTGCGTAAGCACTGCACCTGTTTGAGCATTTTCCATTTCAAACATCCTGTAAGAAATCCATGACTAAACATCAACTACAACGCTTGAGTTGAGTTTTCCATCCGTAATATTTGTTGATTTATCAAACAAAAATAGTATGTGATATAAAATTAAAAAAAGATACTTAAAAATAATAAAAAAATAAATAATGTATCTTTTTATATTTTTTATAAAATATTTTTAATAAATAAACTTTTTAATTACAGTTGCTTGTGTTTGGGTTTGAGTTATGGTGTTTTGTTTTTATTGTTAATTTGATATGAAGTATATAGATTATTGTTTATAAGTGTGTCGCTTGTTGGGCGCTGAATTTATCTGTAAGAAATAAAAATACAGTTGTTTTGCTTCCAAAGGATACAGAATCATAATCACAATCAAGGAGAGTAAAGATGTCGGCATATGTAATTTTTATTTGTAAGAAACTGAATTCCAAAGTGCATTTTGATCAGTACAATCGTTTGGCTCGTGCTGCAAGTAAGGGGTTTGAGATTAAACCCTTGGCATTTTATGGGCAGGCTGTGGCACTTGAACAGATCGAAACGGAGGGCGTTGCGATTTTAGAGTTTCCAAATTTAGAGCAAGCGCAGGCGTGGTATCAAAGCGATGCTTATCAAGAGGCCAAAAAACAACGTGATCTGGCTGGGGACTACATGGTACTGATCACAGAGGGCTTGAATATACCAAGTTGATTACAGTAGTTTAGGAAAAAGACTGTAAAGTATTTCAATATAGAACAACATGGATGTTGTTGTGTTCAGGGCTTAATGGCTAACTGATCACAAATCAAGGGAAGAGTCATGGATTTTCAAACATGGTCGGGTTTTGTCGACCGCTTTACTCAAGCTATATGTCAAAGTATGTCTATAGATGCTTTCTTTAGTTATAAGATTGAACAAAACCTTGAGACGAGTGAGCATTATTTCGGAAACTTGTCAGTGACTTTAGTGGATCAATATTTATCTAAAATGCAGCGATATGATCCATTGTCGATGCTTAATCATCAAGATCGTTCGCTAAAAATGCGTGTTTTATCCGAGCAAGTGGTTCCTGAACAATACGCTGATTTTATTAAAAAATATCAGTTTGGTGACAATATCGAATTGTACTTTAATCATGAACATAGCCCTGTTCGTGGAATCAGTTTAATTCGTAGCAACAAGCAGGGACGATTTTTAGCACAGGATATAACGACATTAAATAGTTTGTATCAGCTTGCGGACTTTTGTATGCAGCAAAATTTTCAATCGACCTTTCAGTCAAATATGGCCGTAAATTCAACATTTTTACAATCATTCCAACTGACAAAAAAACAATCTGAGGTATTGTATCTCATGAGTCAAGGCAAAGATAATCAACAAATCGCACAACAATTATTTATTAGTTTATCGACAGTAAAAACCCATATACAACATATTTTTCAAAAGCTTGAAGTACAAAACAGGGCCCAGTTATTGTCTAAGCTGTTGCAGCTACAGACTGCTTTATAACACATGTATTTATTCGTTGTTGTGCACTTAAAAATATCGAAAAATCGTACCTGAGTACGATATTTATTTACAAGTAAATTAACTAACTTAGATAGCTATTGAAGTGCTAGATAAGGTTTAACAATGAAGTTAAATACCCTAATGAATGGAATCAAATTAAATACACAGCTCAAAGCTTATTTACTCAGCTTGCCCATGCTTATGATGGGACAGCAGGCTTTGGCACATGGTCAGGCTGCCGAAATGTTGCCATTACAGCAAGCGATGCAAGCTGTGGGAGCAACTGTAGAACATGATCGTTATTCAGGTATTTATACCATTAGTAAAAACTCAACCTATGTCAAAGTTAAAGCTGATGCTGCATCTATCTTAGTGAATGGTCAGCCATTAAATATTACTGTGCCAGTGATTGAGAAAAATGGTCAAGCTTATGCTTCATCAACTTTGGCCAATGAGATATTTCAATCAGGATTAGATCAAACTTTTGTTGCTGAAACAGTCCCTCATCCGCTTAACAGTTTATCTGCAAATGAGATCAGTCAGGTTCGAGCGATTGTTGCTGCGGATCGTCGTGCACCAAAACTTTTACGTTTTAGTCGTTTAGCACTTAAAGCACCAGATAAATATCAAGTGTGGAACGATGTTCTTGCCAATAAACCTTCAAAACAATTGCGTGAAGCGAACTTTTCACTGTTACAAGGCAATCAGATTATTGAAGGGGTGGTGAACTTAAAAACAAATAAAGTCACCGAGTGGAGAGTGATCAAAGATACGCATGGGATGGTTTTACTTGATGATTTTGAGTTAGTACAAAAGGTGATTAAAGAAAGCCCTGAATTTGCAGCAGCACTAAAAAAGCGAGGTATTTCTGATCCAAATAAAGTCGTGGCAACACCATTGACCGTGGGTTATTTTGGTGGGGAAGATGGCTTAAGTAAAGAGTTTAACTATCTAAAAATTGTCTCTTATCTCGATGTTGGCGATGGAAACTATTGGGCGCATCCGATTGAAAATCTAGTTGCCGTTGTGGATTTGGATCAGAAAAAGGTGGTTAAAGTTGAAGATGGTGATTTGGTTCCTATTCCAATGGCTGCACGACCTTATGATGGTCGTGATCGACAAGTCTCTAAAACTAAGCCCTTACGTATCACTGAACCTGAAGGTAAAAACTTCCAAGTATCTGGTCAATATGTGCATTGGAACAATTGGTGTTTTCATGTGGCATTAGATTCACGTGTTGGTTTGCAGTTATCCACAGTCTCTTATAAGGATAAAGGCGTAAAGCGCAAAATCATGTATTCAGGTAATTTGGGTGGAATGATTGTACCTTATGGTGATCCCGATCTAGGCTGGTACTTTAAGTCTTACCTAGACTCAGGCGATTATGGAATGGGGACTTTAACCGCCTCACTTGATCGTGGAACTGATGTCCCTGAAAATGCTGTAATGTTTGATGCTGTGATTGCAGATTATCAGGGAAATCCAATGACTATTCCCCGAGCTTTCGCTATTTTTGAACGTTATGCCAATCCAGACTATAAACATCAAGAAATGGGGCAGGCCAATGTTAGCGTGGCGCGCCGTGAATTGGTGGTGCGATGGGTGAGTACCATTGGTAATTATGACTATATTTTTGATTGGGTCTTAGCTGAAAATGGTACGATTGGTATTAATGCAGGCGCATCGGGTATTGAGGCTGTCAAAGGTGTTAAAGCCAAGACAATGCATGATCTAACTGCAAAAGAAGATACACGTTATGGCACATTAATCGATCATAATATTGTTGGTACGACACATCAGCATATATATAATTTCCGCCTAGATCTTGATGTTGATGGGGATAAAAATAGTTTTACCCATATGAATCCTGTAGTTAATCGCAATGATAAAGGTATTCGTAAGAGTGCAATGGAGATTGAAACCTCTAAAGTAACAACCGAACAAGCAGCAAGTGAAAAATTTGATCCAAGCACCATTCGACTCATCAGTAACGATAACGTTGAAAATGCCATGGGAAATCCCGTGTCATATCAGTTGATTCCTTTTGCAGGAGGAACACATCCTATTGCGAAGGGGGCTAACTTCTCTGCTGATGAATGGTTGTTCAAACGTCTTAATTTTATGGATAAGCAAATTTGGGTAACCAAGTACAATCCAAATGAATTGTACCCCGATGGTGAATACCCAAATCGTTCAAGTCATGATACAGGACTCGGACAGTTCACTGGCAATAATGACAATATTGAAAATCAAGACTTGGTGGTATGGTTAACGACAGGAACAACACATGTCGCACGCTCTGAGGAATGGCCCATGATGCCAACAGAATGGGTTAATGTGCTACTCAAACCTTGGAACTTCTTTGATCAGACCCCAAGCTTGAAACAGAATGAGTCCAATAAATCGCATCATTGATGCGAGTATAAAACCCTTAACGACGCTGTTAAGGGTTTTTAAATTGGATTTTAAACAAGAAACGATGGTTTAAGGAACTTATCATGCTGAATCAAATGATTTATAACGGAAAAAATCAACAAGGTCAGGGTGAAGCAATCGCTGTTTTAGATCCAGCTTCCTTGCAAGTGATTACAACTTTTCATAGTGCAACAGTAGCTCAAGTAGATGCTGTAGTAGCCACTGCACAACAGGCCTTTTTACAGTGGCAACACTGTAGTGATCAACACGTTGAACAAAGCTTGGCTGCGATTGCGGCGGACCTACTCGACTCACGAGATGAGTTAGCTCGATTAATTTGTCAAGAACAAGGAAAGCCGTTGGCACTGGCTCAGCTTGAAGTGGATATGGCTATTTATTGGCTTAATGTTACTAATGCTTTAGAAATTCCAGTTTTGCGACAACAAGATGAACATGGCAAAGTGATGCAGACCTATCATCGACCTGTAGGTGTTGTTGCTTCAATTACGCCATGGAATTGGCCATTAATGATTGCAATATGGCATATTATTCCAGCCTTGAAAGCGAAGAATTGCGTCATTAACAAACCCTCAGAATATACCCCATTAAGTACTATTTTCTTGGTAGATATTATTAATCGCCATTTACCTGCTGGGGTATGTAATATCGTATTGGGAGAGGGTGAAATTGGTGCGGCTTTGACTCAACATCGTGGGGTAAATAAAGTCACTTTCACAGGATCGACCGTTGTTGGACAACAAATTCTGAGTCATTCAGCGCAAAGCTTAACTCCTGTTATTTTAGAACTGGGTGGAAATGATGCTGCGATTGTATTAGATGATGTCGATGTTAATGCGATTGCCGAAAAGATTTTTAATGGCGCTTTTTTAAATGCTGGACAGACCTGTGCGTGTATTAAACGGCTTTATGTTCATGAAAATATCTATGATGCAGTATTAAATGCCCTGGTAACTTTGGCCGATCAGCAGGTTTTAGGCCATGGTCTTGAGGCATCAACGACAATGGGGCCTATACAGAATATAAAGCATTACCATAAAGTAAAAACGATGCTAGCTGCTGCTCTAGAAGAGGGGGCTGTGATTGCCAATCGGGTCGTGCCTGCTGTACCACAACAGGGTTATTTCATTGCTCCTTTGATTTTGACTGAGGTTAAAGAGCAGAGCCAAATTTTTGCGACAGAGCAATTCGCACCCATTTTACCTGTTGTGAAGTTTAAAGATATTGCACAGGTGATCCAGCAGAGCAATGATACAGACTATGCGTTAGGAGCCTCGATTTGGACGCAAGATTTAGACCAAGCAGCGCAACTTGCTGGCCAATTACAAGCAGGTACAGTTTGGATTAACAGTCATGCGGATGTCTCTCCTCATGCTGCTTTTTCAGGATGGAAAAAGTCTGGGCTAGGCTCTTCATTTGCTTTAGATGGTCTGTTGCAATTTACCCAAAAACAAGTGATTCATGGCGTGGTCTAGCTTGTAGACATGATTATAAAATTTACAAAAAGACGGGTTCTCAACACCCGTTTTTTTTATGATTTCTCATGGAGGAGGGGAAATATTTTGTATGAACTGGCTCAACAGTAATCTAGCTGATCACGACGTTTAACTGATTGATGGTCAGTTTACATGGTGGCGATGTGTTGTTTTATTCATCAAGTGATGGGGGCTGTAAATCGCAGCTTAAACACAGCGATGAAGAAAAAGTTGGAGTGACCCTTTTAAAAGTCATGATGCTCCTGTTATAACTGATCAATCAGATCGAGAGTTGACTATATTGTGATGAATGCTGCGCAGTTACAAAAGACCTTAACCGCAAGTGAATATGCGGAGCGTGTACTCAGATTACACCAGACTGAGATTGAACAAGATTATGCTCTCGATCAATTTTTAAAGCCTTTATCGACTGCGCAAATTTATCAGTATGTTGAAGACAGTATTGCTGAGATCAGTGATGAAAAGCGTTGGATGCAGATCATGCGGATTTTACGTGCGCGCTTAATGTTTCGTTGGATTTGGCAAGATGCCAATCAGCTGACTGATGTTATTGGGCTGACACGTGAGTTATCAGACTTTGCTGATGCCTGTATTTGTGCCGCAAAAGCCTTTGCTAAGATTCCTTTAGTTGCCAAACATGGTGAACCCTACAGTTATAATGGTAAGTTGCAAGATTTAATCGTGGTTGCAATGGGGAAGTTGGGAGCTCAAGAACTTAATTTATCTAGTGATATTGATCTAATATTTGCCTTTGATGAGCAAGGTGAAACCAACGGGCGCAAGTGCATAGATGTACAACAATTTTGTATTCTATGGGGGCAAAAGTTAATTTATTTACTTGATCATATTAGTGCGGAAGGCTTTGTTTTCCGTGTTGATATGCGTTTAAGACCTTGGGGAGATGGATCAGCATTGGCGATTAGTCATGCTGCTTTGGAAAAATACCTGAGTCAACATGGTCGTGAGTGGGAGCGATATGCTTGGATTAAAGCGCGTATTGTGACTGGTGGTGCAGAAGGTGATGATCTACTTCGTATGACTCGACCATTCGTATTTCGTAAATATGTTGACTACACCGCATTTGAAGCTATGCGTGAAATGAAGTCGATGATTGAGCGTGAGGTTAATCGTCGTAATATCACAGATGATATTAAATTAGGTGCTGGTGGTATTCGAGAAGTTGAATTTATTGTTCAAGTATTTCAGTTGATTTACGGCGGTTCTAAGCTTGAGTTACAAGATCGTCAGTGTTTGGTGAGTTTGGCGCATTTGGGTGAAGTTGGCTTACTGGATATCGAAGCTGTTTCAGATTTAGAAGATGCTTATTTATTTTTACGTAGAGTTGAACATGCAATCCAAGCTCTCAATGATCAGCAAACACAATCTTTACCACTTGATGAAGATCATCGCCAACGAATGATTGATACTTTGGGTTTTGAGAGTTGGGAAGCATTTTTACAGGTCTTAAATAATAAACGGACCAAAGTGGTTTTTCAGTTTGAGCATTTAATTAAAGAAAAAGGTATAGATTCACCTACTGAAAACTTTAGCCAGTTAGAACAACAACTTGATCCATTGCTTGATGAACGCGCTAAAAACTTAGTGCATGAGTTTTGGCATGGCCATGCCATTAAAAAACTGCCAGCAAAAGCAGTCAACCGTCTTACAGAGTTTTGGCCCCACTTAGTTCAGGCTGTACTACAGTCTAATGATCCACAAACAGCGCTGATTCGTCTTATGCCTTTAGTTGAATCAATTATGCGACGTAGTGTTTATCTGGTCATGTTGATTGAAAGCAAAGGTGCACTACAACGTTTGGTAAAAATGGCTACGGTAAGTCCATGGATTTGTGAAGAATTGACACAATATCCTGTTCTATTGGATGAGTTTCTTACCATGGACTTTGAGCTGCCTAAACTACAAGACTTAGAAGACTCCTTGCGTCAACAATTACTGCGCATTGAGCTTGAACAGATTGAAGACCTGATGCGGGTATTACGACTATTCAAAAAATCCAATGTATTAGCTGTTGCTGCAAGTGATGTTTTGGCAGAAAGCCCGTTGATGAAAGTTTCCGATGCCTTAACAGATATTGCAGAGGTTTCAGTAATCGCGACATTAAATCTAGCTTATCGGACAGTGGCAAAAAGACACGGCTATCCATTGAATATGGAGGGTGGGCGCTGTAGTTTAGAGGATCTTGCTTTTGCTGTGATTGGTTATGGTAAAGTCGGTGGCATTGAGTTGGGCTATGGCTCAGATCTTGATTTAGTGTTTATTCATTATATGGATGAACAAGCAGATACGGATGGTCATAAGCCAATTAGTGGCTTTGAGTTCGCGATGCGAGTTGCTCAAAAGTTTATTTCGTTTATGACCACACAGACCTTAGATGGTCGTGTATATGAAGTAGATACACGACTACGGCCTTCTGGTGAGGCAGGACTATTGGTCACTAGTCTCAAAGCTTTTGAACAGTATCAATTGAAAAATGCATGGATATGGGAACATCAAGCTTTGGTCCGTGCACGTTCGATCGCAGGTGATGTGCTGTTAAGGGCTAAGTTTGAGCGTTTACGCCGTGAAATCTTAACTATTCCACGTGATGAAAATAAAGTACGTCAAGAAGTACTGAACATGCGTGAAAAAATGAAAGATCATCTAGGTTCTTCTAACGAGCAAAAAAAACATGGAATTTTTCACCTAAAACAAGATGCTGGTGGTATCGTTGACATTGAATTTATGGCACAGTATGTAGTGCTAGCATGGAGTGGGACGAAACCAGATCTCGCCCATTATCCAGACAATGTAAGAATCCTAGAAGATGCAGCAAAAGCCGATTGCTTATCCAGTGACGACGTTTCTGCTTTGATTCAGGCTTATCTCAGTGAACGAGCCGAGAGCCACCGCCTAGCCCTTGCAAATCAATCCATGCAAGTGAGCGCTGCGGACTGGCACGATACCCGTGAGATCGTTTGCAAGTTATGGCAAAGATTAATTGATCCTACGGCGAGCTTCGCCGTGGGTCGTGAATAATTATGTTAAATTTGGAGAGTGTGCCATGAACTTGGCTGATCGTGATGGTTTTATTTGGCAAGACGGACAATTAGTTGACTGGCGTGAAGCAAAAATTCACGTATTAACGCATACATTGCATTACAGTATGGGTGTGTTTGAAGGTGTCCGCGCTTATGAAACGCCAAATGGAACGGCTATTTTCCGCCTACAAGACCATACTAAGCGTTTATTAAACTCTGCAAAAATTTATCAAATGAAAGTCCCATTTGATCAAGCAACTTTAGAACAAGCACAGTTAGATGTTGTACGTGAAAATAAACTGTCATCATGCTATTTGCGTCCAATTGTTTTTATTGGCTCAGAAAAATTAGGAATTGCGGCAACTGATAATACGATTCATGCCGTAGTTGCTGCTTGGAGCTGGGGTGCGTATTTGGGTGATGAAGCGATGGCTAAAGGTATTCGCGTGAAAACATCATCATTTACTCATCACCATCCTAACGTGACGATGTGTAAAGCAAAAGCTTCAGGTAATTATACTGTATCGATTCTTGCGCATCAGGAAGTGGCTCATTCAGGTTATGATGAAGCGATGCTGATGGACCCACAAGGCTTTGTATGTCAAGGCTCTGGTGAGAACGTCTTCTTAGTGAAAGATGGTGCATTACATACACCAGATTTGGCTGGTGGTGCATTAGATGGTATTACACGTCAAACGATCATTACCCTTGCCAAAGACATGGGCATTGAAGTGATTGAGCGTCGTATTACTCGTGATGAGTTCTATATCGGTGATGAGGCGTTCTTTACTGGTACAGCAGCAGAAGTTACACCAATTCGCGAGTATGATGATCGTGAGATTGGTTGTGGTTCTCGCGGCCCAATTACTGAGAAAATTCAAAAAGCATTCTTTGATGCAGTTCAAGGTAAAGACCCTAAATATGCTCATTGGCTAACTTATGTAAAATAAGCATTGTTATAAAATGAGATGTTCAAAAAGGCGAAACGTAGTATTCGCCTTTTTTAATATGATTTGGCTGATTAATTGCCAGAGTAAAGGAAATTCTTATGCACATTGTCTATGTGAGTGATGGTAAAGCTGGTCATCGAGCTCAAGCACTCGGGCTTTGGCAGGCCATGCAACGCGCATTATCGCTTGAAATTAGTTTTCAAGAGATCAATATTGCTGAAATGGCAGTTTTTCCTTTATTTGTTGCTGCTTTTCGTGGACAGCATAGTGCTGTAACTATTCAGCCTGATTATATTTTTTCTGTTGGAAGTCATACTCAGCTACGTGCCTTGTTACTTGGACGAGTCTATCCGCAAGCAAAAAAAGTGGTTTTAATGAAACCTAATTATCCTTTTGCTTGCTTTGACACGGTGGTCGTACCGAAGCATGATGCAGTAAAGCAAAGCAACAATGTGATCGAAACCCAAGGTGCACTCAATCCAATTGTGAACCAACATGAGCACCAAGCTGAGCGCATTTTAATTGCACTCGGGGGTGGCTCAAAACGTCATCAATGGCATACAGATCGTGTTTTAACAACAGTGACGCAGATTATTCAAGCCAATCCGAATGCGAAAATTATTATGACAACTTCTCGGCGGACACCCGCAGATGTTCTGCGCTCGCTTGAAGCTACTTCTGATCTAAAACGTTTAGAAATATATCCAGTAGAACAAACCCCACAGGGCTGGATATTCCAGCAGATGCAGTTGGCAGAAGCTGTATGGGTGACAGAAGACAGTGTTTCTATGCTATTTGAAGCATTGACAGCAGGCTGCAGAGTAGGACTGATTCAACTTGAGCGTTTGAAGCAGGATCGTATTACTCAATCTGTAGATTTATTAATAAATGAGCAATGGGTCAGTAGGGCATTTTCTATGAAAGATTTACCTCAAGCACAATATATTAACGAAGCCGACAGAGTTGCACATTTGTTATTATCTAAATAATCACGAGATGCGGTAGAGGAAGTACGCTGGTTACAAAAAATACTATAAATTGAAAATATTGAGTCCATATAGCGCTTGTAAACTCAGTTTATTGTTGTAGCATTGGCGCTTTATTTTTATATTTTTTTTGTCATGCAACAATTTATAAAATACGGTTTGCCACTGCTTATTGCAGTAGGTTTAATCATTGGTTTAGGTTTCTGGGAATTTTTTTTTAAGCTTAGTGATTTTGTTGTCTTTCTCGTTATTGTGTTATTTAGCACCAGTTTTTTAATTTTAGTTAAGTGTGCAGAATGGCGTTGGGCAAAACACATCGGTTTTGTTCTCTCTGCTTGTATTTGTCTTTATATTGCAACTGGTACAGGTTTTTTACAAGGACGAATGTCAATAGGTATTATTGCCTCTGTATATCAAACTAATCATAACGAAGCATTGGAGTTTTTATCTGTAGTTCAGTACAAGTATATTGCTTATTCTTTGGTTTTATTGGCGTTATCTGCATATTATTTTTATAAGCTGCCAAAACCTTATCAGTTTAAATTTCCACGTTATCTTGCCATTTTATTAATTGTACTCAATGTGTTTAACTTGTTTTTTGTACAAACTGCAAGAGCAGTGATTAAGTATAAAAAAGAAGAAGCTATTCTTTATGCAGGGCAAGAGATTAAACCTGATTGGCAGGTGAGTAAGGTTACTTATCCCTATAACAATCAAATTGTGATTATTGGAGAGAGCGTACAACGCAATTATTTGTCACTCTATGGTTATCCTGAGAAAACGACACCTTTTTTAGATCGTATGCCAGTAACCGTGGTGGATGATTATGTATCAACTTCAGCAAATACAGCGACTAGTTTGCCTAGAACTTTGGCGTACATGGACGATAAACGACATATACGTTCTTCAATGAATGTTGTTACTCTTGCCAATCAGGCAGGTTATAACACGATCTGGATTTCTAATCAGGGCTTTGTTGGTAAGAATGATACTAATATTTCACAAATCGCAATTCATGCTAAACATCAGTTCTTTTTAAAAAGCGGCAATTATATGTCTGAGGATATTGATGATGATCATATGTTAAACATCTTATCAAATCAGCTAAAAAAATATAAAGGTGAAAAAAATATTATTTTTATTCATATGATGGGTTCACATCCTGATGCTTGTGAGCGCCTATTTAAAAGCCCACGCTTATATCCTAAAAAAACTGAAGCAATGAACTGCTATTTATCAAGTATTAATAAATTAGATGGTTTTATTGAGAAGGCTTATAAGCAGTTACAAAAGACAAAGGGGAGCTTTAATATTACGTATTTTTCAGATCATGGTATGACTGTCAGTGACTCTGGTATTTATGTCGATAACGATCATAAAGAAAATTATCAAGTCCCATTTTTTGTATTAAGTAGTGATGCAAAAGCAAAAAAATACTTAGATAAACGTGTAAGTGCTTATCAGTATTTGGATATCTACGCTGGGTTGATTGGTGTTGAAACACCATTTTTAAACAAAGAAAATCAACTGGAAAAGCTCAAAAATAACGAAGATGTTACTGTTTTTGATTGGGAAAACTACGTGCCTTATCGTCATTTAAAATGAGTTTTTCAATGATATAAATTGTTTTTGAAAAGACGAGTTAAACCAATATAAAAAAGGGGAAAATAGCATGGCTATTTTCCCCTTTATGTTTTGCATCTATTGGCTTTATTGTTTTTTACAGAATGTTTTATTGGTCAAATCGTGGTCAAACTTTTTATAACCATTGGCATCATCATAAGGTAGAGTAATGTTAACAAAATAGTCTTTAACTTCATTTGGGTTGTGAATATCCCAACCGATACTTGAGGCAACAAATTTACCCAGTTGATAATTGCCCAGTACGCACTCATTGGCAAGAACAGGAGATTGAAATAACTTTTCAGCACCATTTAACGCATACATAAAGATTGGAACACCTGCAGTTTGTAAAATTGGTGCGCCATGTCCCCATAAACCATCAAATCCAAATAGTTCACTATGATCTGAAGTGTAAACAATTAGAGTCGGTTTATTAGTAATTTTTTCAGTCGTTTGTATTAATGACTTGATGAAATCATCTTGGAAGCGCATAGAGTTATCGTATGTATCTACCAGTTTCTCTTTTTCAGATTTACCTGTTTTATAAATATCATAAGACTCAGGGTAGTTATCAGCATAAGCAAAATGATTATTTCGCTGATGTAACACGACAAAGAAAGGTTTGGAGAAATCATTCTGTTTTGACATGTTTTCAAGAAACTTAATTAATCTTAGGTCAGTCAAAGTATCTTGAGGAATGATCTTTGAGTTTACATCATGAAACTCATCAATATCGGTTGCATTTACTAAAGAAGCTAAAACACCAGATTTCTGGTTAGATAAATAGTAAGTAGAATATTTATTTTGTTTAGCTAAATGGAATAAATTAGTTTTTAAGGACAGTAGCTGCTTTGTATTGTCTGGTTCTTGGATCACATTTAAAGTCAGTGGTACACCAATTCGGGTAGAGAAACCACGTGATACGCCAGAAAAGTATTTGAATTGCTGAGCGTGTTGTTCAGCTAGAGATTTTAGATAAGGCGTAGTATCACGCTCATAACCATATAATGACATATGTTCAAAGTTTGCACTTTCACCCATAATAAAAATGATATTCACTGCAGAATCATTTTTACTTACGCTATAAGCTGGATAGTCTTTTGCTTGAGTTTTATTATTTTTAAATAGATCTCCAAGATAATGTGTATATACACCGATACTATTTCTGACCACGCTATAGTGAAGACTCACTTCGAATTTTTTATGGTTGATTACCGGAATAAAAAAAGCAATAGTAAACAGGATCGATAAAACTGTATTGAGAATGCCAAGCTTGGTATTGCTTTGAGCAGGCACTTTGAAAATAATGTAAAGCGTATAAAAATAAAGTACTAAATACCAAAGTAAGGGTTTGATGAAAATTTGGATACCCGATAAAAGTCCCTTAGTTGTATCTTCAATTTCTGTGAAAAACATGGCGATATCATAGGGCATAAGATATCGACCAAAATATTGATTAAAGACTACATTGACCCCCGTTCCTAATACAATGAGGCTACTGAGGATAACTGCAATCGTTTTATATCTTGAACAGAACGCAACAAACAGCACGATGAAAACAAGTAGATAGGTGCTGACGTAGTTTGAAAAAGAAAGTTTTAATGAGTCATTGGTGCTAAAAATATATTCACCAATAGCCATTAAAAGTACGGTAATAAATATATGTAGTACTTTTACTGCAATCGAATTTTTCATAAGTACTGTTTGTCACAAAACTGTAAAAATGCAGCATTTTCTAATAATTCTTTCTTTTAAGCAACCATTGTTGAGGCGCTTCAGCGCACACATTAAAGCAGTGTGATCGGTGTCTGATTGTGATAAAGCAATTAAAAATAAGGAAGCTATTGTTTTGTTTCGATACTTTAAAAGAGTTGGCGTGTATGGCAACATAGCTTGATAACTCTATAATTGGTTGCAACAGTGATCTATATTCTGCTCATTCTTTTTCTATTATTCATTGGATTTAGCTATAAATATGCATGGTGGAAAACTCCTATGGATTGGAAAAAACCCAGAGTTTTGATGTATCACATGGTGCGTGAACATATTCCAGGAGCGAAATTTAATAAACTGAGAGTGAAGCCTGCAGAGTTTGAGAAGCAGGTGGTCTGGATGAAACAAAACGGTTTTAATTTCGTTACCATGCAGCAGTTAGAAGACCATTGGGGGCAGCATCCAGAAAAAACAGTGGCGATCACCTTTGATGATGGTTATCTGGATAACCTCGAACAGGCATTTCCAATTTTAAAAAAATACAATGTGCCTGCCACAATCTATGTGGTGGTAGATCGACACGAGCGAGATTGGTCAACCTATAAGAAAGCGCACCATAATAGTGGTGAGTTGATGCGCGAAGCTAAATTGACAGATGAACAAGTTGTACTTCTAGCTGAAAGCTGTTTAATTGAAATTGGTTCACATACCTTAACTCATGCAAACCTAGCGCAATTGGATGATAAAGAATGTTTGACTGAATTGGTTCAGTCTAAGCAACTGTTAGAGCAAATGATCAATAAACCTGTAAATAGTTTTGCTTATCCCTTTGGTATTTATTCTGCTCGTGATGTTGAGATGGCAAAACAAGCAGGCTACAGCAATGCTGTTACTACAGTTGAAGGCATAGATCGGGACGACGCTGACTTATTACAATTAAAACGAATTAAAATCAGTGGAAAAGATTCACTGTTTGCAGTGAAGTGTCGCTTACGTTTAGGCCAACGAGGATTATAAATAAATGCATATTTGTATGGTCATGGCGGGTGATGAAGAAGGTGGCTTAGAAAAACATGTTGTTGAGTTGGCGAATGCCTTAGTGCGCAGTGGACAGCAGGTGACTCTGATTGCACATCAAAAATATGCTGAACGAGTCCATGGTGTAATATTTAAGGCCTTGGATTTGAGTAAAAGTCGTAAAAACCCTATTTTGCTTTGGAAATTATATAAAACGATTCAAGCAACTCAGGCAGATCTAGTCCATGTACAGGCCAGTAAAGCAGCCTCTATGGTTGCACCTTTACTACGTTGGTTGAAACAACCCAGCGTTGCAACGGTGCATGGATTGAAAAAAAATACCCGAGCATTTACACAGTTCAATCGCATAATTGCAGTGAGTCAAAACGTCGCACGATTATTTTCTGATGATTCTAAAGTTCGCATTGTATTTAATGGCGTGAAACAACCAGAGTTTGATGTAACAAGCAGAAAGGTACAACAGCCCTTACAGGCGATTGCCATTGGACGTTTAGTTTCAGTAAAAGGCTTCGATTTATTAATTGATGCTTGGAAAGATGTGGATGCCCAATTATGGATCGTTGGGGATGGAAGTGAAAAAGAGGCTTTACAACAGCAAATAGATGGTTTGGGCTTGGCTCAAAAAATCCGTTTATTGGGGCAACGTGATGATATTAACCAACTATTGCAGCAAGCCGATTTTTTAGTGATTTCATCGAGAAAAGAAGGTGGGCCTTATACATTGGCAGAAGCATTATTGATGCATTGTCCTGTGATTTCTACTGACGTAGGGATGGTGTCACAGATTTTACCCGATGCAATGATCTGCCCAGTTGAAGATACTCGTGCTTTACAACAGTTAATTCAGCAAAGTGTGAATAACTATTCAACACTACAACAGCATTCACAAGCCCTATACACATTGGCTCAGCAACAGCTTACTTTAGAGGCAATGACGGCAAATACACTTGAAGTTTATAGAGAAATAGCAAATGACTGAAACACAAAAAGCGCCTAAGGTCGTCTGGGTGATTAGTGATGGTGTGCCAGGGCATTATAATCAGTCTAAAGGCGTCTTATTTGCTTTATCACAGCATTATCAACTTGATGTTCATTGGATTGAACTTAAACTGAGCAAGCCTTTTTTACGTCGCCCTTTAGCTTGGTTACTGAATAAGAGTATTCCGAGTTTAAGTAAACTTTCACATTTTTATCAAGGTGATGCCTTAGCTGCACAGCGACCTGACGTTGTGATTGGTGCTGGCGGAAATTCAGCTTATGCCATTGCATGGATTAGTAGAGCGTATCAGGCTAAAAATATTTTCTGTGGCTCACTGCGGCACTTAAAAGCTGAATTGTTTGATGCAATTTTAGTCCTTGAACCTGATATGCCCGCACCTTTTATTAGCTTAAAAGTTTCTCCTGTTGCTTTGGATCAGACTGTATTGCAACAGCAAGCTGAGCAATGGCGTAAAGAACATCCTGATGTTGAACATAAACTTTGGTCAATGTTAATCGGTGGTGATGGTGCAGGTGCAGAGTATACGGATGAGGATTGGATTAATCTTGCGAAACAGATGAATTTAGTCGCAAGGCAACAAGGCATCAAATGGCTACTCAGTACTTCTCGACGTACAGGAGCGGCTGCTGAAAAGTTGCTACAGCAATATCTTAATTTTGAATATATTGCTGATGTGGTCTGGTGGAGCGAGGTTCCAAGAACAGTGTTGCATCAGTTTATCGCTGTAAGCGACCGTGTCTATTGTGGGGCAGACTCTATGTCAATGATGATGGAGAGCTTAACCGCTATGCGTCCTTTGGTGGTTTATCATCCTGCTAAGTTCCAACCTGATGAAAAGTTTAGTCAAGTGCTGCATCGCTTGAGCAGTGAGCGCTATATTAATGTTCGATATTTAACACAGTTATCACATAGTGATGCGGAAGACTTAACACTAAAAGCTTTAGAATACTCTCCAAGTCTACAATTAGCTCAATATTTTGAGGATAGGTTATTCTCTTGAAAACTTTAAAAATCATTAATACCGTATACGGTGATGCAACAGGTGGTCGTTGGCAGGCTGTTTTAGATATTGCGAATACTTTAAAAGGCTATGGTCATCATATCGTCCTGCTGCGTGGTGAAGAAAATGCACATTTAAGTAGTGGAGAATGGCCAATAGACGTCATTGCGAATACTGGTTTTTATAGTATTACAGCAGCAATGAAAGTACGTCAGTATATTCAGCAACAGCAACCAGATGTGATTATTGCACATAGTGGTAAAGCAGTATGGTTATTTAAAAATGCTATGATGGGGATGAAAAAGAAAGTACCTATTATTGCAGTGAATCATAGTCATAATGTGAAACGAACTATAAGGGCAGATGCCTTCCTCCATATTACTCCTTATGTACAGTCCTTAGTTCAGGGATTACAGACAGAATCGGATCGTAAAAATAAACCTCAACGTGTTATTTCAAATCTAACTTATTTACCTCAAGTTAAAGCTGAACCTCAACGATTGAAAAGCCCTGTAAATATCGCGATGTTGACTCGTATGGTGCCCAATAAAGGTGTTCATATACTGATAGAGGCTTTGGCTCTATTAAAAAATCGTGGTCTTGAGTTTAATGCTATTTTAGCAGGTCAAGGTGAGCAACTTGATCATTATAAGTTGTTAGCTGAAAAGTTAGGCTTAACTGAACAGGTAAAATTTCCTGGTTGGATTGGTGGTGATGAAAAGATAGAAATTATACAAAACTCAGATATTATGACTTTACCATCTATCACCGAAATTCAGGGAATTGGCATACTTGATGCTTTTGCTTGGGGTAAGACATTAATTACAACGGATGATATTGGTATTCAACAAACTGCCAAGCATCAGATTAATGCTTGGTGTGCCAAAGCTGGAGATGCTCAAAGTTTAGCAGATGGTTTGGAATATTTGATAACACATCCAGATGAAGCATTAAAACTGGCTGAGCAAGGTAAAAAAGAAGCTTTGGAAAAATATTGTTTTGAGCAAATAGCAAAACAACATCATGCTTTAGTTTCAGAAGTTTATGCTTACTATCAAGAACATCCACTTTGAAAAAGTATTATTAAATTTTAGTTGTAAAAAGATCGCTTAAATAAGCGATCTTTTTTATAAGGGCAATGACTAATTTACTTGAGTTATTTGTTGTTACGGTAACCTTCTTCTCCAACTTTGCTAAAGAATTGTGTTAAGGACATACAACGTTTAAATACAATGAGGATTTTAAATCGAGCAAGAAGATCTTTGCCAATTTTAGGTAAATTTTTCTTTAATCGATCCATTGTTTTGGTAGGTTTAAAATCAACTCTATTACTGCCAATGGTGCTGTCATCTTCCCCCCCTTGTTCAAAACAAAAATAGTGGGGAACTTTAAAACGATATTTGAGTAAATATTGCCAGTCATCCACAAAACTTGGCTTTAAAATAAGTTTATATAAAAATTCAGTCGCAGCTGATTTATTCAAACTGTAGGCACATGCTGTACTATACAAGTAGGAAGGACCTAACATATTAAAATATAATTGGTTATCAGAAGGATAACCATGAATTCTAGTTCTAGATTTTAAAGCATGTCCCCCTAAGAACATAAAGTCTTCTTTAGAATCTAAAATATCGATGAGTTTTTCATTAATTTTATTGGTGTTTAAATACACATCATCTTCAATAATGATGACGCGTTGATATTGATCATATTCACCATTAATCAAACGTTGCCAAACAAATAGATGACTCAATAAGCAGCCAATTTCACCCGCAACTAGAGTCCGTTCGCATAATCCAGCTTGCTCTCGTGCAATATTGATAAACGATAAATATTCAGGAGCGAGGTCTTTACCATAAATCCCATCGAAAAAATCAAAGTCAATGGATAGATCAGGACAAAGTTGAATTAAACGCTGTATTTCATCTGATACATTGTTCCGACGCGAGCTAGATTGTTTTAGTGATATACAAATAATTAATATAGATGCTTTAGACATATTGGATTCTTTGACCTTTGTAATAAACCTCTTGTTGCCATGGAGAGTTTAAAGGATGCTGATATAAAAGGTTAATCCATTGTTGTAGTATATTTTTTGCTTCGAAAAGTGTATGTGCCAGTGCATAGCCTCTTTGTGCAACTTCAATAGCACGTTCAGGATGCTGATGGTAGTAAGTCAGTTGTTTAATGACATCATCTAAATGGTCGAAATAAACAATGCTATCTGCAGGGAATAACAACTCTAAACCCGGTGTCTTTGCAGTAAAAACCAAACTTCCCATGCCAGTTAACTGTGCGAGTCGATCACTACTGTACATATAAATATCATTATACTTTGAGTAGTTAATACTCATTAGACTCTGTTGAACCGCAGTTTGATAGTTATGCCCAAAGAGTGCAGGTTGGCCTAAACAAGCACCTAATTTAAATTTCAGTTCAGGAAGCTGTTCAACTAAAGATTGAATAAACTGTTCACGCTCAGGATACTTTGAATTAGACCCACAAAAAATAACATCGTGCTGATAGTCATGCCAATCAGCACGGGGATGTTCAATAGACGCTAAACTTAAGTTCGGTGTAAATGCACAGGTTGGGTGCTGCAAGTTTTCTGATAGCTGTTGTAAATATTCGCCTGCAGTGGTGGCAAAAATAGCATCGACCTCAGATTGCATGATTTTGAAATGTTCTAATCGATGTGGTTCATTAATCGGATCAACAAACCACATGGCAATTTTACATGGATGAATTGTTTTGAGTTGTTTTAATAAATCAACAGGAAGTTGAATATGACCAATTAAAATTAAATCAAAGTGTATGTTTTCGCAAAGATCGATTAATTGTTGGTGAGTTTTTTTATGTGATAAAGAGGTGGTATTAAAGATATTACTTTTACGGACCATATATTTGTAATCAAAACCATGAACATAATGTCCAAGCTCTATAAGGCCATGCTGAATTTTAGTATCAGTATTGTAGAACATACTGCCATGATGTTCAGTTTTGAAGTTAGCAATATGTAAAATTTTTAGTTTATGGGACATTTATTATCTCACTGCTGTGATGACTAAGCATAATTGGGATCTTCCATAGGATGATGTACGGTATCAAAAAAACCAGTCATACAAAAGGGGGCACTATTCACGTCATGCTTTCAACCTTCCTATTTTGGTAAGGATCTTGTTATATTGAATAAAATTGAATAAAAATCCCCCACTTGAAATACTGAAAAGGTGGGGGAATAGAGCATTTTAATCAGAGGTTTGTTTGAAAAGTTGTTAACTTCTAAGTGTTCGTCGACTTTCTACGTCGATGTTTTAGGGGTTAAACGGATGGCATCCACCACGATAAAATCATCATGGACATCAATAGTATGGCAACCATCATCCATACTATTCCAGTCTGCTTGAATATTCTCAATACATTGCTCGTGATAATCAGTCGGGCTTAAGATAGTAATGTGATTGAGCTTAATCTGCCCACCATAGCGTTTTAATGAGTCCTGACTTGGACGAATCAGCTTACCTTGACTGTAAAAGGGTTTACCAGCCATACGGTGTTCTACTTTACCCTTGCACACAGGGTTTTTAGGATGCTCTTGCCAATCTGGATTTAATATATCTTTGGTATAGAACACATCGAGGCGATCACCAAATTTTTTACAGTTACGACGTGTAGAGGTAAATAAATACCACATGCCTTCATGATAAAACGGTGTTGTGTCCGCGGCTGCTATATCTTCCATCAGATTTGAATGTTTTTCCCATGTATAGGGGAAACTTACAGCTTTCCATAGTTCAATGGTTTTATTTACACAGGTTTCTGGGATCATGTACCAGTCTTGATCGACTTGAAATATGCAAGGATAAGACAGATGTGAGTCAAGTTTGAGTACGGGTTGAGGTTGACTATAAGTACCATCTTTAAAAACTTCGAGAACCGATAAAAATCCAACTGGATGTTGATCGTCAACTTCCTCAAAAAAAATATAATGGCGATCTTGATGCTTTGCATAGAAACAGTCTGCAAATGTAAACTTTCGAGGTGAATGAATTTCATGCAGCGTGTTTAATTGGTCTAGACTTGAAAATGGTTGATCCAACCAACCGAAACGAATATACCAATGTGAGTCAAATTTTTTAACAGCTCTCTTTTGTTGAAATTTATACCACTTTTTTAAAATTAAACGTTTCATAAGGTAAGTAAACATCCCCTGATATTCATCGTATTTTACACTAAATCATTTGGATGAAAGTTGAATAAGTTCCAGTATGTGTCAATTTTTATTTGACAAAAAAGTCAATATCTTAGCCATCTGATAATGACTTCACCGATTCCAAAGTTAGCACCTCATCTTCATTCCTTGGTACAACTCAATGATTTTACTGAGATCAATTGAATAATCGCTGTGGGGATTTTCTGGATCGTGAGCTTGCGCTACAAGGAATCTCATATCACATTGTACTAAAGCGGCCAAAGTCGAGAATACAGAAAATTCAGAAATTTGTTCAGGTAGCCAACTGAGTGCTTGAGTTTCAGGCTGGCTAAAAATAATGTTTGACCATGCAGCACCTGTAGGACCCACAATAAATTTTGCCTGATTAAAGATTTTGACTTGTTCTGAAAATGAATAATCTTCTAAATATAAAGCAGTGAAACCTTGTTGTTCAAAAAACTCTAAAATTTCACTTTGATTGTAGCCTCGAATAGCATTGGCTTTTCTTGCTAAGAAAATTTTTTCTGGACAACTGATTTGAGGTGAACTGATTTGAACTTGCTGTAAACAGACATTACGTATTTTATTGATTATATCTTGACTAAAGTAGGAGTAACTGACTGATGATAGTTTCTCTTTAGAGTTAAATACAAAATTATTTTGATGATTGATATAATATAATCTTTTAAATAACGAAAGCTCATTATTTTTTTTATAAATAATATTTAACTCTAGTTTCTGATGATCTATAAATAAGGTTAAAATCTCATGAAGAGAAGGGGTTTCCTTTATAGATTGATCTAGAATTAGGTTTTTGATGCTATATTTTTCTATTATCTCTGATGTAATGAGTAGTAGTTTTGGTGCAATCTCAATAAGCCAATGATAGTAATTATAAACTCCATTTCCTCCAATATATAAAGTATTTTCATTGTATTTATTAATTTTTGAATTTGATTTTGTTTTAATTAAGGCATGCGTTTGATTGTGGTATCTGATATATCCAGTTGAATAATCGCAATATTTTAAGTCTGCATTGATTACACGGTCGATCATAAAATCTTGAGATGACCCATATAAAAAATTACTTGAACGTGGATGGATTAATGCATCATCAAAAGTATATAAGGCTGTTTTATAAACTTGTTTTACAGAAAAAGAATTATCACACTTAGCACTCGGTTTCTTTGATAAAACATCACCTTCGAGTAAAACCTCTACTTGATGTGTATCCAATTGATCGATCCAGTTGATCTTTTCAATTTTAACTCTTTTCATCCAGCGTAATGAAAATTCCATGAAAGGATTAATTTTTAATTCATGTTTAAGCAAGTAATGGTTAATTAAGCGATTAATCATAATCATTTTATAAAGTAAAATACATGTTTAAAATAAGGTTTTATTTAAGAAACGTCAATTGATTTAACTACATAAAGTAAATAAATACGCTCTGATCTGCATCAGTGATAGGGTGCTAACGATATATAATGCTGCTAGGTAGCTTGTTGGATGTATATTCGTATCATGGTGGTAGAGTACGAAAATACTTAAGCAGAAGTGGGATATTGAATACTCAAGATTAATATCTTGGCGGGATAATGATTAAGATAGGTTTTATTTTAGTTGTATTATTGTAATGTAAGTTTTTTGGATATTAATGAGTTTCAATATCAATTTAATATTTTGCATATGCTTGTTATATAAATTCTTTAATATAAATGTTTAAACTATTCATTCATAAATAAAGTTGTTATAGAGTATACTGTCTTTTCTTAAAATATTTTATATTTATTGCAATGAAGAAGTATCTAATTAGTATTGAAGAGGCCGGAAGTCCACGGTTAAATAATTTTTTTATACAAGACACATTTCGACATGAGATTGAAAACTTTAAAATTTTTGGTGTAATTGGTAAACAACTCAGTGTTGGTGACTATTTTGATATGGCCGTGGCTGGTAAGCGTCGGGCTCTAACGCCTGGTGAGCTGGGTTGTAGTTTATCTCATATAGCGGCACTCAAAGATTTCATTAACTCTGATGATGAGTATGCTATTTGTTTTGAAGATGATGCAATTGAACGTTTTCCTATAGATTTAGAAAAGTTAAATGAAGAAATCATTTCTTTGCAGCTTAAGCCATGCTTTTTTTTAAGTCTTGGAGGGATTCAATTTAAAATTTGCAATCGCGTTCGGGGGCGCTACCTAGATCAGACTTTAGAAGGTCAAAAAATTATACACATTGATTCTGATTTTTTAGAAAATCTGTCCTATGCTTATGCATATATTGTTGATCGAGAAATGGCTAAACTCTTGCTTGAATATCATCAAACCCCAAAAGTATATGATCATTGGCAAGCCCTAACTGAACAAAATACAGCGTTTACTTTTTATGCGACCTATCTGTTTGATCATCCAATAGTTGAACAAAGTGCGATGCATTTGAGCTACTTAGAACAAGAACGTAAAGATTGTTCGATCCAAAAGCATAGGGACAGTGCTGGTCTACGTTACTGGCGACGTAAGTTTAAGAAAATTTGGTTGGCAGCCTATCAACCCTAATTCACTCATCTTTCTATGAGAAAGCAATAATTCGAGTTTATTTGGATATAAATAGAATCTCATGGTTTGCAGTTGAAATTTTAACTTTTGCGGATATTTACTTTAAGACTTTTCTCGTCTTCATTCACAATGAAATACTGAGCAAGCGTTAAGTGAAGCAAACCATGGGAATATCGTTTAAGTTTTATCTGGTGAGTTACCTTTAAGAACCATATATATGAAGGCGCCAAATATTAGAAATGCACCACCGAAACTACTTACACAGAAAAATAAGATACGTTGATAAGTGGTCAGGTTGAATAATTCTTGGTCAAGGATATAACGCATAAATCCCCACTGAATCATTGCAAAGGCAATAAGAACGATCGTATGACGACGTACTTCAGGACGCATAGCCATAATTAAATTCCAGCATCAATAAGGTGCACTATTATGCCATTTGTCCTGCATTGGAACAATCAATCTTTAATGTGTGGTTATATTCCATATTTATAAAAAAAAGAAACCCGCTAAAGCGAGTTTCTTTTTATTGAAAACCGATAAAACTTAGGCTTCAACTTTAGCTTTTTCACGTAAACGAATACCAAGGTCACGCAATTGATTGGCTTCAACAGGTGCAGGTGCTTGAGTCAATGGACATTCAGCAGTTTTCGTTTTCGGGAAAGCAATCACATCACGGATTGAAGATGCACCAGTCATGAGCATAACAAGACGATCTAAACCAAATGCCAAACCACCATGAGGAGGAGCGCCATATTTTAATGCATTGAGCAAGAAGCTAAATTTCTCTTCTGCTTCTTCGTCGCTAATACCGAGTGCTTCAAAAATCGCTTTTTGCATTTCAAGGGTGTAGATACGTAGTGAACCACCGCCGACTTCTGTACCATTCAATACCATATCGTAAGCAACTGAAAGTGCTTCACCTGGATTGTTTTTCACATCTTCAACGCTTGATTTTGGTAAGGTGAATGGATGGTGAACAGAAGTCCATTTACCATCATCTACTTCTTCAAACATTGGGAAGTCAACAACCCAAAGAGGAGCCCACTCGCATGTTGCCATATTCATGTCATGACCGATCTTGACACGAAGAGCACCCATAGCATCATTTACAACTTTAGCTTTATCAGCACCAAAGAATACGATATCGCCATTCTCTGCACCAACACGAGCCAATAGGTCCATAACGATCGGTTCGATGAACTTCACGATTGGAGATTGTAAGCCTTCGATACCTTTTTCAAGTTCGTTCACTTTGATGTAAGCAAGACCTTTCGCGCCATAGATACCAACAAACTTGGTGTATTCATCAATTTGGCTACGTGGAAGAGAAGCAGCACCCGGTACGCGTAGTGCAGCAATACGACCTTTAGGGTCTTTTGCTGGACCTGCAAATACTTTGAATTCTACGTCTTGCATTAAATCTGCAACATCGACCAATTTCAACGGAATACGTAAATCAGGCTTATCAGATGCATAGTCACGCATTGCTTCGCTATATGGCATACGTTGGAACTTATCAAAGTTAACACCAAGTAATTCATTGAATAGCTTAACCGTCATACCTTCCATCAAATCCATGATTTCATCATCGTTTAAGAATGATGTTTCGATGTCGATTTGAGTGAATTCTGGTTGGCGATCTGCACGTAAGTCTTCATCACGGAAGCATTTTGCGATTTGATAATAGCGATCAATACCACCAACCATCAGCAATTGTTTAAATAATTGTGGTGATTGTGGCAATGCGTAGAAGCTACCATTAGAAACGCGACTTGGCACTAAATAGTCACGTGCACCTTCAGGAGTAGCACGTGTCAAAATAGGTGTTTCAACGTCTAAGAAACCGTGATCATCAAGGTAATTACGAATAAGGTTCGTTACTTTAGAGCGGAAACGTAGGCGATCCAACATTTCTGGACGACGAATATCTAAGAAGCGATATTTCAAACGCACATCTTCAGAGATATTAACAGTGTCATCATTAAGTGGGAATGGCGGTGTTTCGGAACTGGCAAGAACTTCAATTTCTTTACCCAGTACTTCGATTTGGCCACTTGTCATGTTGGCATTTTCTGTACCAGCATAGCGGCGACGAACGCGGCCAGTAACTTTTAAAACAAATTCTGAACGTGCTTTATCTGCAGTTGAAAATGCTTCAGGTGTATCAGGATCAATAACAACCTGAACTAAACCATCACGGTCACGCATGTCGAGGAAGATTACACCGCCATGATCGCGGCGACGGTGTACCCAACCGCATAATGTCACTGTTTGGTCAATTTGGGCTTCTGTTAATGAGCCACAGTAATGAGTTCGCATCATGGCGTGCTAAGTCCACTTCTATTAGAGTCAATTAAATAAGATAAATCGTAACCGAATTTCAAGGGTTATCGATAGAAAACACTCAATTATGCCTCTTTGGGGGAGTAGTCACAAGAACTAGATAGAAAAACAACGATATTTTGCCAGAAACAATGGGCTTATTTTTGAGATGTAGCTCAAAAAAGTGATTTTTATGTTTCAGAGCCATTTGATTAGCCGCTTGAAATGTTGCGCTGAGAATGGAGATATCGAAAGAGCAGACAACCTAAGCTAAAGACCAAGAGAAAATATCCTGCAAAACGATTTAGAGAGCGACCAAGATAATAATATGGATCAGTATGAACAAGTGTGGGCAAAACGCTATTCGCAAAAAGCCAGTAACCTAAGCTACCACTCAATACACTGCAAGCGAATAATGACCAAGCGTAATATTTAATCCAACTTTGAGTTTTTCTTACTGTTACTGTATGGCGTTTTATATATTTAAAGAGCATCCAAATCAGTGGTGGTAGAGCAATAATAGAAAACAAGATTTGCAGTACAAAGTGCATGGCATAAGCATGTGTGCCGAAGTGAACTTGTTGGTCCAAAAACTCATTAAAGGCATAGGTTCGATAGTCAAGATGAGTCAGTCCATCCCAAACAAGATGGCTGCTTGCTCCTAATACAATTGAGATTGCACTAAAAAAAATAAAGCTTATATATTGCTTCAATGAATGAAGTTGTAAAGGATGTGATAGATTTAAAAAGCAATACAGCACTGGACGATACAACCAGAACCATAAAAAACTCAGCAATGCACCAAGTGCTAGGTTATAACTTATTAGGCTTGACCATTGATGGGTGATGGCTAAATCAGCAGATGTAAATAAACGATAGAGATCAGGTGTCATACAGCCTATTGCTAAAGGCGCAAGTGCTAATCGACCTCGGCTAATTTTATAGATCGGTGGTGCTAATACCATATGAGAAATGGTGAAGGGCATAGAAGGGTTCAAACAGAGAAGATAATGTCAGTCTAACTATATCATTGGGCGTGATTTTGGGTGTTTTGTAAAAATGGAATTTTAATATATTTGTTTTTTAACTAAAGTAATTTACACTGCGGCCATTAATTTTAATAAAAAATCGGTGATTATGTGTTCGGTGTTAAAGAACGTTTAGATGGAATGAGTATTAATAAGCTGAGTATCGCTTTTTCTCTTGTTATTCTATATTTTCTTTTTTCTTTTATTTTTAATACTGACTTTAGTATTAAGTTTTTTTCGATAATTTTGATATTGTTTTTTGTTTTTATTTCTATAAAAAATAAGGAAATCCAAATCTTAAAACCATTGCTCATTTTCTCTAGCATAGGTTTTCTTTGTGTAAGTTTAAATTATTATATTTTTGATCGGCTCTCTTTGATTCCTGTTGGTGGCCCATTTTCAACCTATCGCAGAATGGTTGAGCTTTATGTCTTATTGATTCCATTGGCTTTTTTACCAGCAATTATCGACTATACTGGGTATAAGGCCAAATATTTATTTAATGTAATCTTTATAGCTATTGCATTTTTGGGGTTATATACCTTTTATTATAATGTTAAGTTGAATTTTAATAGAGGTGATCTGACCGTTTTTTTTAATCCTATTGTAAGTTTTGACATTAGTTTTATTGGATTATCTATTTTATCTATATTTTATGGTTTTTATAATAAATCAAAATATTCCTATATTATTATAGTATTAAGTTTATTTTCTCTTTTTAATTTAATCTCACATGGCTCAAGAGGTGCTTGGCTTGCTCTACCATTTATTTTCTTATTATTAATCTATAATTATTTTAAAACAGAAAAGAAAAAAAGCATCATGCTGGTTGTTCTGATTGCTGTATTTTTTTTGGTCAATCTCTTCAGTGTAAATTCACCAGTAATGAGTCGTATTGAGCATTTTCAGTCAGATCAACAAAATATTACACATAATGAATATCATAACAGTACGGGGATTAGGATTTTATTGTGGAAAAATGCCGTAGAGATGTTCGAGCAAGCACCTATACTTGGGGTGAGTCTATATGGTGTGGAAGCGGAAAATTGTCGACGTGCAGAGGTCACTAAAATTCCTCAGTGTTTTCAACATGCGCATAATATTTTTTTAAATGAACTGGCTGCCAATGGTTTAGTGGGCTTCTTGGGGTTGTTGATTAGCTTGTTTTTGCCTTTATGGTACTTTATTGCAAATGCTATTCGCTCAAGGGATGAGCAACTCCGATTTTTAAGCTTGGCTGGATTCGCTTTCGTGATTCATCATATGTTAAGCGGTCTAACTGAATATTATTTGTTTTTTAGGAATCCAACATTTATTTACTACCTCATCGTAGCAATGCTCATGAGCTTTATTTATTTGCGTAAGCGAAATATACCTGTTGAACCAAGCCGAGTTGTTAGGTCAGATTGAGTAATTTATCCTTTTGAAGTGAAATAAAAAGATGTACAGATATTTCGCATTCTCTTTTAAAAAACTAAATGTTATGTTATAACGTTTCGAAAATACATCGAGACGCCAACATGAACTTATCCAAAAGCCTTCTCGCACTTTCGATTCTCAGTTGTAATAGCAGCCTTTGGGCAGTACAAG
This sequence comes from Acinetobacter rudis, assembly GCF_000829675.1. GTDB lineage: Bacteria > Pseudomonadota > Gammaproteobacteria > Pseudomonadales > Moraxellaceae > Acinetobacter > Acinetobacter rudis. The sequence continues at coordinate 68,122 of NZ_BBRX01000018.1, forward strand.
AACAACAAGCCCGAGTGCAATTGGAAACCATCACATTAACAGCAGATGCTGATCAAAAAAATACCAATACAGTTGCGACCTTAGAGCAAGACCAACTGTCTAAAGCACCGAGTACTTTAGGTGATGCGTTACAAGGTTTACCAGGCGTAGTATCTGGACAGTTTGGTGCTGGGGCAAGTCGACCTGTGATTCGTGGTCAAGAAGGGGCACGTTTAAAAGTTACAGCAAACGCCAGTGATACGATGGATGTTTCAACATTGTCACCTGATCATGTGATTACTGTCGATCCACAACTTGCCAAAAGCATAGAGGTGATTCGTGGTCCAGAATCCTTGTTATATGGTGCGGGAACGCCAGCAGGGATTGTTAATGTCACGGATAATAAAATTCCAACGCAAATGCCAGAAAAAGGATATGAAGCTCAGGCAGGCTTTCGTTATAACACTGGAAATGATGAAAAAATGACCCATGCAGGAGCAACTGTCGCATTAGGCGATCAGTTTGCTTTACGTTTAGAGGGCTTAACTCGTCGTGCGAATAACTATATTGCACCAGATTATTTAGCTGCTGAGCCGCATGGTGACCATGTTCACTATACTCCTGAACGCAGAGTTGGGGATACGTTTGCGGACTCGGATCAATTTAACATTGGCTTATCTTGGATTGGTGAGCGTGGGTTTGCTGGTTTAGCTTATAGTAAACGTAAGGATCAATATGGTTTACCAGGCCATAGTCATGAATATGAGTCATGTCATCTGCATGGTATGAGCTTACATTGTGGCGGTCATGGTGACGATGATGAACATGGTCATGATGATCATAATCATAGTCATGGCGATCATGATCATGACCATGAACATGGTGGCCCATGGATTGATTTAGTTTCAGAACGTTATGATTTTCGTTCTGAACTCAATGATCCCTTTGCAGGTTTTAAAACTTTAAAGTTACAAGCAAGTTATACAGACTATCGACATGACGAGCTTGAAGAACAAAGTATTAGTACGCGCTTTAAAAGCAAGGCCTATGATGGCCGTGTCGAACTGGTGCATTTACCTGTGGCGGGTTGGGACGGTACGATTGGCTTACAAGGAAGTCAACAGAAGTTAAATTTGACTGGTGAGGAGGCGATTATGGCGCCGAATACTACGCAAAAATTTAGCTTATTTGCTTTTGAGAAAAAGCAGTTGAGTGATGTAGTCAATGTTGAACTCGCAGGTCGTGTTGAACATCAAAAAATTGATATTGATTCTAAACAAAAGGACTATTCGGGAACTGCAGGTTCGGCATCTGCTGCAGCTCACTGGCAATTTAAACCCGATTATCTGCTCTCTTTGACCGCTTCACATCAGCAACGTTTACCTTTGGCTCAAGAGCTTTATTCAGATGGTAAGCACTTTGCAACAAATACTTATGAGGTAGGTAATGAGAATTTGAAAAAGGAAATTTCAAATAATCTGGATCTGGGTATAAGTTATAACAATGATCGTTTTGATTATAAGCTAAACGTTTATCACCAATGGTTTGATGATTTTATCTATGCGAAAACTAAGGATCATTTTCATGATTTTCGTTTGATTCAATATAGTCAAGATAAAGCAAAGTTTTATGGTGCTGAAGCTGAAGTCAATTATCAGTTCAGCCCGCGTTATAAAGCGGGTCTATTTGGTGATTATGTACGTGGAAAAATTGACAGTGAAAATGCACCGCGTATACCAGCAGGTCGTTTAGGGACTAAAGTCAGTGCGAAGTTTGATGATCATTGGAGTGGTAATGGTGAGTTTTATCATGTCTTCCAGCAAGATAAAATATCAGCATTCGAATCTGAAACACCAAGTTATAATATGCTCAATCTTGGCGTTGCTTACACAGGACAGTATAAAGTTGCTCAAGAGTATCGTGTTTTCCTCAATGCGAATAACTTACTTGATGAGAAAGTTTATCAGCATGCTTCATTCCTACCACAGATTCCACAGATGGGACGAAACTTTGTTGTTGGGGTAGATTTTAAGTTCTAATCCAAGCTTCTTCACGAAATATATATTGAAAATTAAAGTGATACCACCTAGGCTGAGTCGATTGGATTAGGTGGTTATCTATGCGTATTTTCAGAAAACTTCACAGTAAATTGAACTGGAGTAAACGTCGTTATTTCGGAGTGATTTTAAGTGTATTTGCACTCACTTATTTAGCTTCAGCGATTTATCATACTCAAAAGGCACTGCCAGTTGGTTTAGATTATAGTGGTCAGTTAAAGCCTACTCCGGTCAAATTTTTGGCTGATCGAACTTATATCGATGCGCAAGGACAGCAACAATTACAACAACAAATTTTTGATGAAACACTGAAGTTAATTGATCAGGCACAAAGTACCATTGTACTTGATATGTTCTTGTTCAATCCAACACGTGGCGATTCTAAACTTGAGTTCCGTCCTTTAAGTGAGCAGCTTACTCAGGCACTGATTAATAAGCGCCAACAAAATCCAAATATTGAAATTAAGTTTATTACTGATCCGATTAATACCGTCTATGGGGGGAATCGCTCAGAGCAATATTTTCAGTTGCGCCGTGCTGGGATTGATGTGATTGAAACCAATCTCACGCCATTACGTGCATCTAACCCAGTGTGGTCGGGTTTTTGGTATTTATGTTGTCAGGGTTTAAGTAATAATGCTGAAAAAGGCTGGTTACCTAATCCATTCAGTAGTGAAAAAATTACCTTACGTAGCTATCTCAATTTATTCAATTTTAAAGCCAATCACCGTAAAGTCATCATCGCTGATAGTGTCGATGGTTGGAAAGCGATTGTAAGCTCAGCAAATCCACATGATGGTAGTGCGCGTCATAGTAATGTCGCTTTACTGGTGGGTGGGGCAATAGCTGTAGATTTGTTAACTACAGAGCAAATTGTTGCGAAAATGTCTGGAGGAGATAGTCCTGTAGTTATTTTAGGCAACTTCAAAGAACCAGCACAAACACAAGCACAGGTCTTAACTGAAGGCGCTATTTATAAAGCTTTATTGGAATTATTAGATACAGCAAAAGCAGGTGAACAGGTTGATTTGGCCATGTTCTATCTATCGGAGCGTAAAACTGTTGAAGCACTATTGGCTGCAAAGCAACGTGGAGTGAAGCTCAGAGTCTTACTTGATCCAAATAAAGATGCTTTTGGTCGTGAAAAAAATGGCATTCCTAATCGTCAAGTTGCATCGGAATTGCATCAGGCGGGTATAGATTTGCGTTGGTGTAATACCCAAGGTGAACAATGTCATAGCAAAATGATTATTAAATCAAATGCACAAGACAGTGAGTTGATTTTAGGATCAGCAAATTTTACAGCGCGAAATTTGAAAAACTATAATTTAGAAACGGATTTACGCATTATAGGAAGCCGTGAACAACAAGTTTTTGTCGATGCGCAGCAGTACTTTGACCAAGCATGGTCTAACATAAATGATCAGCATATGAGTGTAGATTATGCAAAGTATGCAGATGAGTCTAAGGCCAAATATTGGTTGTACCGTTTTATGGAGTGGAGTGGGCTTTCCACTTTTTAGTAAGATCTAACTGATAGTAAAACAGCCAAGCAAAAAGCTTGGCTGTTTTTTTTGTTGCGATATTCGTTGAAGACCCTCTTGCATATGTACAGCAAAGAGGGTGAGGAGCTTATAGGCTTGGTGGAATCATTTGATCAAGATCTTTATCGCTAATTTCTTCTAGATCTTTAAGGTCAGTTTTGATTTTCCATTGTTCAGCATCATTGACCGGATTGGGGAGACGAGCTTCTAACCAATCACAAATAACATCTGGCCCAAAGTCAGGATGATTACACTGAATGACCCAAGCAAGGAAGTCTTGCGCAACACCATTCATATAAGGTGGTGGTGAAACAGGTAAAAATTGGGTAGGTAAACGTTCATTGGTAGAGAGATAGTTCAGCACATGACCAAGCTCTTGAACCGTTTGCCAAGCCAACTCATGTGTAGTATCAATTTGAAATTTAAACCACCAAGCATGCTGGCCATCACTGCCATAGGCATCAATCCGATCTGCTTGTACGCTGGGTACCTGACTAAAAAACTGCTGTAGGCGCTCAAAACTCATTTCAGACACAATCACATGCTCAAATTTAAGATGCTGTAAGTTTAGCATACTCCAAGTTAACTCTTGGAGCTTATCCATTGCACTTTATGCAAGTTCATCATCTTGTGGGCGTGGTGTTTTATGCGCAGGTGGCGTGGCCTCAGTATGTTTGGCACGGATTACAGAAGGGTAGTGCCAAGAAGAAAAACGAACGATTAAAATGGCCAGTGCCAAAATACAGATTGAGCCTGTGATAATGATCAAATCTATGCTGGCCTTATGTTCGTGTTGCACATTGGAAATCAACAAACGGGTCAGCGCTGTTATCGCGACGTATATTAAGAAACGTACAGGCATATGATTCGTTTTAAAATAAATACCGACCATTGCGCCTAATTCTAAATAGATAAACAGAAGTAAAATATCATCAATCGTAGCAAAGCGTTTTAGCATGTAGATTTCAATAACCGTATGTACTGCTGACCAAGCGATCATACAACCGATGATAAACAAAGCTAGGTAATGAAAGCTCTCAACAGCAATATTGCCAATTCGATCTAGTAACGATTCAATTTTATGAGTATTAGAAGGCTTTTGCATAACATGCGTACCATGTGCTGAATAAGGTTAATTAAAACTTATGCAAGTTTCATGCACATGAAAGACGAGTTCGATCCAATAGTGTATTTATGAATGATTATTTATGGATTTTGAATCAAAAAACGCCTGAATCAATCAGGCGTTTTTATTCATAGGGCATAAGCGTCTAGCAGTAGGAATCACCCCCATTTAGGGGGTGAGGATGTCAAGATTGACTGGTAAAGTAATCTTCACTAAAGCCCATGATCACTTCACAACCTGCTTTGATCTTTAAAATACGTGAATTTAGATCAGGCAAAACACGTTGGATGAAGTAATGTGTGAGTGATAGTTTATTCGTGTAGAATTCACCTTGTTTACCGTATGCAGCATTGGCAATACGCGCGAACATGTAGGTGAAGCTCAGTAGACCTACTGCATGTAAATAGTCGATTGCAGCAGCATTCGAGAAATCAGGATTTTCAGCAGCACGCTCGATAATACGCTGAGTAACCATTTCGATTTCAGTTGCAACATCTAAAGTTGCATCTTTAATGAAGTTGAGATCTGTATCAAGCTCATTGGCAAAGTCACGAATTTCTGCGATGTATTCAGCAATAAATTCGCCATCACATTTAATTGTCTTACGACCAATTAAATCTTGCGCTTGAACACCGTTGGTTCCTTCGTAAATCTGTGCAATACGTAGATCACGAACACATTGTTCCATACCCCATTCACGGATGAAGCCGTGACCACCAAAGCACATTTGCGCATCTAGTGTTGCTTGGAAAGCTGTATCGGTTAAGAAAGCTTTAGCGATTGGAGTTAAAAGGGCAACACGGTTATTGGCCTTAGCGACTGCCTCAGGATCAGTTGAGAACTTGGTAATATCGAGTTGTTGACCAACATAGACAGCAAAAGCACGAGAAGCTTCATTGTTCGCACGAGCATTGAGCAGCATACGACGTACATCGCCATGCACTAAAATACTATCTGCTGGTTTTTCAGGTGATTTTGCACCAATTGAACTACGACCTTGGAGGCGGTCAGTCGCATATTGTGCTGCATTTTGATATGCAAACTCAGATGCACCTAAACCTTGGATGCCCATAGATAAACGTTCGTAGTTCATCATGACAAACATCGCTGCTAGACCTTGGTTTTCTTTACCTACCAAGTAGCCTGTAGCACCATCAAAGTTCATTACACATGTTGCTGAAGCTTTGATTCCCATTTTGTGTTCAATTGAACCTGCGCCAACGGCATTACGCTCACCGAGTGAACCATCCGCATTGACCATGAATTTAGGCACAATAAATAATGAAATACCACGAGAACCGGCTGGTGCATCAGGTGTTTTTGCTAAGACAAGGTGAATAATATTTTCTGCTAGATCGTGGTCGCCACCTGTAATAAAGATTTTAGTCCCAGTAATTTGGTAAGACCCATCACTATTCGGTTCTGCTTTGGTTTTGATAATACCAAGATCTGTACCTGCATGAGGTTCAGTCAAACACATTGTGCCAGACCATTCACCTGAATAAATTTTAGGTAAATAGGTTTCTTTTTGCTCTTGAGATGCATAGCTGCTAAGCGCCATACCAGCACCTACAGAAAGCAATGGATAAAGCATAAAAGAAGGGTTGGTTGCAAAAAGCATTTCATCTGCAAGTACGGTCAGCATTTTAGGCATGCCTTGACCGCCCCATTCTTCATCCGCTGCTAAACCAATCCATCCACCTTGAGCATATTGGTGGAACGCTTCTTTAAATCCAGCTGGCGTGGTGACTTTGCCGTTTTCAAAATGCGCACCTTCTTCATCACCACTGCGGTTTAAAGGTAGAGTTACGTTTTGTGCAAATTTGGCCATTTCTTCCAAAATTGCTTCAGCTGTTGCAGCATCTACGTGTGCAAGATTCTCATTGGCTTGCCAAAATTGTTCAGCTTGAAAAACATCATTGAGAATAAAACGCATATCTGCAAGAGGCGCATTATAAATTGGCATAGTCGATCCACCTATATTGTTAAGTCACTCGTTTAGAGTTATATCCATCTTTCTTAGCTTAATGACTTTGGGAGTCATCTCTAAGATTGTTTTTTTATTTACAACTATAGTCGTTTTAGTTTGTCTGTATTACTACACGCTGAGTTAAAACTACAAATTAAAACAGACCTCGTTACTTATATAGAAAAAGAACGGTCATTACCATGACCGTCCCCTCAATTTACGCAATTAATGACATGTTTGTCTTAAAATGCGAAATGTTCAGCATCTAGTGCCATTAATGGCTCTAGACCACCTTCGATCACGTCAACATGTGAACGAACACGTGGCAGGATTTTCTTGAAGTAGAAGTTGGCAGTGGTAATTTTGGCATTATAGAAGTCAACTTCTGAGCTACCCGCAGCAAGTTGTTGCTTCGCAACTACTGCCATGTGTGCCCATAGATAAGCCAAAGTGACGTAGCCAGAGAAATACATGTAGTCAACTGCAGCAGCACCCACTTCATCTGGGTTTTGCATAGAGCGCATTGCGATCTTAACTGTTAAGTCACCCCATTCTTTGTTCAGTACAGCCAACGGTTCGATCAATGCTTTTACGTCAGCATTGTCTTTGTTTGCTTCAACAAATTTATGAATGATCTTGGTAAAATCTTTAAGCATCGCGCCTTGAGTTTGTAGAACTTTACGGCCTAACAAATCAAGTGCTTGAATTTCAGTTGTACCTTCATAAAGACAAGCAATACGTGTATCACGTACGATTTGTTCCATGCCATGTTCTGAAATGAAGCCATGACCACCGAAAACCTGTACGCCGTGTTTAGCAGACTCTGAACCTGTTTCAGTCAAGAATGCCTTAGCGATCGGCGTAAGCAATGACAGGATATTGTCAGCAAATTTACGCTCTTCTTCAGTTTCGCCCTGTTCAACAATATCAGCATATTGAGACAAGAGATAAACGAGGGCACGACCACCTTCAGCAAATGCTTTTTGAGTTAATAGCATGTTGCGTACAGCAGGGTGAACAATAATTGGATCTGCTTCTTTTTCTGGCGCTTTGATACCAGAAAGTGAACGCATGGCTAAACGATCTTTAGCATATGCCAATGCACCTTGGAATGAACCTTCAGATGCAGATAAACCTTGAACAGCTGTACCAATACGTGCAGTGTTCATAAAGGTAAACATACAGTTTAGACCACGGTTTTCAGGGCCAATCAAGTAACCTTTTGCGTTGTCAAAGTTGATTACGCAAGTTGCATTACCGTGGATCCCCATTTTATGTTCAATTGAACCACAGCGTACGCCATTGCGATCAAGAACATTGCCATCAGCATCAACATTGAATTTCGGTACGATGAATAGCGAAATACCTTTAGTACCTTTTGGTGCACCTGGTAGGCGTGCAAGTACGATGTGGATGATGTTCTCAGCCATATCGTGTTCGCCCGCTGAGATAAATATTTTCTCACCAGAAATTGCATAGCTACCATCAGCATTCGGTTCAGCTTTACTGCGGATAATCCCAAGATCAGAACCAGCATGTGATTCAGTTAAGCACATTGTACCTGTCCATTCACCCGTAACGAGTTTTGGCAAGTAGATTGCTTTTTGTTGATCTGTACCATGATGCTCAATGGTACGAATAGCACCATGTGATAGGCCAGGGTACATGCCCCATGCCCAGTTTGCGGTACCCACCATTTCTGAGACAACAGTACCCAGTGAACCAGGTAGACCTTGACCACCATGTTGTTCAGGTACAGCTAAAGATGGGAAGCCGAGTTCGATGTATTTTTGATAAGCTTCTTTAAAACCAGCAGGTGTAGTAACTACGCCATCATCCCATTTACAGCCTTCACGGTCACCAGTTTGGTTAAGTGGAGAAAGCTCATTTTCACAAAAGTCAGCGGCAGCTTCTAAATATTGATCTAGGAGTTCGCGGCTTACGTTGTCTTTAAACGCAGGCAGTTTTGAATAGTGTTCTTCAAAATTGAGTAATTCGTGTAAAACAAATTGCATATCACGTAAAGGCGCTTTGTATTGCGGCATAAGAGATTCCTCAACCCTGGTTAAACCAGATTTTTTTTAAAAAATGATAAACGTCATCATTGACAACTTATTTCTTGTCCTACATCGTGCAACAACTCATGGCGTGGCACAAGCTCTTCTCAGTGAAATCGTTGTGACTCTAAAGTCAAAAAAAAATTTCACATAAAGCATTAAATCCTTTAAGTGTAGATAGTTATAGCTGATTCTACCTTAAACGAAATGTCAAAATCGTAAAAATATATGTCGAAAAAAAAAGACGCATGGTGCGTCTTTTAATTTGTTCTTTAGCAAACAGATAGCTTCAAGTCTGGTCACTTAGCCACGTTGTACAGTTTTCATATGATCAGGCTGGTAACGTAATTGACATTGGCCAGTTAGATTTTGTTTGTCATATTGCACTTGTACAGTTTTGCCAATGGCTTGGCCTTGACACGCAGCTTGTAACTGTTGGCGAAGTGCTTGTCGTTCAGTACGCTTAGCCATACGTTGTTGCTTAATTTCTTCACGTTGTTCAACAGTCATTTGGTTAAATGCTTGACGTGATAGACGTTCAGTCGCTGTCAATGTTTGTTGTAATAAGGTCTTACTGCTGTCATCGAGTTTGAACATGACGTTGCATTGACCTGTTTTAGTACCTTGCCCGAATTGAAACTCAACACGGTCACCAGCAGACTTGCCATCACATGCGTGTTGACGTTGAACTTGCCATTGTTGTTTTTGTTCTTCAGTCATTCTGTGGTTGTGTTTCATACCATGCATATGACTATGTGTATGTTTGTTTTGATCTGGTTGATTGCCTGTTGATTGACAGGCGCTGAGTGTTGTCATGATGACAATACTACTACCAAGTAAGGCAAGCGCTTTTAAATGCTTCATAGACTTGAATCCTTAACGAGCTCATGGGAAATTTTGCGTTAAAGATTAAGTAATAATGATGTAGAAACAATGTAGGTATTTTACCGTGATTGTCGGGTAGAATGCTGAAATAGTAGGAATTGTGAGAGTCTATTTGAAAAATCGTCGTATCCCCATTGCCTTACGCTTCTTTGTTACTGTTTTGATGACCACTTTAGTCATTATTACAGTGAGCCTAGGGGTATTGCACTGGACGATGCAAAGAAGCTTCACGAAATACGTTGCTGATGTAGAGCTGCAGAAGCTTGGGCATTTAAATGAAAATCTGGCTGGTGTTTATCTGGCGTATCACGATTGGGGGAATGCTATTCAGGCACAAATTCTCCAAATCGAGGGGGATGCTGCACCTGATGACTACGACAAGCTCTCACAGTGGTGGTTGCGTCGTCAGTATGATATTGCTTTACAACAGCGTTATTTCTACGACCATACTTTTGTTGAGGGGGAAGCACCTGTCATCAATAGCAGTACAGCTTTACTTGATCAACAGGATCTTAAAGTATTAAAAGAAAATCTACCTTCAGAGTATCGACCTTTTGAGGGCTTAAAGTTCCCTTTAAGTGCAAATCAAAATTTCTACCGCACCAAATTTAAAGATCGACCTCGTACAGAGGAACCCGAAGCTGTTGTCAATCACGAGGGTAAGCTCAATAAGCGTATTATTGCGATGCCAGATCAGTTGGGCTTAAGTTCACGTTTATCGTTATATGATGCCGATAAAAACTTTATTGTGGGAGAGCGTTCTGAGCAGGAACTATCTTTTCAACCAATTTGGGTCGATGGCAAAATCGTGGGTTATCTTGGGCTAAAATCAGTTCTCGGTCAGGATGATGCCTTAAGCATTAATTTCTTTAGTAATCAAAAACGTTATTTATTATTGGTTTACATTTTAACTTTTTTAGCCAGTTTGACCGCAGCCTTATTACTTGCCACTTATTTTAAAAAGCCTATTCAACGGCTATTAAACGCAGCACGTGAATTGACTCAGGGCAATTACCAGCATCAGGTTAAGATTAATCGAAATGATGAGCTTGGTGATTTATCTAATGAAATTAACCAACTTGCAGAGATTCTGGATCAGCATGAACGTTCACGTAAACAATGGGTAGCTGATACCTCACACGAACTCAAGACGCCGTTAGCTGTTTTACAAGCACAAATCGAAGCCATGCAGGATGGTATTCGTAAAGCGACACCAGAACACTTAGAGGCAATGATGCGACAGGTCATGAGCTTAAAGAAACTTACTCAAGATCTTGCCGCTTTAGCACAAGCAGATGCACAGCAATTAACTTGCTATCTTGCACCTACAGATCCTTGGGAAGTTGTGGTTCAGGAGGTTGACAATTTTAGATTAAAGTTTGAAAAAGCACAGATTGATATCGAGATAGAGGGAGCTGGAGCACAGTTACTTTTAGATCGTGACCGCTTTAAACAAGTCATTGTGAACTTATTAAGTAATAGCGAGCGTTATACCGAATCGGGAGGCAAAGTTCATTTACATACAGTACAAGATCAAGACAGTTGGACGCTGTATGTCGATGACAGCCCTTATGGGCTGAGTGATGATCAGTTAACACAGCTTGGACAGCGTTTCTACCGTGTTGATGATTCAAGAACTCGAGCCACAGGAGGGACAGGTTTAGGTTTGGCACTATCAATCAAAATTGTACAAGCATTGGGTGGGACTTTAGCTTTTGAACACTCCCCACTGGGTGGACTACGTTGCAAACTTAGCTTTAAAAAAAATAATGACGTTCAGTGACCGTCATATGATCGATAAAGGATAGTGATATGAAATACGTAATGTTGGTTGAAGACGAGGTTGAATTAGCGCAACTGGTCAGAGACTATCTAGAGGCAGCAGGTTTTGAAGTCGGTATGTTCCATGATGGACAAGAGGCTTATCAAAGCTTTCAACAACGTAGACCGAGTTTAATGGTTTTAGACTTGATGGTACCACGCATGGATGGTTTGACTATTTGCCGAAAAGTACGTGAACAGTCTGATTTGCCAATTATTATGGTGACAGCACGTACAGAGGAAATCGATCGTGTGTTAGGACTCAACATGGGGGCTGATGATTATGTTTGTAAGCCTTTTAGTCCTAAAGAGTTGGTTGCCCGCGTCCAAGCAGTATTACGTCGCTTAGAACGTAAGGTCGAGCCAGAGACACATGATTTATTCCGTGTTGATAAAGCACAGCAGCGAATTTGGTTCCAGCAAAAAGCATTGAGTTTAACCCCTACTGAGTTTCGTTTATTGGAGCTGTTTTTAGAACATGTGGGGCAGGTCTATTCACGCTCTCAGTTATTAGATCATATTAACCCAGATAGTTTTGATGTTGCTGACCGAGTGATTGACAGCCATATCAAAAACTTACGCCGTAAAATTGAAGAGATTGCTGAAACTGGCAATCGTCATGAATGGGTGCAGGCTGTCTATGGGGTAGGGTATCGTTTTGAATATCCACATGAGTTATAAAAAATTTAAGAAATGACTTTAAAAATACGCTTTGTGGAAATTATTTTCTCAAAGCGTATTTTTTAGCTGAAATATAATTGTCAGGTAGGTTTTAAAATAGTCTATAGGGAGGCAATATTTAAAAATCAAAAAGAAATTCATCTTTCAGATCATCACTAACAAAACTGTTTGCACAACTAATCAGCATTGAATCATTGAATAAAAATCTAGAGAGGATGATAAATTAGTCAATTTTTTTGAAGTAAAAAGCACTGCATGGATAACATACAAAATAAAGCAAGTACCTTAATTAATAAGGCTTGTAGAAGACGTGTTTATAAATAGACACAAGTTTATCCACAGAAAATGTGTATAACTTTTCCCTACATGTTTAACATGTTTTTTATCATAAGTAAAAGCTTGTTGTGCTGATTGATCAAGAAATGGCTTGCTTAAAAAAGCTACTCTAAGAAGAGCAGCTTACAGAAATTTCGGCTTGATCACTGGGTAATGGGCCAAGGTCAGCAAGGTGTTCACGTTCTGGTTGATGAGTATAAGGTTGGCTGAGTAGTTGAAATAAACGATCCACTTCAGAAAAATCTCCTGCCTGAGCTGCAGAAATTGCTTTTTGTGCCATATGGTTACGTAAGATATAACGTGGGTTATGACACTGCATTTCAGCATCAAGCTGTTGCTGATCTTGGTTTTGGCGAATCGCATGATACTGTTCAACAAACTGATCAAATTGATGTAGGTTAAGACAATCATCGCGCAATTCTTGCCATTGTTTATGCTGTAAGCGAAGAAAACTCTGCGTATAGTCCAACTGCTCACTTTGCAAAATCGTGAGGAAGTTCATTGCACATTGGAAACTGTCTTTATGGAAGTTTGGCAGTCCCATTTTTGCAGATAGGCCTTGCTGATAATGTTCCAAGAAGGTTGGTTCAAAGTGCGCAAGCTGAGCAGATAAGTCTTGCTTGAATTGCTCTTTTTCAGTCTCTTGCACGAGTGGGAGTAGATTGTTTAACCAGACCCATAAGTTCCAGTGAGCAACACTCGGTTGTTGCTGATAAGTGTAGCGAGCATGGTGGTCAGAGTGGTTGTTGATCCAATTGGGGCGAAAGCGTTCCATAAAACCAAAGGGGCCAAAGTCTAGAGTTGAACCTGTAATATTGAGGTTATCTGTATTCATCACACCATGTGCAAATCCATGTAATTGCCAAAGTGCGATCATTTTTGCTGTACGTCGTACCACTTGTTCAGCAAAAGCTAAAATAGGCTGTTGAGCAGTTAAACATTCTGGGTAGTGCCAAGTGATGCAGTGCTGAACAAAATCCTTAAGTAGTTCAGGTGCATATTGGTTAATCCATTCAAAGTGACCCAAACGAATGTGACTATCCGCAGTGCGTAATAGCATCGCGCCAGTTTCTATAGTTTCACGTTGGATTGGCTGTGTAGAAGTAGTGAAGCCAATGGCATTTGTGGATGGCACACCAAGGGCGGTAAGTGCGTGTCCAGCAAGGTATTCACGAATCACCGAACGTAATACTGCACGGCCATCACCCATACGCGAATAGGGCGTTTTACCTGCGCCTTTAAGGTGCAAATCAATGACTTGTCGATTTTGATCTTGTAGCTGAGCAACGAGTAGCCCACGACCATCACCGAGTTGACCTGCCCATTGTCCAAACTGATGTCCAGCATAAACCATGGCTAAGCTTGGAAAATCGGCAAAACTCTTTTGACCACTGCAGTATTCAACCCACTGTTCTTGCTCTTGTGTGGTCCATTGTAATTGTTCTGCAAGCGCTTGATTGAAATGTCCTGCTTTTGCGCCAATCAAGGGCTGTGGGGACTGTTGGTGGTAGAGTTGAGGATTAAGCTCTGGGTACTGTTTGATGATATGCATAATATGCGCAGGTCGCGATAGAAGAACTTCACTATAACAAAAAAAAGGTGTAGATAAACAACAAGCCCCATATGGGGCTTGTTGATGTCTTTAGCTACTTAACTCGAAACAGCATTTTTCTTGATAGAGCGCATGAGCGTCTCAAGACGCTCACGATGGAAGCTGAGCTTCTGTTCAACAAGTTGGAAGTCGACAGTAAGTTTGAGATCCATATTATGGATTTTTTCGGCCACTGCTGCTTTCTTCACTTGAAGCTCTTGTTCTTTTAATTTAGCCCAGTCATTTAAGGTATGGGTAAATGCCTCATACTCTTGTGCGACTTTTTGTTTCATGGCATTGAGGTCAGCATTGACATCGTGCCCATAAACTGCCAAATCTTGCTCTGCATATTTAAAACGCATCGCTAATTCTGCTTTTTTAATGTTAAAGCTTGGAATACGACGCAAATTTTTTGCTAATCCCACTTTAGAACAAGACCAAATCAGCCATTTGGTCGGGTCGTATTGCCACCATTTCACACCATTACGGTAGTCATATTGGAAAATATGGTGGTAGTTATGATAACCCTCACCCCAAGTCGCAATAGCTAACCAAAAGTTGTCACGTGCAGTATTTTCGTCTGTGTAAGGACGTTTACCCCACATATGGCACAGTGAGTTAATAAAGAAGGTCACATGATGGCTCAAGATTAAGCGAACTAAACCACCTAAAAGGACGACACCCCAAAGATCACCTACAGCCCAACCCACAGTACCTAAGATGGCAACGTGAATAATGATGACTAAAGGTACATAGTACTTGTGTTGGAACATGACTAATTTGTCATTGAGTAAATCTGGTGCATTTTTAAAGTTAGGTTCTGCTGCTGGGTAGTTGCGTAGCATCCACCCCATATGAGCATACCAAAAACCGTTGTTGATTGAGTACGGGTCTTTATCGATATCATCAACGTGACGGTGATGGGTACGGTGGCCTGAAGACCAAAATAAAATACTATTTTGGACTGCAAAGGTACCAGCAATCATTAAAATGATTTTTAAAGGGAGAGTCGCTTCATAGGCTTTGTGTGCCCATAAGCGGTGATAGCCTGCAGTAATCCCAAGACTACTGACGCCTAAAAGAACGAACATGCTCAACCATGCTGCTAAACTAAAATCGTTATAGTAGGCATAAACTGGGATCGTAATCAGTGCAGCGACTGGTAAGAATACCAAGGCAAAAATCGCAATCCAGTTGATTGGGGCTTTGGGTAGGGGAGGATTCATCTCCAACAGCACTCCTAAAAACCTAAGAAGGAAGGCAAAACAGATACAAAATCATAGTCTAACGCAAATGTGATGAGTAGTGTTTTTTTGCATCATAACTTTTGGCCAGATAATACCATGAGGCAATATGCATTCACTAGTATTATTGTACATTTGTATTTATTTAAGTGTAATGAAAAAAGTACTTGTCATGATGGGAAAGTTAGTGGTTTTTCTTATGAAAAATAACTTATTGATCATCAAGAAAATTTCACTATTGATGATCAATTTTTTCACAAAATAAATCCACTTCATTGTAGTAGAGGAATGTTGTCTCTTAGATACTTTGGTTAATGTTTTTTTGCCACAACACTTCGCTTCCACCATCAATACGTTGCAGGCTGCGGGAGGCGACAAATAACCAATCTGAAAGACGATTTAAAAGCTGTAACGCAGTGCTTTCAATGTTTTGATCACGCTGCTGTAGGCTCATAAGACTACGTTCTGCACGACGACATACGGCACGAGCTTGATGAGCATAGCTACAACTTAGGTTACCAGCAGGTAAAATAAATTCTTTGAGCATAGGTAAGTGCTCGTTCATTTGATCTATTTCAGTTTCGAGATAATCAATGCAGATTGGTTGTAACAATTTGTAGTTAGGGATACATACTTCACCACCCAAATCAAATAACCAGTGTTGGATCAAGCTGAGCGATTTTTCCCATTGGGCTTGTTCAATGATTTGACTATTGACAATATGGGCACGAAGTACACCAATCACTGCATTTAATTCATCGACATCACCCAAGGCTTGGATACGAAGATCGTCTTTCGCTACACGTGAACCATCACCAAGTCCTGTGCTACCCGTATCACCTGTACGTGTATAAATCTTACTTAAACGATGTCCCATGTTGAAACTCAAAAGAAAAATTAAAGACCATATAGTATGTAGAATATTTTCAAATAAAAGAAAGTCTTTATTGTTTTTTATTGGCAATAGAGTTGGTTATTTTTATCTTGACTATAGGTTTAGTGCTAATTACTCTGCCAATGTTTTAGGTGCTTCTAGAAAAAGTGAAACTGGGAAGTTAGTTCGAATCAAGCTAACACTGCCCCCGCAACGGTGAATAACGAAATATTCGTTTAAGTCCGGAGACCGGCCTAAAACATCCTTAATTACATATAGATATTAAATGCGTTTTATTTGAAGAGCCAAAGTCGTTTACATAAGCCAATCCACGCATTTATATGTCTTTCACCAAATATTCGCACGGGCGGTGCGAACAGGAATTATGATGAATTCAATTCGATTTAGCTTCTTTGTAGTGGCTTTTGTTATGACGCCATTATCTGCTGCAATGGCACTTGAACAGTTACCCACGATTACAGTGACTGCAAACCGTACGCCATTTGATGTGGAAAAAACGATGGCTTCAGTTTCTGTTATTGAGCGGGATGAAATTGAAACTAAGCAATATCAATCAGTTCCAGAGTTACTTAGTCGATTACCCGGTATCTCTATCACCAATAGTGGCGGTGTAGGGCAACCAACTGGAGTATCTATACGAGGAACAAATTCTAATGCTGTTTTGGTTCTAATAGATGGTCAACGTTTAGGATCAGCAACTTTAGGTCAAACAGCATTTGAACATCTCCCGATTGATCAAATTGAACGAGTAGAGGTTGTTCGTGGGCCACGTTCAAGCCTTTACGGTGCAGATGCAATTGGTGGTGTTATTCAAATCTTTACTCGCAAAGCCAGTGAAGATGGGGTAAAGCCATTTGTTTCTATCGGTTATGGATCACATGAGAGTTACCAAGCAAATGCAGGCGTACATATTAAACAAGGAAATAGTTGGGGTACATTAAGTGTTGCAGGAAACAAAACTCAAGGGATAGATGCTACATTAGCATCAACTGAAACCGACCGTGACGGCCATGAAGATTATTCTGCTTCATTAAAGGCAGGACATCGTTTTAATGACAAGCTCTCTGTTGATGCAAACGTATTACATGTCAAAGGTAAGACTGAATACGATAATAGCTTTAGTACAGATCCATATAACAGAACTGAGCAAAATGTTTATGGTCTTGGTCTAAACTATAGTGTCTTGGATATGTGGGATGCCCAATTTAAATTAGGTCGTTCAGAAGATCGTTCGCAAACATTTAGCGATAAGAAAAGCACGAGTAAATATAATACAACTAAAGATACATTTTCTTGGTTAAATACTTTGAGAATAACCCCAGATCATCAAGTGCTTGTTGGCTTTGACTATCTTAATGATAAAGTTACTTCTAAAGATGAAATTGATGGAAAGCAAAGAGATAACTATGGTTATTTTGCTCAATATCTGGGTCAGTTTGGTCAGTTTAACTTACAAACTTCATTGCGTTTAGATGATAACGAACAGTTTGGAAATCATACTACAGGTAACGTATCTGTAGGTTATCAATTTAGTGATGCTTTGATGGCTTATGCGAGTTATGGTACAGCTTTTAAAACGCCTACTTTTAATGACCTCTATAGCCCATATGGCGGTGTGATAACACTTGATCCAGAAAGCTCTAAAAACTATGAGCTTGGATTTAAAGGCCAAGTCCAAAAAATTGATTGGTCGTTAACAGGTTTTTATAATGAAATTGAGGATTTAATTGTTTGGCGACCTGATAGTCCTGGTTCATATAACTGGTATGCGAGTCAAGTTGATCAAGCTCGTATACGTGGTGTTGAGTTAAATTTAGGGCAAACCCTTGATCAATTCACATGGAATATGAATTACACCTATCAAGATCCTGAAAATCGTAGTAGTGGTGAAGATCGAGGTAAGCAAATAAACTATCGTGCAAAACAATTATTTAATTTAAGTGCTGATTATCGAATTGATGACTGGAGTTTAGGTGGATCAGTGCATGCAGAAGATCAACGTTATACCAATTCAATGAATACGGGGCGCTTGGCTGGCTTTGCTACCGCTGATGTACGTGTGGGTTATCATGTCAATCCTGAGTTTAGTATCCAAGCTAAATTAGCAAATATGTTCGATGCACAGTATCAAACTAATGAAGGTTATCGTCAGGATGGGCGTACTGCATGGGTAACATTACGTTATGCAATGAAGTGATTAATTAAATAATTACATTATTGAGTGAATAAGGTCTTGAATTTATTCAAGGCCTTATTTTTTAGTCCATGAAAACTTAATAATTCATTAAAATTTTTATACAACAGCTGTAATGTGCTCGCATCTCGAACAATAATTATCTTACAATGAAGCCTCATAGAAATTTAGCTTAAGTTTTATATAGTTCAAATGGATACAACGATGCGTACCCGTGTCAAAATTTGTGGGATTACTCGTGTACAAGACATTCATGCAGCTGTACAAGCAGGTGCAGATGCGATAGGTTTTGTTTTTTTCCCACCCAGTCCGCGTGCGGTGAGCATTGAGCAGGCCAAATTATTAGCTGCGCATATTCCTCCTTATGTCAGTATTGTCGGATTATTTGTCAATGCTGATGCGGATGAAATTGCTCAGGTATTACAGCAAGTTCCAGTTGATGTGTTACAGTTACATGGCAACGAATCCCTTGAGCAATGTCAACAGATTGCAAAGCGTACTGGACGCCGTTGGTATAAGGCTTTGCAGGTTAGACCAGAACTCGATATGGCCGCTGAAATTGCTTCTTATCGTCAAGGTGGAGCGAGTGCGGTCTTACTTGATGCATGGCATCCTGAGCTTAAGGGTGGCACAGGTTTACAGTTTGACTGGGCTAAATTTCCACAGACTGATTTTCCATTGATTTTAGCTGGTGGATTACACGCCGAAAATATACAACAGGCTATTGCGCTGACAAAGCCATATGCTGTTGATGTTAGTGGTGGAGTCGAGTCTGCTAAAGGTATAAAAGATCAACAACTCATTCAACGATTTATGCAAGGAGTCCAAGGTGGATCAGCAAAATAATGTGATTGACTATAGCCAATTTCCCGATGCCAATGGACACTTTGGTATCCATGGTGGGCGTTTCGTGTCAGAAACATTAATGGCAGCATTGCAAGATTTGGAAAAACTCTATTTTCGCATGAAAGATGATGCGAAATTTCAAGCTGAGTTTGACCGTGATTTGGCGTTTTACGTCGGTCGTCCAAGTCCGTTATATCATGCTGAGCGTTGGTCGGAAGTCCTTGGTGGTGCTCAAATCTATCTAAAGCGTGAAGACCTCAATCATACGGGTTCACATAAAGTGAACAACACCATTGGTCAGGCACTCTTGGCAAAACTTTCTGGAAAGAAACGTATTATTGCTGAAACTGGTGCAGGGCAACACGGTGTAGCTACAGCAACAATTGCTGCACGTTTAGGTATGGAATGTGTTGTCTACATGGGCGCTGAAGATGTAAGACGTCAGGCCATGAACGTATATCGTATGCGTTTGTTAGGGGCAACTGTAGTCCCTGTTGAAAGTGGCTCTAAAACGCTCAAAGATGCCATGAACGAAGCGATGCGTGATTGGGTAACAAATGTTGACAATACATACTATGTGATTGGTACTGTTGCAGGCCCACATCCTTATCCGCAATTGGTTCGTGACTTCCAGTCAATAATTGGACGTGAAGCGCGCAAACAGATTTTAGAACAAGCAAATCGTTTACCAGATGCTTTGGTGGCGTGTGTGGGTGGTGGTTCAAACGCAATCGGTTTGTTCTATCCATTCTTAAATGACAGCGACGTAAAAATGTATGGCGTAGAAGCCGCGGGCTTAGGTATTCATACAGGTAAACATTCTGCACCATTAAATGCAGGTCATGTGGGAGTACTCCATGGTAACCGTACCTATTTGATGTCAGATAAGCAGGGTCAAATCATTGAAACTCATAGTATTTCAGCAGGTTTAGACTATCCTGGTGTTGGTCCTGAACATAGTTTCTTAAAAGATATGGATCGTGTGCAGTATATGCCAATCGATGATGCAGAAGCTTTACAAGGTTTCCGTGATTTGACTCAAATTGAAGGGATTATTCCTGCATTAGAAAGCTCACATGCCATGGCTTATGTGAGTAAACTGGCACCTACAATGTCAAAAGATCAAATTATTATTGCGACTGTATCGGGGCGTGGTGATAAAGATCTAATGACCGTTGCACGTGTTGATGGTGTTGAAATGGTGGATATGTAAGGAGCGTTTCACGTGCCAAGTTTGTTTTTAGTGATGTTGGGTGGACGTCATGCGCGTGCTAATACAGAAGTGCATGATGTCGTTGTTGCGACTGGTGAAAGTCTGGAGCAGGTCTATCCACAATTACGACAAGCTTGGTTTGGTGAAGCAAAGGGCCTGCACATTGATGCGTGGGCCCAAATTCAAGGTGTTCAATTCGAAGATAAGAATTACCAACTTCAGTTTAAACCCACACCTGTAGCTCAATCAGCTGAAAAGCTGTATTTAATCAATCTTGGCGGATATGACCCAAGAGAGTTTGGTGAGTTACATCGTTATGTGTTTGTGGTTGCTCAAAATGAAATGGTCGCTAAGGTTAAAGGAAAACAGTATTTTGCAGCACATTGGCAAAAGCAACATACTGATCGTGTGCTTGAAGTAGATGACTGTTTACATATTGGTGAAGTACAAGGGCAGTATGTACATTTGATTGAAGGAGACTTTTCCTCAAATCAGTGGGAAAATTGCTATTTAACGCTTTGAACCGATGATTATTTAAACAAATGCAGCTTAGAATAATTATAGATATATATCTGAGAATAAAGTAAAACTCCTGATTTCTGCATGCAAATGTTCACAAATCATGAATTATCTAGCTATTCAGCTTCTATATTAGAAAAAATTATAATAACTATTTAGAAAACATATTTATCTGATAGATGAATAATCGCTATGCTAGCCGTCTTATTCAGGAACTGACTAGCTATTCGCCATGTACTTATATACTGACTTCGATCAGCAACTTATTAATGAACGAGTTGCGCAATTTCGTGATCAAACACAACGCTATTTAGCAGGTAAATTGACGGAAGATGAATACCGTCCACTGCGTTTGCAAAATGGTTTATATGTGCAACGTTATGCACCGATGTTACGTATTGCTGTACCTTACGGCCTGATGAACTCGAAGCAACTGCGTAAAGTATCCGAGCTTGCCAAAAATTATGACCGTGGTTATGCCCATATTTCAACACGTCAGAACATCCAGTTTAACTGGCCAGCTTTAGAAGATGTTCCTGAAATGTTGGCAGAATTGGCAACAGTACAAATGCATGCCATTCAGACTTCAGGAAACTGTATTCGTAACACCACAACAGACCAATATGCAGGTGTTGTTGCTGGTGAGGTAGCAGATCCTCGTCCAACGTGTGAATTGATCCGTCAGTGGAGTACATTCCATCCCGAGTTTGCTTTTTTACCGCGTAAATTCAAAATTGCAGTTTCTGCTTTATCAGAAGTCGATCGTGCTGCTGTATCTTTTCATGATATTGGTGTGTACATCGTTAAAAATGAAGCTGGCGAGATTGGTTACCAAATCAAAGTTGGCGGTGGCTTAGGCCGTACACCAATTATTGGTGTGGTGATTCGTGAATGGTTGCCAAGAGAAGATTTAATTGCCTATTTAGAAGCGGTACTGCGTGTTTATAACTTGCATGGTCGCCGTGATAATAAATATAAAGCACGTATCAAAATTTTAGTCAAAGCGCTCACACCAGCAGTGTTTGCAGAAAAGGTTGAAGCAGAATTTCAACATACTGTGAAAACACTTAAAATTCAGGCTGATGTTTTAGAGAAAATGGATCAAGAGTTTTTCCCATTTAGCTATCAAAACTATGCAGATGAAGATTTCAGTGAGGTTTTTGCTGAACATCCTAAATTTAAACAATGGCTTAACATTAATACCCATGCACACAAAGTGAAGGGATACCGTGTAGTGACGATCTCACTCAAACGTGCTGGCGTCGCACCAGGCGATATTACTTCAGAAGAAATGAATGTGATCGCTGACTTAGCAGACCAATATACTTTTGGTGAGTTAAGAACAACACATGAGCAAAATATCGCTTTGGTGGATGTTCCACAAAAAGATTTATTTGCATTATGGCAAGTGCTTGAGCAAAACAACTTAGCACGCGCACATATTGGTTTTATTACAGATATTATTTGCTGCCCTGGTGGTGACTTCTGTTCACTTGCAAATGCAAAGTCTATCCCGATTTCTGAGGCAATCAGCCGTCGTTTTGATGATCTAGATACAGTCTACAATCTTGGACATATTGATTTAAATATCTCTGGATGTATGAATGCTTGTGGTCATCACCATGTGGGTAACATTGGGATCTTGGGTGTCGATAAAAAGGGTGCAGAGTTTTACCAGATTACCTTAGGGGGCAATGCCGATCATGATGCCTCTCTTGGAGATATCTTAGGACCGTCTTTTGCTGCTGAAGTCATTCCTGATGTGATTGATGAAATTCTCAATACTTATCTAGACCTACGTTTGGATAATGAAGAGTTTATTGAAACTTATCGCCGTGTTGGCATTCAACCATTCAAGGAGCGTGCATATGCTTAATACTGCATTGGCTGTACTTAAAAAAGATGGCAGCATAGTAGAAAACAGTTTTCAAGTCTTATCCGAAGATGGCCAAATTCCAGCGGGTGATGTTGTGATTACAACAGCGCAGCTTGATTTATTGAATCAAATTCAAGGAAAAAAGGCACTTTATATTACTGTGGATGATTCACCTGAAGCACATGAGTTTCCTTTAAATCAATTGGATACGATTTTTATCGAGTTTGCAGGTTTTAATGATGGCCGAGGCTATTCATTTGCTGCATTACTACGTCGCCAAGGTTTTCAGGGTGAATTACGTGCGGTTGGGGATATCTTTAAAGATGTCCTCAATTACCTCAAACGTTCTGGTTTTGATAGCTTTGTGATTAAAGAAGGCAAAGATATCGAAGAAGCAGCAGAAGGATTAAAAGACTTTACCCATCCTTATCAAGCTTCTACCGCAGTAACTCAGGCCAGTTATCAAACTGGGGCCTAAAAAATTGCTTCCATCATAAAAAAATCCTGCTTAGTGCAGGATTTTTTATTTGCGAAGAAACTTTAAATTATAAAATTTCAATTGCAACAGCTGTTGCTTCACCGCCACCAATACATAAGGTCGCAATGCCTTTTTTACCACCAGTACGTTTAAGCGCATGGATCAAAGACAAGATAATACGTGAACCTGTAGATCCAACTGGATGGCCGAGTGCACATGCACCACCATGAATGTTGACTTTTTCTGGATCGAGTTTGAAGTCATCAATCGGGCACATAGTGACCATGGCAAATGCTTCATTAATTTCCCATAGGTCAACATCTTGGGCATCCCATTGGCTTTGTTTCAGCACTTTTTCAATTGCGCCACCAGGAGCAATAGTAAATTCTGATGGGTGGCGAGAGTTAGAAGCATAAGCCACAATTTTAGCCAGTGGTTTTAGCCCTTTTTTCTCAGCATTTTCACTTGAAGTTAATAGTAATGCAGATGCGCCATCAGAAATCGAGCTGGCATTGGCAGCCGTAATGGTGCCATCTTTAGCAAAAGCAGGGCGCAGTGATGGAATTTTATCGATATTGGCATTAAACGGCTGTTCATCTTTGTCTACAACAACATCGCCTTTACGTGTTGAAATGGTGACAGGAACGATTTCATCATTGAAATAGCCTGCTGTAATCGCAGATTGAGCTCGTTTTAAAGAGCGAATTGCAAACTCATCCATTTGTTCACGAGTATAACCACGTTGGTTAGCCATATCTTGTGCAAATGAACCCATGAGTCGGCCAGTTTCTGCATCTTCCAACCCATCGAAAAACATATGATCTTTCACATCACCATGACCCATGCGATAACCTGCACGTGCTTTAGTGAGTAAATATGGTGCATTGCTCATAGACTCCATGCCGCCTGCAACAACAGTCGTTGCAGAACCTGCTTTAATCATATCAGCAGCTTGCATCACAGCTTTCATGCCTGAACCGCATAGTTTATTGATTGTCACTGCTGCTGTTGCATCAGGTAAGCCAGCTAAACGCATTGCTTGGCGAGCAGGTCCTTGTTTTAAACCTGCAGGCAAGACACAGCCCATAATCACTTCTTCTACTTCTTCAACAGCTAGACCAGAACGAGAAATTGCCGCTTGAATAGTGACTGCACCAAGCTGAGGTGCTGTTTGTGCTGCAAGGCTTCCTTGGAAACCGCCCATGGCTGTACGTGCACCATTTACAATTACGATCTCAGTCATTTTAATTTCTCCATTTGTTTTTAAGTCATTTTTCCATGAAGCAGTATATTAAAAAAGTGAAGTTAATACAGTGTTTTTACTGACTCACAAGCCGTTGTTGGTGTACTCCTGAAGTGACCCATCTGGCTCAGTTGTAAATCTAGGTTTAAATGAGTGTTATAGAAGTTACAGTATCGAAAACGACCATTAGAGCCTCTAGGCAAACCCGTATCAGACTGAAAAACGATTTGATCTGGATGGCTGGCGTTACCGTACCATGTCAGTGATCCATACTTAATTTCTGGATTTAAGTGTGAAATAATTATCTCGTTATTATTACGTTGGCGATCTTTATTTAGATCTATATAAACGATTAAGCCAATGGCCCATTGCTGCTTTTTACAGTTAAGCATATCGCTTGATGAGCAGATCACCACATCTTGATTGGAAATTAGGGCTTGATTGCGAGCAGCATGAATTTGTTGCTGAAAAGCACTAAATAAGTTCCTGTATTCCAGTTGCGCACTGAGTTGAGTGAGGGATGGGGATGCGACTAAGTAAATCAAGGCAAGGATAGCTAAACAGATCAGCAGTTCGAGTAGGCTGATGCCTGATATTATTTTTCTTAACGAATTTTTCATTATATTTTAGACGCAAATCATTATATGGGAGTTAAATTTTTCGTATATATCATAAATTAATTTAATTAAGTTTGAATTTTTCTATAGAAGATATTCATCTTTCTGTGTAATTAAATATAAATTGAATGTAGATTAAACTTTACATGTGCTGGGGCTAAGCCGATCGTATCTTGGTTAAGTGGTGGGCAGGGATGTCAGATTAGTAATGTTGTCTAAATTATTAAACATAGATATTCTAGAGTAGTGTTATGTATTGATCATTATGCATACAGTGATATTTAGTGTTTAACATGATTTTAAGTAAAAAAAGTTTAATTAAATAGCATACAATTTTATAGAATTAAGCTTCTTAATAATTATTGAAAAACAATAAGTTGATATATGATATGCTGAATGATAATTTTGGTTTTCACAGTAACACATAACTTTAATATAGAATGCTTTGCAATTTTTTGTTTTATTAAACAGTCGAATATGCTTTTAATTATTTATACAAGTGTTAAAGTGTAATCAAGATGAAATTATATACAGATTCTATAGTTTATCAGCGATTTTTAAGATGACTACGGATTGGGCATAAACCCGCTGTATATCTTGAATTATAAGGTGAACACTAAAATGAGTAGCTTTTGTTTTTAAAAGAAAGAATGATCGATTAGGTTAAAATTTTTTTTACTATCGCTGACGAATACTGTTAATATAGCGCGGTGGGAAAATGAGCATAAGCTATTCATATCGCCAGTCATGTGAAAAATTACGGAATTACAACGGAAATTGTAAGTAATTTTGTCAATAATTTGCATGATTAAGCTTATCAGGCACTTGGAATATCCTCTAAGTGTTTGTATGATTCAATGTGAGTAGCTTAAAAATAATACTGGGGCGTCATCATAGCGTATGGAATGCCCATCTCAGGTAGCTAAAATATTTTAGGCTGAGCTTGAACAACAATTGTTATCTCTGGAGGAAATCCATGAAACTGAGTCGTATCGCACTTGCTATGCTAGTTGCTGCGCCATTAGCTGCGGCTAATGCTGGTGTAACTGTAACCCCTTTACTTTTAGGTTACACATTTCAAGATACTAAACACAACAACAGTCGTGACCATTTAACTAACAATGGCGAAATGCAAGACGATTTATTCGTTGGTGCTGCAATTGGTGTTGAATTGACTCCATGGTTAGGTTTTGAAGCAGAATATAACCAAGTTAAAGGTGATGTTGAAACTCGTCAGGGTACAAACAATGCTGAGTACAAACAACAACA
The DNA here is from genome assembly GCF_000829675.1 of Acinetobacter rudis. Taxonomy (GTDB): domain Bacteria; phylum Pseudomonadota; class Gammaproteobacteria; order Pseudomonadales; family Moraxellaceae; genus Acinetobacter; species Acinetobacter rudis. The sequence goes on from NZ_BBRX01000018.1 coordinate 94,562, forward strand.
AATCAACGGTAACTTCTACGTTACTTCTGATTTGATCACTAAAGACTATGACAGCAAAATTAAGCCATATGTATTGTTAGGTGCTGGTCACTACAAATATGACTTTAAAGGTGCTACTGCTAACGAAATCGGTCGTTACAACCGTGGTATGAAAGAAGAAGGTACTTTAGGTAATGCTGGTATTGGTGCTTTCTGGCGTCTAAACGATGTATTGTCTCTACGTACTGAAGCTCGTGCTACATATAACATCGATGAAGATTTCTGGAACTACACAGCACTTGCTGGTCTTAACGTAGTTCTTGGCGGTCACTTGAAGCCTGCTGCTCCAGTTGTAGTTGTTGCACCAGTTGCACCAGTTGCTCCTGTAGTTGAAGAGCCTAAAGAAGTAATCGAAGATCTTAACATGGAACTTCGTGTGTTCTTTGACACGAACAAGTCAAACATCAAAGATCAATACAAGCCAGAAATTGCTAAAGTTGCTGAGAAACTTAACGAGTATCCAAACGCAACTGCACGCATCGAAGGTCACACAGATAACACTGGTCCTCGTAAGCTAAACGAACGTTTATCTTTGGCTCGTGCTAACTCTGTTAAATCTGCTCTTGTAAGCGAATACAACATCGATTCTTCACGTTTGTCTGCTCAAGGCTTCGCGTGGGATCAACCAATCGCTGACAACAACACTAAAGAAGGCCGTGCTATGAACCGTCGTGTATTCGCGACAATCACTGGTAGCCGTACTGTTCTTGCTCAACCACGTTAATTCGTAGTTGTGTTTTAAGACAGTAAGTCTTTGAAAGAAAGCGACTCTGATGAGTCGCTTTTTTTTATCCATTTTTTATAAAGCACTAAAGTTGTGATACAGTCTAAGCGGGGAATTTCTAATCAAAAAAAGAGATATTATGAAAAAACTAATTTTGCTTGTAAGTTCAGCAGTGATTTTTACAGCGTGTACGCAGCAACCTGTAAAAACCGTAGCAACTGGCCCTGTGGTAAAAACTTTGCCGTATTTAAAAGAATTACAACAGGGAATCGCGATTTACTTTAAAAACAACTCAACACAAATTACAGATCAAGATTTGGTCTACGTAGGTGCAGCAGCTGAAATATTATTATCCAATCCACGTGCTGTTTTATACGTTACAGGTCATACCGACTCAACTGGTAATGCAGCAGTGAATAAGCGTGTTTCTATGCAGCGAGCAAATACTGTAAAGACGCGTTTGATCACGCAGTATAATGTGAGTCCTAATCAAGTTATCGCGGAAGGGGCAGCCTCTGCACAACCGATTGCAGATAACTCTACAGCAGAAGGGCGTGCTAAAAACCGTCGTGTGACTCTGGCGCTTAAATTGAATTGATATTAAAAAAAGCGCATGGTGTAGCGTTTTGATTCACCATGCGCTTTTCTGAACTTATTAACCTTTAATACACAGTACTTGTCTAAGTGTATGTACAACTTCGATTAAATCTTGTTGATTGGCCATAACTTCGTGTATGTCCTTATATGCACCCGGAATTTCATCAACAACACCTTTGTCTTTACGACATTCAATGCCTTGAGTTTGTTGAATCAGGTCTTGCTGGCTAAAACTAATTTTAGCCTTTGAACGACTCATTTTTCGACCAGCGCCATGTGAGCATGAACAAAATGACTCAGGATTGCCTTTACCTTTTACGATAAAAGACGCTGCACCCATTGAACCTGGAATAATGCCATATTCATCTTTACCAGCACGAATTGCCCCTTTACGAGTGACATAAACCTCTTCATCGAAATGCAGTTCTTTTTGTACGTAATTATGGTGACAGTTGATCGCTTCTTTGGTCATTTGAAAACTAGGGAGGAGTGGTCGAATTGCTTCTAAGATAAGCCGCATCATCTCACGACGATTTTCATAAGCGTATTCTTGCGCCCATTCAACCGCTTCAAAGTAGTCATCAAATAAACTTGAGCCTTCAGCAAAATAAGACAAATCTCGATCTGGCACGTGGCCAAAACGATGTTGTGCTTCTTTTTTGGCGCGCTCAATAAAATAAGTCCCTATAGCATTACCTAATCCACGACTACCAGAATGCAGCATGACCCAGACATCTTGATTTTCATCAAGGCATAGCTCAATAAAGTGGTTTCCTCCACCTAATGTACCCAGTTGCTTTTGCCATGTTGAGTTAAAATGGCGCAGCATACGTGTTAAACCTGGGTGTTTACGTGTAATACGTTCTAGGCGTTTTTCCATCGGTGTTAAAGTTGAAGCTTTGGCTCGAACTTGTTTATGCATTTCAAAGCCTACAGGGACTTTGCGTTCAATTGCATTACGTAATGCACTTAGATTATCAGGTAGTTGCTCTGCCTTAAGACTTAAACGTAGGGCATTCATACCACAGCCAATATCAACGCCTACAGCCGCTGGTATGATTGCTTGTTTGGTTGGAATTACACTTCCGACTGTTGCGCCTTTACCTACATGAACATCTGGCATCACTGCAATATGCGAGTGAATAAACTCAAGTTGTGCCATTTTTCTAAGTTGCGTTAAGCTTTGTTCATCCACATCCGTGGTGAAAATTTTTACAGGTACACCATACACAGCTTTGGCGTTCAAAATCATTTTAATGCCCATTTTTTTTCTCTAAGCAAATTTATCGAATCAATGTCTTGCTGTGTACAAATTTAGGCGTAAAAAAACCTAGCGAATGCTAGGTGATGATTTCTAGATTCGAACACAGCAATGAAGCTTGTGTCCGTGAGTTGACGTCTGCTTCATTTAATTTAAATTGTTTTCCTGTAAATGCATGACGTTCTCCTTTTATATCTGGTTAAACTTTGCAGGTTATAGCAAAGTGATGGCTGCGAATCCTATAGTTCAAGATTAATTTTGTCAAGTCTTCTGTAAAATAATTGTAAATGTTTCATAAAAAATGGCTCACAAGGAGCCATTTAAGTCATTATTGATTTTTCTCAACATCGATGGGTTGTACATCCATATCTTGATAAGAAATGAGTTTGGTTTTGTGTTTCCATTTATAACCAAGCCAAATGGTTAAAAACAGTGGAATACTGATATAGGTTGAAAGTAATCCGACCCAGTCAATTTTCCCACCAGTAAGTGCTTGATAGTTTTGCCCTAAGATAATAATCGAACACAAAATGAAGGCAAACCACGGCGCGAATGGGAAGAATTTAGCAGTATAAGCCAGATCTTCAACCTTGTAGCCTTGAGCAACATAACCTTTACGGAAACGATAATGCGAGATTGCAATACCTAACCAAACAATGAATCCGCACATTCCTGACATATTGAGTAACCAAGCAAAGACTTGCTGTTCACCAATGAAGGTTGTTAAGAAGCAAAGCGCAGCAACAGCAGTTGTTGCATAAAGTGCATGCATTGGCACACCGCGATGATCGAGCTTTGAGAACCATTTAGGTGCGCGACCTTGTTTGGCCATGTCAAATAGCATACGCGTTGACGAATACATGCCTGAGTTACCTGCTGATAAAATCGCAGTTAAAATTACGGCATTCATTAGACCCGCAGCAAAAGCAAGACCTGCTTTTTCATAAAGAAGGGTAAATGGAGAGAGCGCTACGTTACCCACTGTACCTTCTGCAGCCAAGGTAAGATTTGGCTCGTTATAGGCAATTAGAGTACCAATAATAAAAATACATACGATATAAAACAGCAAGATACGCCAGAAAATCTGTTTAATGGCTAAAGGAATAGTTTTCTTTGGATTTTTTGATTCACCCGCAGCAACCCCCACCATTTCAGTTCCTTGAAACGAGAACCCAGCAATCATGGCCACACCAATCATTGCTTGTAAACCACCGACAAAGGGTGCATCACCAACGGTCCAGTTTTTGAGTACTGATTGTGTTGGATCTAACATGATTTTACCAATCATGTAGAGGCCAATAATGATAAAGAACACAATCGCAATGACTTTAACCAATGAAAAGATAAATTCACTTTCACCAAAGCCTTTGACTGTCAGCGCATTGATGGTGAAGATGATGGTTAAAAATATAGCACTCCAATAAAAACCTGGAATATCGGGGTACCAAAACTTCATGATGAACTGTACTGCAACAAGTTCAAATGCAACTGTAATTGCCCAGTTATACCAATAATTCCATCCTAAGGCGAAACCAAAGCCTTCTTCGACATATTTATTTCCATAGGTAAAAAATGCCCCAGAAGTTGGGTTATGTGTGGCAAGTTCACCTAAACTTGTCATCAAGAAATAAATCATTAATCCGATCAAGGCATAAGCCAATAGGGCACCACCTGGACCTGCTTGTTCAATGGTGCTTCCTGAAGCAAGAAATAATCCTGTTCCGATCGAGCCACCAATGGCAATCATATTTAAATGCCGCGCGCCAAGCTTGCGCTGCAGTGTTGGATGATCAGTTGCGCTCATTGTGGCTCCTTAACCGTATATTGAGAGGTACAGGCATAGATGACTTTAAATCCATTTTGATCAGCTTTGATCTGTGCTTGTCCAAACTGTTGTTCAATGATGCTGGCATAATTTAAAAACCTGTTGGCCACAATCCACAGTTCACCTCGTGTTTTAAGGTGAGATTTTGCGGTTTGGCATAGGTTTTCACTCGCCGCATAGTTGGTATGAATACCTTGATGAAAAGGTGGGTTACTAATCACAGCATCGAGTTGAGTCGGTGCATCTTCAATGCCAGTAACAGCGTGGAGATGCAAACGTGAACGATCGAGGTGATTGCGTTCAAAACTAAGCTCAGTAGATTTGAGTGCAAAGGCATCGACATCGAGGGCATGAATAATATTTTTGTCATTTATTTTTGCTAAATAACAAGACAATACACCAGCTCCACAACCAAAGTCGGCGAGTGTACCTGATTTTACCTGTTTTAGATAAGGTAAAAGTACTGCCGTACCAACATCTAAATGATCTTGACTAAATACGCCGGGCAGGGCACAGATCTCAAGACTAAACTCATCCGTCTCGATGGTATAGTTTTTGACCCAGTCCTCAAGTGGCTTTGCATCAATATTATGTTCGAGTGCGGCTTGCCACATTTGACAGTGTCTTGCACTGTCAAGTTTGAAGGTTTTACCATAATTTTTAAGTTGCTTGGCTGCGCGCTCAACACCACCTTTTTTCTCACCAACCAGAAAAATTTGTTGGTCAATAGCAAAATGGCTAATGACCTGATGCAGTACATATTCCAAGAGTACTTTTGATTTAGGGACAAAAATAACGGCTTGGTCAAAAGGTTGAGCAGGGAGCTCAACAGCAAAATGCGAGTTATGTTGCATTTTGCTGTGGTACTGATGATCTGCGTAATTCCAAGTCCAGACTGTCGCGTCAATATTGGCATCGAGCTGATCAATGAGTTGATCAGCAGGTGCATTTATAAATAGAACACGCCCAGTGAGAGCATGTTGTTGTCGAATGACAACTTCACTTCTAGGGTCCATATCTTTCACTTTTTAATGTCGTAGCGCTGTATATCGCTCAAAATCATTGTGTAGTTTTTAATATCCATTTAATTTTTAGTAGCAGGCAAAACAAAATTTAGAATCAGTGCTGCTATACCGCCAGTTGCAACGCCTGAACTAAAGATATTACGCACTAATTCTGGTAAGTGTTCTAGAATTTGTGGTACTTGTGCTACGCCTAAACCGAGCGCCAAAGAAATAGCAATAATTAATAATGCACGACGATCTAAATGAATTGAAGATAGGATATTAATACCTGAGGCAGCTACTGCACCAAACATCACCATCACAGCACCCCCTAATACAGCTTGAGGAACGGCTTGAATGACTCCAGCAACAACAGGAAATAGTCCCAGAATAATTAACAGGATTGCAATCCAAATTCCGACAAAACGGCTTGCAACACCAGTAAGTTGAATTACACCATTATTTTGAGCAAAGACTGAGCTTGGAAAGGTATTAAAAATACCTGCTAAAAAGGAATTGGCGCCATTCACCAATACACCACCTTTAATACGTTGCATCCAAGTTGGGCCATCAATTGGCTGGTTGGATATTTTTGAGGTAGCAGTAATATCACCAATAGCTTCTAAAGAGGTTACAAGATAAATAAAAGCCATTGGAATAAATAAGCCCCAATCAAAACTCAGTCCAAAGTGCATTGGTGTTGGGATTTGTACTACAGGTAATTTTGCTAAATTCGAAAAATCTAAATAACCCATGATTCCTGCGAGGGCATAACCTAAGATTAATGCAATTAATATTGCTGAACTTTTAATCCATACGACAGGAATCCGGTTCAAAATAATAATTAATCCAAGCACACTACATGACATGATCAAGTTATCAACACTGGCAAAAGTATTATTTTGCATTGCTTGATAACCGCCACCCATGCTGACAAGGCCTTCTTTAATAAGAGTTAAGCCAATAAGCAGTACCACAATACCTGTTACTAGAGGGGTAATAAAACGTTTTACCCATGGCAGAATACGGGAAACACCCATTTCAATAAATGAGCCTGCAATGACTACTCCAAATATAGCAGCCATAACTTGATTGACTGGCGTACCTGAAGCAACCATCAAACTACCAATACCAATAATTGGGCCAATAAAGTTAAAGCTTGTGCCTTGCACGATTAATAAGCCTGCACCAAGTGGCCCTACTTTTTTACATTGTAAGAATGTGGCAATCCCAGAAATAATTAAAGACATCGATAAAATCATATTGGTGTCTTGTTGGGACACACCTAAGGAAACACAAATTAATAGGCCAGGTGTGACAATAGGTACAATGATCGCTAACAAGTGTTGTAATGCAGCAAAAAAAGCAATCCACGCTTTGGGCTGATCATTTAAACCATAGATTAAATCTGAAGACGGCTCAGAGCTTTGCTCTGATGAAGAAGGTGCGGGCTTGGACATGGAACTCTGGTGTGTCAGGTGACAAGGATGCGCTATTCTAATCGACAGCAGCGATATTGGAAACAATAATGCCAATTATAAAGATGTCATTGTGGTGAAATTGCTTGCTAAGTTACTGCTATTTCAAGTTTTATCTCAATAAATATTCAAGACAAAGTGAAACTCGTTCATCGGATTTTAGTTTTTATAAGTGGTCAACAAGATACTGGTTTCACTACTACTGATGCCTGAGATGTTTCGAATCCGATCTAAGGTTTGATCAAAACTCTCTAGATCTACTGAGTGTAATTCGACTAATAAATCCCACTTACCATTTGTCGAGTGAATGGTCTGTACAGCAGGTTCGAGTCTTAAGGCTTTAATCACTAAACTGGCTCTACAGCCTTCTACTCGAATATTCATCCAAGCACGTATTAAGTCTTTTTCAAGACAATGCTGAATTTTGATGGTGTATCCCGTGATTACACCTTGAGTCTCCATGAGCTCAATACGTTTTTGTACTGTGGCGCGCGAAATACGTAGCGTATTCGCAAGTTCAGTGATTGTCATTCGTGCGTTGGCACGCAGAAGTCCTAATATTTGGCTGTCCGTATTGTTCATTTTGATATGGACTCTAATCGTTTTGAAAAAATATAGCGCATTATAGGCAAAATACTCACTTTTTTAGATCAAAATGATTAATCATACTAGATCAAAGGTGTAGGATCAGTACAGTAGTATTTGAGCTACATGAGTGTCAGAGCGCTGACAAGAGTATTCTGATATACAAATGTATTGCTTTTGCGGTAAATCAGGAAGTTTCCCGTGAGTCGCAAAGCTTTTTCCAGTGAATCTGTTTATTTTGTTTATAGCGTGGTGCGGCAATAAATCACCTTGTTAACTTCGTAGTCCTATCTTTTTTAGGGTAGAAAATGAGTTATTTAGTGGTATATCACGCTAAGCAAATTAAATGGATTACTAAAGTCAATTTAAGTCAAATTTGAGAGGATGACGATGGTTCAACAAGTAACCCGCCAAGATTTTAATGAGTTGATGGTGCCAATCTATGCACCTGCTGATTTTGTTTTAGTCCGTGGTGAAGGATCTCGAATTTGGGATCAAGATGATAAAGAATATGTTGATTTTGCTGGTGGTATTGCGGTCAATGGTCTAGGCCATGCTCATCCTGTTGCATTAAATGCGTTGACTGAACAAGCACAAAAACTTTGGCATTTGGGAAATGGTTATACCAATGAGCCAGTATTGCGTCTTGCCAAACAACTTGTAGCTCATACTTTTGCTGATAAAGTGTTTTTCTGTAACTCAGGTGCAGAAGCAAATGAAGCTGCTTTAAAACTTGCTCGTAAAGTTGGTTTAAGCAGTGGTAAAGGGCATAAAAGCAAAATTATTGCATTTAAAAATGCTTTTCATGGACGTACTTTATTTACAGTGACTGCTGGTGGCCAGCCAAAATATTCACAAGATTTTGCACCATTACCACAAGGGATTGAACATCTAGCTTTTAATGATGTAGAAGCTGCACGTGCCGCGATCGATGATGAAACTTGTGCCGTAATTGTTGAACCAATTCAAGGTGAAGGCGGTGTCATTAGTGCTACACCTGAGTTTTTACAAGCTTTGCGTGAACGTTGTGATGAAACTGGCGCTGTACTTATTTTTGATGAAGTACAAACAGGCATCGGACGAACTGGGGCACTGTATGCCTATATGAATACTGGTGTAACGCCAGATATTTTAACCACTGCAAAAGCATTGGGTGCAGGTTTTCCGATTGGTGCAATGTTAACGACAAATAAGTTTGCACAGCATTTTACAGTGGGTGATCACGGTACAACTTATGGCGGTAATCCACTTGCGACTGCTGTTGCTGGTGCAGTATTTGAGTTTATTAACCGCGAAGAAATTTTTGCAGGAGTAAAAGAACGTCATCAGGCTTTTGTTGATGGTCTCAATCAACTGAATGCTGAATATCATTTGTTTGAAGAAATTCGTGGCGAAGGCTTGTTATTGGGGATTGTTTTAAAACCAGAATATGCAGGAAAAGCGAAAGACATCGTACAGTTTGCAAGTGAAGAGGGATTATTAGCACTTGTTGCAGGACCAGATGTTGTACGTTTCACGCCATCATTGATTATTCCACAACAAGATATTTCAGAAGGGTTAACACGTTTTGGTCGAGCCCTAGCACGGTTTAGCCCTAAATAAGAAGGAAATTTGCCTATGATGGTTATTCGACATGCAGAGCATCGGGATCTCGACGATATTTATGCTTTGGTTGTCAAATCTGGTATAGGCATGACTTCATTGCCACAAAATAAGGAAGCAACGGCTGCACGCATAGCTCGGACACGAAATACATTAGAGGGGCAGCTCGCCAAAGGTGAGCAAGGCTATCTATTTGTACTTGAAGATACTGAGTTAAAGCGTGTGGTTGGTATTAGTGCTATTGAGGTTGCAGTAGGATTATTGGAACCTTTTTATAACTTTCACGTGGGTCAGCAGGTTCACGCCTCGCAAGCTTTGAAAGTTTATAAGACACTCAATACTTTATTCTTAAGTAATGACTATACAGGGTGCAGCGAATTATGCTCCCTGTTCTTAGACGCAGATTTTAGAGCAAATAACAACGGAAAATTTCTGTCTAAGGCGCGGTTATTATTTATTGCGGCTTTTCAGTCATGTTTTGAACAAAAGATTATTGCAGAAATGCGAGGTTTTTCAGATGCGGACGGCCAATCAGTGTTTTGGAATGCACTGGGACATCATTTTTTTAGCATGGATTTTGCGACAGCAGATTATTTAAGTGGAGTGGGGCAAAAAGTTTTTATTGCTGAACTTATGCCAAGATTTCCTTTATATATCGACCTTCTTCCAGCTGAAGCACAACAAGTTATTGCACAAGTACATCCACATACTCAACCTGCTTATCATGTATTGCAGTCCGAAGGTTTAGAATATCAAGGATATATTGATATTTTTGATGCAGGTCCATCTTTAGAAGCTGAGCTCAAAAACTTAAGAGCAGTTAAAACAAGTCAAATCGTTCAAGTCAAAATTGTTAAAAACCCAGAACAACAAGCAACGGTCGATTATTTGATCGCAAATGATCAGTATCATGATTATCGAGTAATTTTAAACAACAGTACGATTAAACAAGGTGTGATAGAGCTCAGCGATGAACAAGCTCAGACACTTGAAGTAAAACAAGATAATAGGGTGCGAATCCTCTCACTGAACGCATCGGAGTAAAAAATTATGTCACAAGGCAATCTATTCATTGCAGGGACCTGGAGACGTGGACAGGGACCTGAATGGATAAAACGCAATCCAGTGGACCAGCAACAAATATGGCGTGGTTATGAAGCCACAGCTGAAAATATTAACGATGCAGGTGTAGCTGCAAGATTTGCTCTCAATACTTGGGCACGCCTTCCTTTAGCACAGCGTATTACCGTGATTGAGACTTTTGCTGCTTTACTTGAGCAAAATAAACAGTATTTGGCTGAGGTCATTAGTCGAGAAACCTCAAAACCCTTATGGGAAACTTTAACTGAAGTACAGTCGATGATTGCAAAGGTTGCAATCTCGATTCGTGCATATCATCAACGAACGGGTGAAACCTCAACCCCGCTTGGAGATGGTTTTGCTTCATTAAGACATAAACCTCATGGCGTATTGGCTGTCTTTGGCCCTTATAACTTCCCCGGTCATCTACCGAATGGTCATATTATTCCAGCATTGATCGCTGGAAATACCATTATTTTTAAGCCCAGCGAGTTAACGCCGTGGACAGCAGAAGAAACATTGAAATTTTGGCAACAAGCAGGGTTACCTGCTGGTGTGATTAATCTAGTACAAGGTGGACGCACAACAGGCGAAGCCTTATTACAGTCCAAACATATTGATGGTGTGTTGTTTACTGGAAGTGCTGCAACGGGTTATGCATTGCATCGGCAGCTTGCAAATGCTCCCGATAAGATTTTGGCTTTAGAAATGGGGGGGAATAACGCATTAATTATTCATGATATTGGAGATGTTGATGCGGTTGTCAACCTTACCATTCAGTCCGCGTTCATTTCAGCTGGACAACGCTGTACTTGTGCACGTCGTCTCTTGGTTAAACGTGGTGTTGAAGGCGATGCTTTTATTGCACGTTTAGTTAACGTCGCTCAGCAGCTTGTTGTGGGTCAATGGAATGCTGAACCACAACCTTTTATGGGAGGCTTGATTTCATTACACGCTGCCGATCAGGTGTTACAAGCACAGCAAGACTTACTTAATCTGGGTGGAGAAGCTTTGTTACTGAGCCAAAAACTAGAAGAGCAAAGTAGTCTGTTAAGCCCCGGGATTTTAGATTTAACCGATGTTGCAGAAGTACCTGATCAGGAAATTTTTGGTCCGATTACCTGTATATACCGTTATGACGATTTCGAAGAAGCATTACGCTTAGCGAACAATACGCGTTTTGGTCTATCTGTTGGCTTAGTATCTCAAGACCGTGCGCTATTTGAGCAGTTATTGATTGAAGCGCGCGCAGGAATTGTGAATTGGAATAAGCCTCTCACCGGCGCCTCAAGTGCTGCACCATTTGGTGGTGTAGGTGCTTCGGGCAATCATCGGGCAAGTGCTTTTTATGCAGCAGACTATTGTGCTTGGCCTATGGCTTCACTTGAAGCTGAACAAGTGAGTTTACCGACACAATTGTCACCTGGCATTGTGCTGTAACCATTGGAGAAATGCTATGTCAGGTTATGAAATGAATTTTGACGGACTTGTCGGGCCAACACATCACTATGCGGGTCTGTCTTATGGCAATGAAGCATCTACAAAGTACAGTATGCAAATCTCCAACCCTAAACTGGCTGCAAAACAAGGCTTATTAAAAATGAAAGCCTTGGCTGATTTAGGATTGTTACAGGGGGTACTTGCCCCACAAGAGCGTCCTGATGTATCAACCTTACGTGACTTAGGTTTTAGAGGGACGGATCATCAGGTGATTGCTACAGCAATGCGCCAATCACCAGGTATTTTATCTGCACTGAGTTCAGCGTCTTCGATGTGGACTGCAAATGCGGCAACTGTTTCGCCATCAGCGGACAGTGCCGATGGTCGGATACATTTTACTGCAGCAAATTTAAATAATAAGTTTCACCGTTCAATCGAGCATACGACTACGAGCCGGATTTTGGCTGCCATTTTTAATCATGACCAGTATTTTGCCCATCATGCTGCACTTCCTCCTGTCGCTTTGTTTGGCGATGAAGGTGCTGCAAATCACAACCGTTTAGGTGGGGACTATGATCAAGCCGGCGTACAAGTATTTGTGTATGGACAACAATTTTTGTCAGGTCAGACAGGGCCCAAGCGCTATCCTGCTCGACAGTCTTTAGAGGCCAGTCAGGCTATTGCACGTTTACATCAACTTGATCCGAATAGAACTGTTTTTATTCAACAGAATCCTGATGTCATTGATCAAGGTGTTTTCCATAATGATGTAATAGCTGTCAGTAACCAACAGGTTCTATTTTATCATCAACATGCTTTTTTGAATCAAGATACAGCGCTATTAGAAATGAAGGCAAAGTTGGCAGACTTAGGTCACGTTTTTGTTCCGATAGAAGTTCCAAATGCACAAGTATCTGTAGCAGATGCAGTGTCTACCTATTTATTTAATAGTCAGATTCTCACTCGTCCAGATGGTGGTATGAGTCTAGTGATTCCAGAGGAGTCAAGACAAAATTCAGCAGTATGGGACTATCTAAATGAAATGTTGACTATGGACACCCCCATTGATGATATTCGTATTTTTGATTTGCGTGAAAGCATGCGCAATGGCGGTGGTCCAGCCTGCTTGAGATTAAGAGTCGCATTGAATAGTGCTGAATTCAATGCCATTAATCCAAAGGTGGTGATGAGTGATGAGCTCTTTCAACGATTAAATCAGTGGGTTGAGCACTATTACCGTGACAGACTCAGTCAAGCAGATCTCGCTGATCCAGAATTACTCAATGAAAGTCGTCATGCTTTGGATGAATTAACTCAAATATTAGGTTTGGGTGCAGTTTATCCTTTTCAGAGATAGAGGTGAGGTCAATGATTGATTTCCTCGCATTGCTTCGCCAAGCTCAATCTGCTGAAATGAGGCAAGGAACAAGCTCACAGTTAAATTGGTGGTGGCTGGATGACGGTATTCTGCAGTTTCAACCACAGTGTGCCAGTGAGACAACAGTGGTGATCTCCGCGGGTATTCATGGTAATGAAACAGCACCAATTGAATTACTCGCACAACTTTGTCTCGATTTATTACAAGGTCAATTGGAGCTCAAGGTTAATTTACTGTGTATTTTGGGCAATCCATATGCGATTCGGGCAGGGGTACGGTACATCGAAAATGATATGAATCGCATGTTTTGCGGTGCATATCATGATTTGGAGGATTCTGTCGAAGTTCGACGTGCTGCTGAATTGGAACAGGTGGTCAGTAAATTTTATTTATCTTATCCAGAAACTCAGCGTTTCCACTTTGATCTACATACAGCAATTCGGCGGTCATATTTGGAAACTTTTGCATTATTGCCTTATCAAGTTCAAGCTTATGATACCAAGTTATTGGAGCTCATTGATGCAGCGGAACTTGATGCTCTGGTTTACCACAATGCTATAGGAGCAACATTTACACAGTACACCAGTTTAAACTTTCAAGCCGCAAGTGTGACTTTGGAGCTGGGTAAAGCTAAGCCTTTTGGGCAAAATAATTTATTTGAGTTTTTGGCGATTGATTCCATACTTAGAAATTTGGTAGCAGCTAAAAATAATCCACCAAGAAAAAAAATCCAGATTCGTACATTTAAGGTCGTTGATTCAATTTTAAAATTTTCAGAAGACTTTAAATTAAATCTTGCGGATGATGCAGCGAATTTTAGTGTATTTCATTTGGGTGAAGTGATTGCAACACAGGTCAATAGTGACAATCAGGTCTTGGACTATGTGGCTCATTTAGACAAAGTATTTATTTTATTTCCAAATAACAAAGTCAAATTAGGATTACGTGCAGGTCTTGTATTGGAAGAAATCACAGCGTGAGTTCAGTCGTGTACTGACGCTGATTGATTCATATGGGTTAGTGCATCAGTGCCAGAGTATTTTACGGGTATTTAGGACTTAGAAACTATAGGTCATTCGGGCTAGAGCTTGTTACTGGGGCTGATCTGCCAAAGCGATGGTGTAAAGAGTATCAATGACTCAGTGCTTTGCCGTATTTTTTCCGATAGAGCAAAAATATCGATTTGATTAGGTTTACCAGTTTGATTTTCAACTGGCTTCAAAACAGTTTAATCAAGTGGCACTCATTATTGCTAAAAGCCTCTAGTGGTCGGGTATTTAGCGCTGAAATGATTTTGTTGCTATGGTTACGCTGTTTTTTCTTCGAAAATGGGTGTAACTATGCTATACTCCCCGCCCTCACACTGGGTACTGGGCGGTATTGGGCTGGTGTGAATGGACAAGACAGAATATTAATTCCCCATATTTTTTTCAATCTAGCATTCGCCCAAGCGATGCTGGGTAAGCCTAGTGGACCTCAAAAAACTTGTGATGTGTCTAAATCATTACATTGCAAATGCTTTGTAAAAAAAGTTTATTGAATTTTCGCTAGTCTGTATAATTCGCACCAACTTAATTGTATAAGCTATTGCGCAATTGAGGATTTTCATTCAATTGTGTATATATCTGGCTGAGATTTTTATGACCGATTCAAATTCTTCAAACAATATCAAGACATTGCGTAATATTGCAATCATTGCGCACGTCGACCATGGTAAAACGACGCTTGTCGATAAACTGTTACAACAATCTGGTGCGCTCGGTGAACGTGCTGGTGAAATTGAACGTGTCATGGATTCTGGCGCGATTGAGAGCGAACGTGGTATTACCATTTTGGCGAAAAACACTGCAATCAGATGGTTAGACAAACGTACCAATACTGAATACCGTATTAATATCGTCGACACCCCAGGACACGCCGACTTCGGTGGTGAAGTAGAACGTGTAATGTCGATGGTTGACTGCGTATTACTTTTAGTTGACTCACAAGAAGGCCCAATGCCACAAACTCGTTTTGTGACACAAAAAGCTTTTGCTCGTGGTCTAAAACCAATCGTAATCATTAACAAAGTTGACAAACCAAGTGCGCGCCCAGATTGGGTTATCGATCAAGTATTCGATTTGTTCGATAGCTTAGGTGCAACAGATGAGCAGTTAGACTTCCCAGTTGTATATGCATCAGGTCTTCGTGGTGTTGCAGGTCCTTCACCAGAAGAACTTGCTGAAGACATGACACCGTTGTATGAAACAATTGTAGATATCGTTGAACCACCAGCAGTTGATGTTGATGGTCCATTCCAAATGCAAGTTTCTTCACTTGATTACAACAGCTTTGTTGGTGTTATCGGTATTGGTCGTATCCAACGTGGTTCAGTAAAAACAAATACGCCAGTTACGATTGTCGACAAAGAAGGCAAATCACGTAATGGTCGTATCTTGAAAATCATGGGTTACCATGGTCTAGAGCGTATCGATGTAGATTCAGCTTCTGCGGGTGATATCGTATGTATCACAGGTATTGATGCATTAAACATTTCTGACACTATTTGTGATCCGAAAAATGTTGAAGCTTTACCACCATTGTCTGTAGATGAACCAACAGTATCGATGACTTTCCAAGTCAACAACTCACCATTTGCTGGCCGCGAAGGTAAGTTCGTGACTTCACGTAATATTCGTGAGCGTCTAGATCGTGAATTGATCCACAACGTAGCATTACGTGTTGAAGATACTGACAGTCCAGACCGCTTCAAAGTATCTGGTCGTGGTGAGCTTCATCTTTCTGTATTGATCGAAAACATGCGTCGTGAAGGCTTTGAGATGGGTGTTTCTCGTCCACAAGTAATCATGAAAGAAGTTGATGGTGTTACTCAAGAACCGTATGAAAACGTTACTTTTGATGTGGAAGAACAACATCAAGGTTCGATCATGGAGCAAATGGGTAACCGTAAAGGCGAAATGACCAATATGGAAGTTGACGGTAAAGGCCGTATCCGTATTGAAGCAACAGTTCCTTCACGTGGTTTGATTGGTTTCCGTTCTGAGTTCCTAACGTTGACTTCAGGTACAGGGATCATGACTTCAAGCTTCTCGCATTACGGTGTTGCGAAGCAAGGTGCAGTAGCTAAGCGTCAAAATGGTGTATTAATCTCTATGGTTAATGGTACTTGCTTGGCATTTGCTTTATTCACTCTACAAGACCGTGGTCGTCTATTTGCTGAACCACAACTTGAAGTGTATGAAGGTATGATCGTTGGTATGAACTCTCGTTCAGACGATATGGTTGTTAACCCAACTAAAGCGAAACAATTAACTAACATGCGTGCATCTGGTACGGATGAAGCGTTAACGCTTACACCTGCAATTAAATTCACTCTTGAACAAGCGCTTGAATTTATTGAAGATGACGAATTAGTTGAAGTAACACCTAAATCTGTTCGTATTCGTAAAAAATTCTTGACTGAAAATGATCGTAAACGTGCTGCTCGTGGCATGTAATTGATCTGATTTGGTTTGAAAAAGCAGCTCAACATGAGCTGCTTTTTTTTTTGTTTAAAACATCGTGTGATTGGTGAAAAATATAGCATTCTATAAATCATATCGTCGGGGTCTGAAGCGAGATACTGTATACTGTTTCACACTTTAAAATATGTGAATTAGAGAAGATTGAGATGAGTATTATTAAAGAGTTCCAAGAATTTGCCATTAAGGGCAATATGATTGACTTAGCTGTCGGTGTAATTATCGGTGGTGCATTTGGTAAGATCGTAGATTCGTTGGTGAAAGACATTATTATGCCGCTTGTCAGTGTTCTTACTGGTGGTGGTGTTGATTTTTCTCAAAAGTTTATTGTACTTGGGGATAACCCAAACAACTTACAGTCATTGGATGCGCTCAATAAAGCAGGCATCAATGTTTTTAGTTATGGTAACTTTTTAACCATCGCTTTGAACTTCTTAATTTTAGCGTGGGTGGTTTTTCTCATGGTAAAAATGCTTAATAATATTCGTCGTAAACATGAGCAACCTGCTGCGCCAGCGCCTGCCGCGACTCCTGAAGATATTGAATTATTACGTGAAATTCGTGATGAGTTGAAAAAGCGTTAATAGATACTGCTCATGCTGTCCTTCTGATTAAAGGAGGGAGGGGCAGCATGAGGCTCAGATGAGGAACTCGCCTCAATATTGCATACGGAATTTAATTTCAACCAAATGAAAGCCAAACTGGCTTTTCACTGGTCCATGTAATACATGTTCTGCTGCACTAAATACCAGTTTATCAATGACGGGTACCAGTTGCCCTTTTTTTACCTCTCCAAGTTCACCGCCTTTGGCTGCTGATCTGCAGGTCGAATGCTGTTTAGCAATTTTGGCGAAGTCAGCACCTGCTAAAATTTTCGCTTTTAGTTGTTCTGCAGTGACTTTATCTTTGACGAGGATATGTCTCACGATTGCTGTTTTCATGGAGATTTCCTTGGTTTCTTAGCGGTTTTGATGGATTGAACTACAGGTTTTAAAGGCTGACACTGCGGGCAAAATACGCTAGCACGCTGGCCTAATTTAATATTTTCAAGCGCAGTTTCACAGTGAACACACATTTCACCTGCACGTCCATAAGCCAACAGCGTTTGTTGAAAATAGCCATTTTCACCCATTGCATTACTATAGTCTTTAAGTGTTGAACCACCTAAGGTAATCGCCTGTTGTAAGATACGCTTAATCTCTGCAACCAGTTGAGTCATTTGTTGCATACTTAAACTCAAGGCAGGTTGGGCAGGATGTATCCCAAGTTGGTGTAAACATTCAGTTGCATAAATATTGCCAACACCGACGACAACATGATTATCCATAATGGCCACTTTAATGGCGACCTGTTTATTTTTTAATTTGTCTGCTAAATATTCTGCATCAAAAGCAGAAGAGAGTGGTTCTGGGCCAAGCGGATCAAGTAATTTGCTTTGGCTCTCAGGATTTAACCATAAGATGCAACCAAAACGACGTGGATCATGATAATGCAGATCAAAATCCTCAAAGTGTATGATGAGATGGTCATGCTTACGTCTTTGACTATTTGGCTCACAAATCCGAAAACTTCCAGACATCCCTAAATGCCACAGCATTTGATCATGCTCAAACTCTGCCAAAATATATTTCGAGCGTCGTGTTAACCCAATCAGTTTTTGTCCTTTGAGTTTGGCAATATCCTCAGGAATCGGCCAACGTAGGCTTGACTGGTGTACATCAATCGAGAGAACTTTTTGTTCCAATAAAGGCAGTAAACTGGTTTTTGTCGTTTCGACTTCGGGTAATTCAGGCATGATTCTCAGTATATTTGGTGAAACATTACCTATTCTAAGAGAGTTCTAGCTTAGGATAAAGTTGTAATATGAGATTGATCATTACACTTCGATCATGTTGCAATAACAACTCAACAATTAAAGTCTTTGCTTAGGATGGTAGACATGCCGTTATTATTTGAAAATATACGTTTTAGAGGACTGGAACTAACAAATAGAATCATTATTGCTCCTATGTGTCAGTATTCAGCGAACTTAGAGGGTGAGGCAAGTTATTGGCATGAGCAGCAGTGGGGGAGTTATGCGCTTTCAGGTGCTGGCATGTGTATCATTGAAGCAACTGCAGTTCAAGCAGAGGGACGGATTAGTTATGCAGACCTTGGGCTATGGAATGATCAGCAGACACAAGGCCTAAAAAATATTTTAGATAAAGTACGTCAAATTTCTCCTATGCCATTTGCGGTGCAGTTGGCTCATGCTGGTCGTAAGGCATCTACTGAAAAACCTTGGTTAGGGCGTGATCAAGTACCAGCTGATCATGCACATGGTTGGCAGACAGTTTCAGCCAGTAATCTACCTTTTGAACCGCAGCAACAGCCACCACATGCCCTGAGTCTAGATGAGATTCAACAGTTGATTGCAGATTTTGCCCAAGCAGCTCAGCGTGCTGTAAGTGCAGGTTTTGATTTAGTTGAGATTCATGCAGCACATGGTTATTTGATCCATCAGTTCCTGTCACCGCTGTCTAACCAGCGTACTGATCAATATGGGGGCTGTTTAGAGAATCGTATACGTTTATGCTTGGAAGTATTTCAAGCTATGTTAAATGCTGTACCTGAAGATTTTCCAGTAGGTGTGCGTATTTCTGCACAGGATTGGGTCGAAGGTGGCTGGAGTGTTGAAGAATCAATCATTTTAACTCAGCACTTAGAACAATTGGGTGCTGCATATATTCACGTTTCTTCAGGTGGGTTAGATGTAAAGCAACAGATTGAACTAAAAGCAAAGTATCAAGTACCTTTTGCTGCTGCAATTAAGCAACAGGTGAAGATTCCAGTGATTGCTGTAGGTTTGATTACTGAAGCAGAGCAAGCAGAACACATCTTGCAAGCGGGTGAAGCAGATGCCATTGGTCTTGCTCGTGCGATTATGTATGACCCGCGTTGGCCTTGGCATGCAGCTGCCCAACTCAATACTCAGATTGCAATTGCACCTCAGTATTTACGTTGTCAGCCACACCAATATAAAAATTTATTTTATGCTTATAAAACTGAACTTTGAGCATCTAGCAGAGTGATGTGATTACTTTTTAGGTGTTTTACCTTGTTCAGCAATCAATTTGTTGACCAATTCCAAACGTGCTTTGGCCTCAGGTACATTCTGCTGTGCCAAAGCCGCATAGATTTGCTGTGCTTCAGGAAGGTTTTGTTGGGTTACATTACCGTTGGTAAACATATTGGCAATTGCCATGAGTGCAGGGATATAGCCTTGTTTACCCAGTTCTTGGATTTGATTTAAGCCCTTTTCGACAGTTTTTTGATCTTTGTTTTTAAAACCCTGACTAATATCATAAAGTGCCTTGGCATGCAGTGCAGGATAATTCCCTTGTTTGATTAAAGGTTCAAGTTTTTTCAGTGCCAATTGATCGGACTTCGTGGTTCCTTCAGAAAATAATAATACTGCCAATTCCACGGTCGCATCGTTAAAACCTTGATTGGATGCTTTCTCCAAATACTCACGTGCTTTTTTATCGTCCTGCTTAAGACCTAGGCCACCTGTAGCATAGTTTTGAGCCAATACGTAGTTTGCAATTGAGTAACCTTTTTTACCTGCTTCCTCATAGAGTGCTAATGCTTTGGCGTTGTTTTGAGTTGTCCCTTGGCCGATTTGAGTCAAGTAAGCCAAGTTGTATGTTGCTTGGGCATTACCTGCTTGGGATAGACGTTCGAGTTCTTGATAAGCCCCAGTAAAGTTTTTTGCTTGGACCAGTGTTTGCACATTTTTAAAAGCAGGATCGATTTCAAGATTTTGCTGTGGTGCTGGTGCTGCAAATAAACTGTGACTAGATATCGCAACTAAAGTGGCAAGTAAAAATTTTTTCATAATGGTGCTCAGCCTAAATATAAGGCAATCCTTGAGTTAATGTTATGGATTAAGCTTTGATACTAATACAGTTATTTTACTGCGAAATCATTGAATTGTATCTTTCATGTTTAGATGCAACGATCAAACTAGATGGTCAAAATGTCTTAGTAAGCTGAGCCTGATTTTAGTCAAAATCAATGATACTGTGGCTTTGCGCACATAATTGTGATGATACACTCTGTGCGCAAAGTTGGATGTCTTATTTTGGAAGTATTTCAAAAGCAATAAATTGCGTTGTTTGTTGTTCTGAAAAGTTATTATCTGCAACCAAAATCAAACTACGATGGCCATTGGCCAATGTTGGACCCCAGCTAATGCCCTCGATATTATCGAGCTTAATGTTTTGATAATTTAATGGCATTTCAAGCAATAATTGCTTTTTCATAGGGGTATATTTTGCATTTTTGAGACTCTCGATGTGTTGGATGTCGGTAGTGTCTTGAGCGATCTGTGTTTTATAGAGACGGATGGTATTTCCCACGCCATCGGCAAAAGCACGTTCAACCGCAATAAATTCATTTTCCGAAATTGCCAACATTTCAGATAATCCATTATCTGCTGGGTATCCACCTACAATACTCTCATGTGGAATCTTTTCGAGTGGGTAAGCATATTGGGTTTGGCTTTGATGGTTAAGAGGATCAAGTTTCATGATCCGAACTACGCCTCCTTGTTTTAAACTACTGATTTCACCATCTTGGATAAGACTATCTTCATTGGCGGTAAACAGTTGTCCTTTAGGGGTTATTGCAAGTGATTCAAACAGTTTATTACTACGTCCACCTGTAGTTTTATTATCAGTGTAGTTAAACATGTTCGGTAATTTAAATTCTGCGATATATTCGCCATTTAATTTATATTCACGGACATAAGGTTGAATCGAGTTTGCGTTAGCAACAAAGTTTCCTTCACTAGAAATGTAAAGATTGCCATTTGCTGCAATACGAATTGATTCTGGATCCATCGTGCGTTGATCACTGGGGAGGAATTGGTTTTTTTGATCACGTAGATAGATCATATTTTTAATATTTACAGCATGAATTTTGGATTGATCGAGTTCAATCGAGAGCTGATAAAAACGTGGTGCGCCGCGTTCACCACCACGATCATCTGAAATTGCCCAATAACGCCCTTGTTTGTCGCGATCTAGTCCAGAAATACCACCAAATTCAACGCCGTTATACATGGTTTTTGTGGGGATAGTATAGTCACCAATGAGCTTTAATGACTTGATTTCATTTGTTATTGTGGGTGGTTGTATGACTTCATCTGCGTCATCATCATTACAGCCCAATAAGTTTAAACTAAGTAGTACGATACTACTGCATAAGATCAATGGCTTGAGTGGATTGATTTTTTCAGACATGAGGGTTTAATTCAATAAATATGATTTATTGAGTATGAAAATTCATCGTGTCAGCTTCATGAATTTGTGCGTTGAAATAGGCAAGTTAGCGTGACTATTTAAGGGAATAGCTAAAGTAAACAACATGATTGATTCAGTCAAGTGGTCAACTGAGTCAGCATATTGCTATAGATCTGTTCAAGAAATTTTTAAGAATTATATCGAGCGCTTTGACAGATTATCGAGATATCTTTGTAATCAAGGACTATAGGAATATAGTCTTTTGATTACAAAGGTTTTTGATACTACCAAGATGACCATTTAAAACAAATCAATAACCTATAAACTTTAAGCTTGAGTTGTTAAAGAGATTATCGTTTAGATGGTACTTACTTGACTTCTTGCAAGAGTATTTCAAGCTCTGCAGCAAGGAGAGCACCTGAGATACGACGGCCATCTTTTAAGAAGAATGTTGGAGTGCCTGTAACATTAAGTTTCTTCGCCAATTCAATATTCTTTTCGATAGGGGTGTTACAACTCTCTTTAGCCGTTGGGGCTTTACCGTTTAGGGTATAGTCTGTCCATGCTTGGTAAGGATTACTTGAACACCAAATTTGTTTTGAAGTTTTGTCCGCAGTTGGGTGTAATGATTTGATTGGATTCATAAACAAGTAAATGGTGATGTTATCCAATTTATCTAATTCAGCATCAAGTTTTTTACAATAAGGACAATCAGGATCACTGAACAAATAAATGATGCGCTGTCCCTTACCTTTAACTTTTTTAACTGCTTGATTCAAAGGTAATTTTGAAACATCAATCCCACTTAATACTTGCTGGCGTTGTTCAGTAATATTGATCTGATTGGGTAAGTCGATAAGGTTGCCTACAAAAAAGTATTTTGCATCATCATTGGTATAAACAATTCGACCACCCATATAAACTTCATAGATATCTTTGAATTGTGTTGTGTCTACGTTCTCTATAGCGATATCAGGAAAATTAGTTTTTAAATTTTTTTGTACTGTTGCAATATCTGCATGGGCCGCAGTGAGCGTTGCTATACTGAGTGCCAATATACTGAGCCAAGATTTCATCGTCATTCTCTTAAAAATCAATCGAGCCATATTGCCAAAACTGAATTTTAAAGAAAAGCAATGAATTGTAATATCGCGAAGGTTTAGCTAGGTAGTGCGATCATGCCAAACAGCATTTTTTGATAATAGGTTGTTGCCTTTAATACTTCCGTAGTTGCAACACTTTTCAATTGATCTTGACGAGTGAGTTTACGGATCTCATCTGCTGTTGGATCACCTTGGAGTAACAGTTGCAGCGCTTGGGTACCTTGAATTTCATAGATGACTTGTCCGATCAGCTGAGATGAACCAAGTCGATCAAAATAGTAGTATTTTTCACCTTTTTTCCAGACTTCCGCAAAGTGGTGAGTTCCGACATCTTGGACTTTTTGCCATGCTCCGGCTGGTGCATCTTTTAACTGATACAGATGAGTCGAGCGTGAAATCAGTCGAGGGTTTTTATTCCCCCCACGGCGTGAAGAGCCGTGTAGGAAATAGGTTTGATTATTATAACTAAAAATTAGAGGTGAAATTTCTTGCCATGTGCCCTCAAGGAAAGGGTTGTCTCCAGCTCGCTCTATACGCTGTGTTTTTCTATCAAAGAAATATACACCTTGCTTGGACAAGAAAAATGCATGATTAACATGTGAACCATAGGAGCTAAGTAATTGATAAGGTCTATTTTGTGGGTCAAATGCAAGTTGATCTACAATGACTTGTCCTTGTCTGGGGTCAAATAAATAGGCTTGGTCTAGACCATCGATATAAAAACTATACAACTGATTATTTGATTTGATATCAAGTTTATGGTGTTTAAAAAATACAGAATTTTGATCGTGATAAAACTCGTGGCTCAGGCGTATGCTCTGATCATCTTGAGGGACAGCAACTGCTTCAAGATGGTTAGGGTTTGCTTCAGGCATAGCGAGGCCCTTATAGTAAACCGCTTGACCATTTGTCACGATATCAGCATTGAGAATGGCACGATAAGGCACTGTAGATTTTGGTAGATGTACAACTTGATAGTTATAGGTTTGTGGCTTGTCTGCTAGCCCCCAACCATAAAGCCAAGTTTGTTTAATTTCTTTGAAGCCAGAGACCTCAGGATTACGTTGACTCATCGCAGCACAGTACACTGTGTTTAGGCCATCAGAAAAGTAATTATGCTCTAGTGCATGGGTTGTCGCAGGATTCAGCGCTGCAACACTCAGATTGCCACAATACGCATGCCGCTGATCGACGGCAAATTGTCGATTTTGATAGCGACCATCTTGATTCAGCGAACGAAAGCTTGCAGGATCAGCTTCAGGCATAGGATATTCACCATTACTGGGAACACTTGCGTAAATTTGGCCACGATAGATTTTAAAAATACTGTTATTAATATCTTGGCTTTCGTGGTCAATTTCAAAACTGGATGGCTGATTAAGGTCCATAATAAAACCTGAACAAAAACCAGCCACAGCAATGGCAAGTATAATGAGTGCAATCCCTGCAACTTTATGATTGTTTTGCATATAAATAGAGCGTTACTGTGGTCGTGCTACGCTACCATTAAGTGCTTCTGGTAACTCAATATTTTCTAAAGAAAGTTCAGCCAAAGCATCAGGTTTTGCAATGACCAGAGCTTGATAACCATCCGCATTGGCAATGCTATTGACCACTTGAACATTACGGCTTAGTTGAGTTGCAACTGCAGGAGCATCACCTTGGCCTTGAACCAAGTGTAGCCAGCTTTTCGGCTGAGCCTTAAACCAAAGACGCGCCACGATTTCCTGACCCAAATAACAACCCTTGTCAAAATGTACGCCATCACGTTGATGTAAACGCAATTCTTGAGGTTGAAAGAGCTCTGCTGTTTGACTGCTAATCCAAGCTTGGCCAGAACTGATGGCTTGTGCTTGCCAAGCGTCGATATCTGTTTCGTTGTTTGAAAATTCAGTTTGAATACCATCAATTTGGGGATATACCGAACCTGTTGCTTCAAGTTTCATTTTAGAAAAAGCGCCATACTTTTTGACATGTTGAGCAAATGCTTCGGCTTGGTCTTGTGTAGTGACAATTTCAAAATGCTCTGCTGTGATTTTTTTTAACCACAGACCAAATAAGATTCGTCCTTTGAGGTTACATATTGCAGTGTATCGCGTGACATTTTCAGCTGTCGCCTCCGTGTTTAGGGTCAGTTGACCTTGTAGGAATTTCTGTGCATCTACGCCAATGAGGCTGAAGGATGAGAACGCTAAGCTCGACATATGGACTCGCAAGATAAAAAACTAAGACTAAAGAATAAGAATGATTTTTACATATTTTTCAAAAAAATACCCAGTTCGTTCAAAAAAAATCAGATAAGTGTAACCATTTGTTTCCAAAACCCCTGTTTTCATATGTAACTATATGAAATATATAAGATTTGGGAAATGGCTTTTTCACAGCGTACAATGCCATCGAACTCATACTAACGATACACCCGTTAAAGGGTCTGAAAATAACGATGCACGAGGCACTAAACTATGAATACGAATTATCGTAAACCGCTGCAATCTACCCAGCTAGATTATTACGATGTGCGTCAAGCAATCGAAGATATCCAGCCAGGCGCATATGTAAAACTTCCATATACTTCAAAAGTCTTGGCTGAACAATTGGTTCGTCGCTGTGATCCAGAAATTTTACAACAATCGTTAAAACAATTGATTGAAAACAAGCAAGAACACGACTTTCCTTGGTATCCAGCACGTGTGGTCTGTCATGATATCTTGGGTCAAACTGCACTGGTTGATTTAGCTGGTTTGCGTGATGCAATTGCAGATCAAGGTGGTGATCCAGCCAAAGTCAACCCAGTTGTACCGACACAATTAATCGTCGATCACTCTTTGGCTGTTGAGTACGGTGGCTTCGATCCAGATGCATTTGCCAAGAACCGTGCAGTTGAAGATCGTCGTAACGAAGACCGTTTCCATTTCATTGAGTGGACCAAGACTGCATTTGAAAATGTCGACGTGATTCCGGCAGGTAACGGCATCATGCATCAGATCAACTTGGAAAAAATGTCTCCAGTGATTCAAGCACGTCAAGGTGTTGCTTACCCTGATACTTGTGTGGGGACTGACTCTCATACACCTCATACCGATGCGCTTGGGGTGATTTCAATCGGGGTAGGTGGCCTAGAAGCTGAAAACGTAATGCTTGGCCGCGCATCATGGATGCGTCTACCTGATATTATCGGGGTTGAATTGGTTGGACAACGCCAAGCGGGTATTACTGCAACAGATATCGTACTCGAACTGACTGCGTTTTTACGTAAAGAGCGTGTAGTTGGGGCATATTTAGAGTTCTTTGGTGAAGGCGCTGACAGCATGTCAGTGGGTGATCGTGCGACCATTTCCAATATGACTCCAGAGTACGGTGCTACTGCTGCGATGTTCTATATCGATCAAAACACGATTGATTACCTGACACTAACAGGTCGTGAGCCAGAACAAGTTCAGTTGGTTGAAAACTACGCCAAAGAGATTGGTCTTTGGGCCAGTGATATGAAAAAAGCTGAGTATCCACGTGTATTACGTTTTGATTTGTCAAAAGTCACACGTAATATCGCAGGTCCATCTAATCCACATGCGCGTGTTGCAACCAGT
Organism: Acinetobacter rudis; assembly: GCF_000829675.1. GTDB lineage: Bacteria > Pseudomonadota > Gammaproteobacteria > Pseudomonadales > Moraxellaceae > Acinetobacter > Acinetobacter rudis. The sequence goes on from NZ_BBRX01000018.1 coordinate 121,071, forward strand.
GATTTAAAAGAGAAAGGCATTGCTGGGGTTGTTGAAAATCGTACAGATGGCTTGATGCCTGATGGTGCAATTATTATTGCCGCAATTACCTCATGTACAAATACTTCGAATCCACGTAATACCGTCGCTGCAGGATTACTTGCGCGTAAAGCCAACGAGCTGGGTCTTGTACGTAAACCTTGGGTGAAATCTTCTTTTGCACCAGGTTCTAAAGCAGCTGCCTTGTATTTAGAAGAAGCTGGTGTACTTAAAGATCTTGAGCAACTTGGCTTTGGTATTGTCGCTTATGCGTGTACAACGTGTAATGGTATGTCAGGTGCGCTTGATCCTAAGATTCAACAAGAAATTATTGATCGCGACTTGTATGCGACTGCGGTTCTTTCAGGTAACCGTAACTTCGATGGTCGTATTCATCCATATGCAAAGCAAGCATTCTTAGCTTCACCACCATTGGTTGTGGCCTATGCAATTGCCGGTACAATTCGTCTTGATATCGAAAAAGATGCGCTAGGTACAGATCAAAATGGTCAGCCAATTTATCTTAAAGACATCTGGCCATCTGATGCAGAAATTGATGCATTGGTAAAAACATCTGTTAAACCAGAACAGTTCCGTAAGGTATATATCCCAATGTTTGATTTGGGTGAAAACGAACAAGCGGAAAGCCCACTATATGACTGGCGTCCGCAAAGTACATATATCCGCCGTCCACCTTATTGGGAAGGCGCATTAGCTGCACCACGTACACTCAGTCACATGCGTCCATTGGCTATCCTGCCAGACAACATTACCACTGACCATTTATCGCCTTCGAATGCCATTATTATGGACAGTGCGGCAGGTGAATATCTTCATAAAATGGGTTTACCAGAAGAAGATTTTAACTCATATGCAACTCACCGTGGTGACCACTTAACTGCACAGCGTGCAACATTGGCTAACCCGAAACTGTTTAACGAAATGGTTTTAAATACAGATGGTACGGTGAAACAGGGTTCTTTGGCACGTGTAGAGCCTGAAGGCAAAGTGATGCGTATGTGGGAAGCGATTGAAACATATATGAATCGTAAACAACCTTTGATTGTTGTGGCGGGTGCCGACTATGGTCAGGGTTCGAGCCGTGACTGGGCTGCTAAGGGTGTTCGTTTAGCCGGTGTGGAAGCGATTGTTGCTGAAGGTTTTGAACGTATCCACCGTACTAACTTAGTGGGTATGGGCGTATTACCCTTAGAGTTTAAAGCAGGAACAGATCGTAAAACATTAAACCTAGATGGTACTGAATTGTATAGTGTCATTGGTAATATTGCACCACGTTCAGATCTGACTTTGGTGATTGAGCGTGCTAATGGCGAAACTGTTGAAGTTGCTGTGACATGTCGTTTAGATACTGAAGAAGAAGTTCATGTTTATGAGGCTGGTGGTGTATTACAACGCTTTGCTCAAGACTTCTTAGAGGGTCAAGTTGCTTAAATTATATTGAATACTCAGCAACTGATGATTCAATTCACTGATTGAATTGAATAATAAAAAATCCCGAAGTTATCTTCGGGATTTTTTATTGGCCTTAGATTGATTTTATTTTTTTAAACAACGTCGTATAAAAATAAAAATAGTTATGATGACAATGATGAGGCCTAAGCTCTGCGCCATCGTATCCCAATGATCAAGATGAAGTGCTAATGGTGCATCACCTGTGCCCATATTGAGCGAAATGACGATGATGAGGGCCATTAAAATCCCCATTAAACTTTCACCAACGATGAGGCCAGCAGCAAACAAGGTTCCTCGTCGCTCTACACGTTGTAGGTGTTGAGGGTCATTGTTATCTTTTACAGCTTGTCGTTTAATCCACCAAAACATTAATGCGCCTACGAATAAAGGCATATTCACTGAAGGTGGCAGATAGATCCCCATTCCTACAGCCAAGACTGGTAAGCTAATGTTGTTACTGCTTAAAGCTTTAATTAGTCCATCCAGTATAATCAAAAAGATGCCTAAACCGACCCCAATTAAGATATAAGTCCATTCCAATTGGTGAGAAAAAATTCCTTGTGCAATGGTGGTAATTAAGATGGCTTGAGGTGCAGCTAAGGCTTGATGTGGGTCCATATCACTGCGAGGTAGGGCACCTGTGAAACCGTAGGCCTGATACAGTAGATCAAGTACAGGTGCAATGACGATTGCACCTGCGACACAGCCAATAATTAAGGCGATTTGCTGCTTAGCAGGGGTTGCATAGATTAAGTAGCCGGTTTTTAAATCTTGTAAATTATCGTTAGAGATACAAGCAATTGCGATGACAGCAGTGGTAGCAAATAAACCCAGCGCAGTCAAAAACTGATGATCAGCAGTACTTTGTAATAAGCCTAGCTGCTTAGCAATCAGCAACAACACTGCTGCAAACACCAAGATGGCTAAAATACCAATACCAGAAATTGGACTTGAAGATGATCCGACTAAACCCGCCATATAACCACAGGCTGCGGCCACTAAAAATCCAATAGCCATGGTGAGTAAGGTGAGAAGTAAGACGATACCCCAAGCAACAGCTGGAGATAAGCTTGAAGCCATGACGAAACTATAAAATGTTAAAAATAAAATTATTCCCATCACAAAAATGGTGAATAACATGATTCTCGGGCTAAGGTCTTGTTTAGCGCGACTGAGGCTCTGCTGGGGATTTTTATCAAGAAAAGTCGCAATTGAAAGTCGTACCCCTTGGATCATTGGTTTTAGTAGCGTGAGCAGTGTCCAAATAGCGGCAATTCCTAAAGTTCCGACACCCATCATACGGACTTTTTCTGCCCATATTTTTTGTGCAAAACTGGCCATATCGATATCAACTGAAGTTGGGCTAAGACCGGTAAAGTAGGGGACTGCAATGCCCCAAGCGATGATAGCTCCGACCAATACGGCAATACCTGATGCGAGACTAATTAAAGACCCAGCACCAATCAGAGCTAAGGAAAAACCCATAGGAATTTGGAAGATACTCTGACCCAGTTTAAACCAGAAACTTGCTCCATCCCCGATAATCCTTAACCCATTTGTAGCAAAACTAACAGTGGCTGCGAGTAGACTGCCATACAAGATTTCTTTAGCGGGTTGTCGATCTATTTTTGCTTGAGGATTTTGGATGATCTCTCCATGTTGATTGGCTACTACACCTTGCGCTCCGCTTTTTAAAATCTCTGCCGCTGCGATACCCTCTGGGTAAGGCAGTGCACTATTGACCACCATGACATAGCGCAGAGGAATAGTAAAAATTACCCCCAAGATACCACCACTTAAGCAAATCAGTGTGGTTTGCCAAAATGGAAATGACTGCCAATAACCAAGCATCAGTAAGCCTGGAATGACAAAGATTACAGAAGAGATCGTGCCCGCGGCAGAAGCCTGAGTTTGTACCATATTGTTTTCAAGAATATTTGAGTCTTTGGCAAATTTCAGAATAGCCATCGACAAAACTGCGGCGGGAATGGATGTTGCAAAGGTAAGACCAACTTTTAAACCTAAATAAATATTAGATGCTGTGAAGATAAGCGTGATACAGATCCCAAGTATGACACCACGTAAAGTGATTTCTCTTAAGCCCTGATATGGATCGCTGAAGTCATTATTTTTATTCATATGCTATCCTGAAGAACCATAAACAATACATGGATTGCTGTGGTTTTATCTGTTTTTAAGATGTCATAAGGTCATGTTTTATTTTCCTATGACAGAGAATAATAATTTAATAAATATTAACTTTTGTAACGTAAATATTTGTTCGATATGATTTTGTTATGTGAATAATCAGTCTATCTGTTTGGTTTTTATTGAGATTTTATTGTTCGGCTATGAATTTTTTTTGTATCAGGATATCAAGTTTTACAGGGAGATTGACTGGTTTTTAAAGGTCATGAGTTTGGATTGACAGCATGGGATACAGTTGATAATTTGCTGGCTTCTTCTGTCCTATGTTCAAAGTGTTATGCCTTTAGATCCCAACTTTGTTTATCAACCCCCACAAGGTGATTTATGTGTCGTATATGAAGATGACGATCTTATTGTGATTGATAAACCTGCAGGTTTGCTTTCAGTAATGGGACGTTTACCTGAACATCAAGATAGTGCTTATTTACGCATACTAAAACAATTTCCTCAGGCTAAAGTTACACATCGTTTAGATATGGCAACTTCGGGTATTTTACTTTTTGCCAAACATCGTCAGGCTGAAGTCGCCGTCAGTCGTATGTTTCAAGCACGCACAGTGGAAAAACGTTATATTGCATGTGTACAAGGGCAGTTACAGGGACAGGGTCAAGTTGATGTGCCACTGATTGCTGATTGGGACAACCGTCCACAGCAGAAAGTTGATTATGTACATGGTAAGTCTGCACAAACTTTGTATCAGGCAGAACATTATCATATTGAGCAAGACATGACTCGTGTATTACTTAAGCCAATTACAGGTCGTTCACATCAGCTTCGAGTACATATGCAGTTTTTGGGGCATCCGATTATGGGCGATCGAATTTATCATCCTCTGGGTTTAGCAAGTCAGTTTACACGTATGGCTTTGCATGCCCGTGATTTGATTTTTACTCAACCTTTAACCGGTCAGGCACTCCATCTACAGTCTGAAGTCCCTTTTTAGTTGATAGATCATCCAATATTTGAGCTGAACACAGAAAGTAGTTTCTCCCATGCTTTTTTTAAGAAAAGCGGATGAATGATTAGACTGATGAACCCGATAGATTATTTGGTTGAAGTACTGTTTAAAAGCATAAATTAATCTTTTTAGTGTCATAAATTTCTGTTAGCTTTGCAGAGGGTACATATGATTTTGAACAATACAAATAATGGAAGGTGCTCAAATGACACGTGATTATGAACAATTCCCAGATGATGAAAATGGGCAAGTGCTGTGGCAAATGTTTGAAGATGGGGATGACTTAACTGAACCCCATCAAGTTGAATTTGCAATCATTTTTAAAAACCAACAGCAATTAGAACAATGTGCATTACATTTACTTCATCAGGAACAAAAAGTTTCTTTTTATGATGATGAAGAATCAGGATCAACAGATTGGATTCTCACCATTCATGTTGAAATGGTTCCAGAGTATTCAGACATTCTTGATCTCGAAGAATGGTTTGTCAGTATTGCAGAGCAATTTGATGGTGAATACGATGGTTGGGGGTGTCTAGCCACCATCTATGATGATGAAATTTTTGAAGACGAATAATTTAAAGTTTTCAATTGATCAATGTTAAGCATTCATCCAAGTCATTATTTTGGATGAATGTTTTAGTTTCTAATCAGCAGAATATGTTTTAATAGCGACTTTATTTTATTGTGCTGTATCTATGTCTGTCGGAATCGAACTTCATCCTCTTAAACAAACTGAAATTGACTTAATCTGGTCGCATATCGACCGCCGTGAATTGATCACACAGATGTATTGGCAAAACCATGATGAGCTTGAAGCTTACGATTGTCATCATGATGTTGAAGCGTGGGATAAAGAAATGTTGAGTCAAGATCCGATTGACTTGAAAAAGGCCTATGCTTCAGGGGCAGCTTTTACAGGCGCATGGCAAGGCCAACAATTGCTTGGTGTCTGTGTTGTTGCACGCCGTTCTGTTGAAAGTATCAGCGGAGCACATTTGCTTAAATATTTTTATATTGATGCGAATCATCGTGGATTAGGGATTGGTACTCAGCTTATGCAAGCTGCGTTTCAGAGTGTGCGAGAGTTTAAGGGCAATGCACTGTATATTTCCTCAATCCCTACCTGCAATACTGTTGACTTTTATATCAGTCAAGGTGCTGAAGTCCTACCTGATCCAGATCCACGTTTGTTTGAACTAGAACCAGAAGATGTCCATTTATTATGTCCAGTATCGTCACTGTAGATATTAAGCAGCAGATTTCTGAGCAACTTCGTAACTTATTATTAGAGGCGGATCCTGACTGGAAGCAGGTACAAAGTTACCTGCTTGATGCTCAAGTTTATGCAATTTATATTGAAGGCCAGCCAATTGCTGAAATCTGCCTGAGCCCTTATTTGGCGCATGGTATTGAGATCAAAAACTTGAGTGTACAAGTAGATTATCAAGGGCAGGGTTTGGCCAAGAAGTTGATTCAATATGCGATTGAGACAGCTACACAGCAAGGGTTTGCTGATATTTGGGTAAAAACGGGTAACTCAAGTTTGGATCAGTTGGCACTCTATCAGAAGATGGGTTTTCGGATACAACATATTGAAAAAGATGTTTTTTTAGATTATTCAGAACCGATCTATGAAAATGGTATACGTTGCCTTGATCAAGTTGTGCTGTGTCAGTCATTAAAAGCTCATAAAAAATAAATTAATATTACGTTATTGGGGGTATTTCTTTACTCAATTAATTAATATTATGAAAAATCTTTATTTTCGGTCATAATGAGGCTTTTTTAGGAAGGCTCATATGTCATTACCTAACTGCCCACAATGCCAATCAGAATATACTTATGCCGATGGCGATTTATTGATTTGTCCAGAATGCGCGCATGAATGGACATTGACTGAGGCGGCTCAAGACGAGGCGTCAACGGTCATTAAAGATGCATTCGGCACAGTACTGAATGATGGAGACGTGGTTACTGTTGTTAAGGATCTAAAGATTAAGGGTTCTTCATCTGTAGTTAAAGTGGGAACCAAAGTTAAAAATATTCGTTTGTTACCCGATGCCAGTGATGGTCATGATATCGATTGTAAAATTGATGGTATTGGTGCAATGAAACTAAAATCTGAGTTTGTGAAAAAAGCTTAGATTTTGTTGTGAGTAATTACCTGAGATCTACTTAGATTTCGGGTAATTTTAATTAAAAAAATGATTATATTAGTATAAGTTGACAATCAGCATTAACATTTTTTAAGTTTGCGACGGATTGGTTAGAATAGCTAAAAACTATAAAACTCAATGAATTAGCTTAGATGTGTTATGCTATTCCTACGCTATAAGTCTAATTGAAATAGAGCACTAAACAGACTAGTAGGTTTTAAAATTATAAAGGTGAATAAAATTGAAAAAGATTATGATAGAAGGTGATCAAGAGATTGCTACCGAGGTTATCGATCAAATTGCTTTATGGGATAAAGCGATTATTAGACAACAGATTGATACGGTTATTGAGTATTGTAGCGAGAAGGTGAGTCTTTTCGATGTGAGCTCTCAGATTACAGGCATTAGAGAATATCGTCAGGAATGGGAAAAACTGAGTCCTTATTTTTCTCAATATATCGATATTATTCGTTCTGATATTAAAATACATACAGCAACGGATCTTGCGGTAATGCATTGCTTAACCAAAGTCGTCGATGTTTCAACAGATACCACACTGGTTCCTTGGTGTAGAACAACACTCTGTATGCAAAAAGAACAACAGCGTTGGCTGGTGGTACATCAACACATCTCAATTCCCATTAATATGCAAACGGGAAACATCATCCTGATCAAGGATAAACCTAAACTGAGGTTGGTCGTTTAGTACTTTTGACTGAGTTTAATTTTATCGATAATCTCATCAAGCTTTTTGAGACGTTTTATCTCATCCCAAAGTTGCTTGGCTTCAGGATAATGTTTTGACATCATACCTAACCATTGCTTATAACGACCTAACATCCCAATTTCAGTTTTGCTTGGCCCGTTAACAAAGCGAATTTGTAAATTTAATAATTCATCCCAACTCAGTAAAGCTTCATCACGATTTTGACGAATGTTGAGGCTTAAATCTGGGGTGGTTACTGCACCACGTCCAAGCATCAAATCTTGACAGTTAGACTCTAAACGGCACTGTTTCGCATCGCTATTGTTCCAAATTTCACCATTGGCAATCACATTTATCTTTAAGGCTGCACGAATTGGAGCAAGTTGCTCCCAATATGCAGGAGGAGTATAACCTTCTGCTTTAGTACGGGCATGTACAGTAAGCCAAGAAGCACCTGCATCTTCGATTGCATGGGCATTTTCTAAAGTATAGTTTCGATCCATGTAACCTAAGCGCATTTTTGCTGAAACGGGAACGTGAGCGGGCACAGCATCACGCACTGCCTTTACAAGCAGATGAACAACTTCGGGTTCGTCAAGTAGAACAGAGCCGCCACGGTGACGATTTACTGTCTTGGCAGGACAACCAAAGTTAAGATCAATTGCAGGAGCACCGAGCTGTACAGCTTTGACTGCATTAGCAGCAAGCATGTCTGGGTTGTTCCCTAAAAATTGTACATGAACAGGCGTTCCCGCTGCTGTTTGACCGTTGTTGCTAAGCTCTGGGCAATAAGTTTGATAAATATGATCAGGTAAGACAGAGTCTGTAACTCGAATAAACTCAGTGACACACCAATCGAAGTCACCGACATGAGTGAGAACATCACGCATGATTGGGTCAGTTAAACCTTCCATTGGAGCAAGTATGAGTTTCAACGGCTTTTCTCAGAGTCAACAAAACAGCCGTTATACGCATTTTCTCAGCACTTGTCTAGTGATCGAATGGCTTGTACAGCGACGTTGTATTTGATCGTGCTGATGTATTGTTTTAACGAGATAAAATCATTTCTAAAATAAATTTACTGCCTAAAAATCCGATCGCCAAAAGGAAGAAACCGGTAATAGTGAAGCGAATTGCTTTAACACCGCGCCAACCAAGGCGGTAGTGTCCTAAGAGCAGTGCACCATAAACAAACCAAGAAATAATACTAAATGCAGTTTTGTGTGCTAAATGCTGGGCAAAGAAATTATCAATGGTAAAGAAACCAAACAGTAATGCTACGCTGAGTAAGCCAAAGCCAGTAATCAGCATGTCAAATAACAATGTTTCCATGGCTTGAAATGAAGGCAGAAGATTGACCCAAATACGATGTTTCTGTTTTTTCTTGAGTTCTCGATTTTGAAACCACAAAATTACAGCTTGGATCGTTGCCATCAACAGCACAGCATAAGCGGATAAAGATAAAATAATATGAATATCTAAGCCGATAGAGTGTTTTTCAATAAACTGATCAGGAAGACTGAAAACAAAGCCCAAAATCAAACCACAGGCTGCAACCGGGATCCCAAGTAAGTTCAATACTAAGACGGGTCTAAATGTACTAAAGAGTAAGCTAAGGAGGAGCATAAGTCCTGAGGTAAAGGACATTAAGTTAAACACGTCAAAATTAGTGCCCATAGGTGTTAACATGTCTTGTCGAAGCACTAAAGCATGCAAAACTAAACCTAGGCTGGAAACAATACCGATAAACCACTGATTCGGAGTACGTTTCGACATTAAGTGCGCAAATAAATACCAAAATGCCGTGGTATAAGCAAATAATGCTAAAATTGTGTAGACCAAGGGGAGGCTAATCATGTCAAACCTATTATTGGGTGTTTAAAATTCATGTGTAGAGATATAAATTCCATGTGAACTCAAGTATCCTATAGCAACTTAAGCATAAATTTTCTACTTTAAGAAAGAAATTTTTGCTATTAGCCATTTTAAGCGGAATTTGTAATGTTTGATACCTTAACAGAACGCCTCACGCAGAGTTTAAGAAATGTTACTGGCTCAGGGCAACTCACAGAAGATAATATTAAAGATACCTTACGTGAAGTGCGTATGGCATTGCTTGAGGCCGATGTTGCTTTACCCGTAACTCGTGAATTTATCGCGAAAGTTAAGGAAGAAGCATTAGGTCAAGAAGTAATGACCCAACTTTCACCTGGCCAAGCTTTTGTCAAAATTGTTTATGACGAACTCACCAAGATGATGGGTGAGGCCAATGAAAGCCTTGATTTAGCAGCAAAACCACCTGTAGTTGTCTTGCTTGCCGGTTTACAGGGTGCAGGTAAAACCACCACTGCAGCCAAACTTGCACGTTATTTGAAAGAACGTCAAAAGAAAAAAGTTATGACTGTTTCTGCTGACGTTTATCGTCCAGCAGCAATTAAACAGTTAGAAACAGTATCGAATGAAGTGGGTGCTGAATTTATTCACTCAGAGGCAACTGAAAAGCCGATTGATATTGTTAATCGTGCAATTGAGCAAGCCAAAATCAAATTTGCTGATGTATTGATTGTCGATACCGCAGGTCGTTTGCATATCGATGACGATATGATGGGCGAGATTAAAGAATTGCATGCTGCAGTGAAGCCTACTGAGACTTTATTCGTGGTTGATGCCATGACGGGTCAGGATGCTGCAAATACTGCAAAAGCCTTTAATGATGCTTTACCACTGACAGGTGTGATTCTTACCAAAACCGATGGTGATGCACGTGGTGGTGCAGCACTTTCTGTACGTGCTATTACAGGTAAGCCTATTAAGTTCTTGGGTATGGGTGAAAAACTCGATGCACTAGAACCGTTCCACCCTGAACGTGTCGCTCAGCGTATTCTCGGTATGGGTGATGTGCTTTCTTTAGTCGAAGAAGTTGAACGTAAGATCGACAAAGAAAAAGCTGAGAAAATGGCGAAAAAACTGCAAAAGGGCGGTAGCTTCAACTTTGAAGATATGCTGATGCAGTTTGAGCAGATGAACAAAATGGGCGGCATGATGGGCTTCTTGGATAAATTACCAGGTATGAGTAATGCTGGTATCCAAAATGCGATCGAGCAAGCTAACCCAGAAAAGCAAATTAAAAAGATGGAAGCGATTATTCAGTCGATGACCATCAAAGAACGTCGTAATCCAGACCTGATGAATCCAAGCCGTAAAAAACGTATTGCAGCGGGTTGCGGTATGGATGTTGCAGAAGTCAATAAACTGATCAAGCAACATGCGCAGATGGCGAAAATGATGAAGAAATTTGCTAATCCATCAGGTATGGCAAAAATGATGCGTTCATTGGGTGGTTTACAGAAGCAGTTTGGCGGCGGAGGTGGTATGGGGCCTTTGTTCGGTAATAACGACAAAAAGTAATCTCAACTTGATCAAATTTAGATAAAACAAAGCCCATCATCTGATGGGCTTTGTTTTATCCGCACTCAGTGCGGATTATTGCATTTGAGTTTCCCATAATTTTTCATATTTTTGATATAGGCTTTTTAGCTGTAATACACATGGATCTATTGCTGCTGAACTAAAATCTAAACTGCGATCACTAAAGCAAGTTTTGCTATTAAACGCTTTACCATTTCTTCGCCATGCTTGAGAGTCAATAAGCTGCATGTCTGAGTTACTTTGGAGTTCAAAGGCTAGGGTGCCATTACTATGCCAAAGTTTGGTATGGGTAATCCCATTTTCTGGATTAACTTCTTGTTCTAGAAGGATTTGGCCATGTAGGGAATAGCCGGCAACATAAATGACATCGTGGTCTTTATCGTAGACTTGTTTGTTAAATCGTTGACCATTACGGTTATAAAGAAGAATCTCACCTACGGCACTTTGAACTTGAAATCGATCTAAGTCTTCAGCATCGGTCAGCAACACCGGTGAACTTTGTGCTTGATGATTTGCTTGGAAAAAGTCTTGAACCAAATATCCTTCAGATGATTTAGAGATTAAAACACGATAAATCCCTTGTGGATCTGCTGTGTTGATGTGAGTGGTTTTTCCATTTTGTCGAGCAGAGAAATAGGCAATGATATGGTTTGTTTGAGCAGGGGCCTGTAGTTGGGTTTGAGCAACTGAAATCTCAGCAGCACTGCTGGATAGACTCAATCCAATTAAAGCAATACAGCTGAATAATTTAAAAAATTTCATAAGAATGCTTTTTCAAAGAATGAACATCAGTATAGTAAAGTTTTGACATCCTCGCCTCTTTAAAACTGAGCGATTCCTGCTACTAGACGCATACCGAGTCATCAAAACTACGCCAAGCTGCGGATACAGAATCCAATGTCTTGACTTCATATAGGGGCAGACCAAGCTATATATGAATAGAGTCTTAATATTTAGGTTTGAGATCAAGATGATACAAGTAAACATCGGGGAGTCAGAGATACTCTTGTGACGTGAGCATTGTTTGATTTCTTGCTTCACTCTATGGGAGTGAAGCAAGTTTGATGTTAAATGGAGGAATGTACTAAAAGGATATTAAAAACAGTATGTTATATTTGATTTTTGAATGTTGCATTCTGATTTTATGTTCAGGTTTTTTTTGACATTTATATAATCTCATCCTTGATACAAGAAATAATTTTACCAGGAAGATCGGTTTCTTTCGCTTCGATTTTATCGATTTTTCCATTTTGTGTTTGTCGCATCAGTCGATATTTGAACTGATCAGACCGGGTGGTAAAACGACTTGCTGCGGTTTGTTGGTTGAACAAATTTTCTATTTGTTCAAGCTCCTCTAAGGATAGGGTTGATGTATTGATTTCGCCGTGGCTACGTATACAAGAATGTACACTTCCAACACAGGCGAATCCTCCAAATCGTTCTACGTATATTATTGCCATAGTAAAAACTGCCTTTAGTACGATTAAACAATTGTAAACCAACTGTAAGCCATGCTAAATCTATAGCTTCATAAACAGAAGGGTCATTTGCAAATAATTTAGGGGCAAGATGAAGAGTTCTATCTGCAAAAACTTGCATCTGCATCTGTGGATTTGGTTCAAACGCAACTAAGGCTTTATACCAAATTTGCCCGATTTTTTCCCAACTATATCCTCCAACAAGCATGGCTGCTTTGTAAAAAGCAAAGTTGGCAATACCACTGCTTTCATGAGGATCCATACCATCAACATATTCAGAAAAATGAAAAGGTTGTGGTGAAAGACAGCTTGGATCAGAGGGGTTAGATAAGTTTCTAAGTGACTTAAATCCGCGAGAGATCGCAGCTGGTCCTAATATTTCTTTACCAATGAGCCAATCAGCCTCATTGACATTTTGTCGATTTTTCCATTGTTTAAACATCGAGCCAAAAACATCCGCCATACTTTCATTGAGGCCACCAGCTTGGTTTTCATATTCAAATCCAGCACTATATTGGATAAAACCATGACTCAGTTCGTGGGCAATGACGTCGCTGGAGCTGGTAAAGTCAATAAAAAGATTGCCATCACCATCGCCATAGGTCATTTGTATACCATTCCAAAAAGCATTGTTATATGCGACACCATAATGTACAGAAGAGACCAAATCGATTCCTCTATCGTCGATTGAGTTTCTGATAAAAATCGCATGAAAGAACTCAATGATCGCTTCTGTCTCTTTCAACACACGTTGTATTGTTGGGTCATCAGATTCTTCTGCTTTAAGAATCTGAGTACCAGGCAAGGCATAGCTATTTTTACAATCAAAAATTGTAACTTTAGGAGAAGTAGTTAAAGCACTATCAGATGGATTAATTGCACCTATATGCTGATAAATTTGACGGCTTTTTTTGCTTTCCCGTTCTTTAAATTCACGCCAATTATTGTCTATTGTTATCACATTTTTAAAACCTTCTTTTTGTTGTTCAGTAAACCCGCTATCTTCTAAAAAAAGTTCAAATACTTTTTTCGGGATAATAAAGCAATATTTTTTTTCTATTTTATTCCGTATTTTTACTGAATTCGAATTTAAAATTTCATTATCCATATTTGCTCCTTGATTTTTATGTATTTATACTGAGTTATATGTTTATGATTATATGGATTAACTCTATATGTTGAGTTGATTTTAAATAGATATATAATATTAAGTAAAATAAAATACAGTGTTTAATATTTTTATATTCTATCGCCTGTAAATTTTCCTATTTGATCATCGGGTATTGAATATTTTATTAAGGTTATGATGCTAAATTATTTTATAAAAGTTATTTAGAAGATATTATAGTTGTTTAAATTTTAAATAAAAGTTTTATATTAATTGAATTGTTGTTTTTTAATAAATGACTTTATTTATATTTTAAATCTATTGGGTGTTTTTTATTATTGCTTAATTTTTTATGAGACAACTTAAGTGATATATAGTTGCATTATAAGTAATAATATATAACTTAGTCTAAGGTCTCTATTCAACTGGCTTAGATTTAATGCTTAAATTTTCTGTTATTGATTTACCGTGATAATTTTTTTGAAAATACCCAATTCTTTTTTGATAGGGTAAGTCGCTAAAATATCAACTTGTTTGACATTCCACGCTGAAATGGCTGTGTAAGATCAAGCCGATGGCTTTTTAACAAAGGCCAATGCAAAACCAAAAACGATCATAAGTACACCACTCGCTTTATTGATTAGTCCTAAATTTTCACGCTTCAACACAGTAATTAATTTGGCACCAAGAATGGCATAGCATAAGACTGCAAAAAATTCTAAGCATAAGAAGCTCACTCCTAAAGTGAAAAAGTCAGCCCAGTAATGATCGAGCTGAATAAATTGCGGAAAAAAGGCGGTGAATATTAAGATGGCTTTGGGATTGGCAATCGCAATATTAAAATCTTTTATGATTAATGTCTTAAAGTCTTGAGGCGGGGTTTGACTGGTATGATCAAGTGTTTCACTTTTACTGCGTAGCAGTTGATATCCAATCCAAAGTAAATAAGCGGCACCAATAAATTTGATAAGCAAAAATACTTGTGCAGATGCAGCCAATAATGTTCCTAAGCCTAAGGCAGTGATTAAAATCAAAATACTAAAAGCAAAAAAACGGCCTAGATACGCGATTGCTGCAGGCTTTAATCCTTGCTCTGCACCAATCATCATGGATAGTACATTATTGGGGCCAAGCACCATATTGAGTGCTAAGCAAGCAGGTAAGAAAATTAAAAAAGTTTGCAAACTCATCTGTAAGAGGTCCTGAGTCATCCTTGAACCTTTAGATTCAAGGATTAAGTGTTAGGTGGTTGAGCGATTTTTATTTAAGTAGACTTTTAAGCCCTTGAGGAGTAGATCTTGCTCAACAATGGGATTAAAGCGTTGTAAGTGCTCTGCAAATAAATTGGCATCACCACCTGTTAAGATGAGTTGGCGAGGGTGTTGTTCCAAAACTTTTTCAATGGTGCTCAACAGGCCGAAGAAAATTCCATGATGTACAGCATCTATGGTATTTCGTCCTGGATTGAGCTCTGCAAATGCAACATCAGGAATTTTAATCCCTTTGGTGTTTTGAATCAGAGAGTCACGTTGTAAATATAGATTTGGCAAGATATAGCCACCCAGATGTTGCATGCCTGTTGTTAAATCAATCGTTAATGCTGTACCACAACTCACGACACAAAGATTTTGTTCAGGTGCTGCTACAGCGAGTACTTGTAACCAGCGATCAATCCCAAGGAGTGAGGTATCATCATAACCACAGTGTAAACCTGCGTATTCAGCCTGAACTTGGGCACAGGTAATTGGAATATTAAGTGGTTTCAAAATTTGTTTGATGCGTTTGTTATTTTGTTTGTCTTGTACTGATGAAATACCCACTTCATCAAGTTGTAATCCTTTAAAATGTTGAATTAGACCAAGTAATAGATCAGCAGGTGATTGTAAATGCAGTTCGGCAACGTGTTCAAACACTTGATTGTCTTCAGTCACCCAATATTTGAGTCGTGTATTACCGATATCTAGCCAAAGTCGTCTCATTGCGAATCGTCCATGTTGTGGTTATATAGACGTAAACGTCCGTGATAACAGGCTTGCATTCCATTTGCAGTTTCAATATTGAGGCAACCATCATCGTTAATTCCATGAAAAGTGCCGTAGAGAGTTTGCTGACTTTGTTCTAAGGAGACAGGCTGATGAATAAACGCAGCATAGTGGTTGAAACGTTGTGCTAAATGGGTACTACCATGATTAAACCAATGACCTGCTTGTTGTATAGCTTGATACAGCTCACTTAATAATACGATACGATTAAGTGGATTGAGGCCCAGTTGAGATAATGAACTTACCTGTTGATCAATACTTTGATCACGCAATTGTTCTGGGCTAAAAGCATGCAGATTGATGCCCACACCGATGACAGCACGTTGTGCATCGAGGGGTTCAACTAAAATGCCTCCCCATTTACCTTGTGTGCTATATAGGTCATTTGGCCATTTTACTTGTAATTGCTCTAAGCCTTGTAAACTCGGCATTTGTAAAATATTTAGCGCAATTTCTAAGGCTAAACGGCCATCAAGAGGGCGCTGAGTTTGTAACAAACAACTCATATAAATGTTGCCTTGAGGGGAAGCCCAAGCACGTTGTTGTTGGCCTCGGCCCTGACTTTGAATTTCGCTACTGACTAAAATGCTGTTTGCACCCGTTTGAGCAATTTCTCGAACATCTAGATTGGTTGATGTCGTGGTATTTTTCAGAATTAGAACTTCGGGAAGTAGTGCTGCTTGGCTGAGAAGTTGGCGCAGCTGTTGGCTGTCTACATCCATGATCATCTCATGTTGGATCAAAAAATAATAACGGAGTTAAACATATCTTTTAGGTTCGGCGCAATAATTAACAGACGCTTATTGATTATAGTTATGCATATGATCGCAGTATTATTTTCTATAAAAAAATCACTTCATGATGCTATCATGTGCCACATTCAAACAGGTAGATGAAACAGGGATCACATCCCTTGTGTTTAACTTGTTGTATTTATATACGGAAATGACACTATGGAACTCCTGATCTATTTGGCTATTGGTGCTGTTGCTGGGTTTAGTGCTGGATTGTTTGGAATCGGCGGTGGATTGATCATTGTCCCGATTTTATATTTGGTCTTTTTACAGATGGGCTATGATGCCTCTGTATTGATGCATATGGCTTTGGGTACATCCTTAGCTACCATTGTGGTCACTTCATTGAGTTCTGTCAGTGCACATCATAAAAAGGGTGCAGTACTGTGGACAGTCTTTCGTAATTTCTTACCCGGTTTATTGGTCGGTGCCTTTCTCGGTGCAGGAGTTGCTGGACGTCTAAGTGGAGATGTTTTACAACTTATTATTGGTCTATTTGTGCTTTACATGGCCTATAAGATGTTTCGTGGGGCAGCGACACAAGTGAATAGCTCTAGACAGCTCCCTTCAGCACCAGTACAGACTCTAGTCGGTGGTGTAATTGGGGTAGCTTCTGCAATTTTTGGTATTGGTGGAGGCAGTCTCACGGTACCTTATCTCAATCGCTGTGGTGTGGTGATGCAAAAAGCGATTGCGACTTCTGCAGCATGTGGACTACCCATCGCACTTTCTGGTGCAATCGGTTTTATGTTCTTTGGTGAACAGGCCTCTGGTGACCTTAAAAACTCGATTGGTTATGTACAAATTTACGCGTTTTTCGGTATTAGTGTCATGAGTTTTGTCACAGCAAAGCTTGGCGCGAAGGCAGCACATGCATTATCACCAGTATTATTGAAAAAAAGTTTTGCAATCTACTTGTTTTTGATTGGTGTTTACTTTATTTATCATGGTATTAATTAATAACTATGCGCGTAACTGTCAAAGGATATTGATTTGCTAAATTTTAAAAATTTAGTTGTAAAATGACATAGTCAGAACCATTAAAAATCAGTTACAAATGCACGATGGCCATGAATAGATAGGCCAAAATAAATAAAAATAGGTAACTTATGCATTTGAACGATATGGAAAACCTATCAGAACAAATCGCCAAACATATAGGCGAGCAGATAATAACAGGCGAATTAGTTGAAGGCGAACGTATACAAGAATTACGGATTGCCAAGGAACTAGACGTAAGTCGAGGCTCTGTTCGTGAGGCATTGTTACTGTTAGAAAGAACACACTTGATTCAGATTTATCCACGGCGAGGGGCCATTGTTTCAGAGATGTCCACTCAACAGATACGAGGCTTATTTGATTCGGGTGTGATGGTACTGAGTTTTATTGTGCAGCGAATTAGTGAGACTTGGCGTGTACATGAGGCTGCGGTCTTACAAGAAATATTTACTCAATTAGAACAACATGCTCAGCAAGGCAATGCAGAAAAATTCTATGATGTTTTCTTCCAATATATGGCAGAGCAGCATGACATGGTTGCAAATCCGTATATGGTGAAGTTTTATCGAGAGCTGTTACCTTCGATACGACGCAGTTACTTTTTAACCTTAAATACGTCTAAAAGAGAGCTTCAAGAGGCTTTAGAGTTATCTAAGCTGCTGATTGATGCTATTTTAATCCGAAAATCGCAACAAGCGACTTTATTTATGGAAGATTTTTGCCGACACTTGTGCAACCTCGTGTTGGAGTCTCTAACACGTATGAAACAAATTGAATTGGCATGGGCACGCAGATCGCGTCGATAATTGGAACTTTATGCGTTTAAGCAGCTTAAAACTCTCAGGCTTTAAATCTTTTGCCGATAGCAGTACTTTATCTTTTCGCGCCAATCGGACCGCGGTAGTTGGACCGAATGGCTGTGGAAAATCTAATGTCATAGATGCCATTCGCTGGGTTATGGGAGAGTCTAGTGCTCGACAATTGCGTGGCGGAAGTATGCAAGATGTCATTTTTACAGGAACATCAAAGCGAAAACCTGTAGGGATGGCGAGTGTTGAGCTTCGTTTTGATAATACCTATGGTAAATTGGGTGGTTCATATAATGCATATACTGAGCTAGCAGTACGACGCCAAGTTACACGTGATGGTAAGTCTGAATATTTCCTCAATGGCAGTAAATGTCGCCGCCGTGATATTACAGATATTTTCTTAGGTACTGGGCTAGGGCCACGTTCCTATGCAATTATCGAACAAGGCATGATTAACCGTTTGGTTGACGCTAAACCAGATGAAATGCGTGTATTTATTGAAGAGGCGGCAGGTGTTTCCCGCTATCAAGCACGTCGTAAAGAAACTTTGCAGCATTTAGAACATACCAGTTTGAACTTAGAACGTTTAGAAGACATTTCGAGTGAACTGAAATCACAGTTAAAAACGTTAAAACGTCAGTCCGAGTCTGCTGTCCAATATAAAACCTTAGAAACAGAGATTCGTAG
>NZ_BBRX01000017.1 GCF_000829675.1 Acinetobacter rudis
TTACAACTCATTAACAATTAAAACTAGGCAGTTGACTATTTGTCACCTATGATCAGTTGAGACTTGAGGTAAGTTTGGGGATTTAAAAACGAATGGCAAAAAATAGTGCAAGTGCAGGTCGACGCTTTATGAAACTGGCGAGTATGACTGCCAGTATTGCAACCAAAACCGTAAGTAATTCCATTCGTAATCTTACTGCTGATGAAGAGAAAAAAAATCAATCACGCAGCGAGCTATTTCAAACAATTGGTCTACAGATTGCGGATACGCTGGGAGAAATGAAAGGTGCGGTGATGAAGGTCGGACAGATTGCATCACAGTATAAAGACATTTTCCCACCAGAAGTTGCTAAAGCCATTGCAAAATTACAACGTCAAGCTCCTGCAATGCCCTTTGAACAAATCAAACAACAAGTAGAAAAAGAATTTGCTCGTCCTATTGAACAGATATTTAGTCATTTTGATGAACAACCCTTTGCCGCAGCATCTATTGGTCAAGTACATCGTGCCACCCTCCCCAACGGTGATGCAGTTGTGGTTAAAGTCCAATACCCTGGGGTAGACGAAGCTTGTGAAAGTGACCTTAAGCAAGTTCGCTTAGCACTGCGTTTAATGGGTGTACTGAAAATTGATAAAAAACTGCAAGATCGTCTATTTGAAGAAATTCAAGACAGTCTGCACGAAGAACTCAACTATGAAATTGAGGCACAAAACCTCAAAGTCTTTAAGACCTTTCATGAGGCCTTGGACAGTAAAATTATCATTCCCCATGTTTATGAAGAATACTCTAGCCGCCGTGTACTCACTTTAAGTTTAGAGCTCGGTGAGAGTATAGAAACTGCAAGTACGTGGGAACAAAGTCTGCGTAATGAACTTGGACAGCGTTTAATCCAAGCATTAGGACAACAAATTTTCTTTTTAAAGCGTTTTCACTGTGATCCACACCCAGGGAACTTTGCTTTTCGTCAAGATGGCAGTGTTGTGATTTATGATTTTGGTGGAGTTAAAACACTTTCATCTGAACTACTACAACATTTTACTGCGCTCATTCAAGCAGGACGATGCGGTGATATTAAAACCATTGAAACACATCTTGTTGCACTCGATGCATTGGCTGAAAAAGGGCAATTTCCAGAAGAACTCTACCTCGCTTGGATAGAAATATTCCTACGCCCACTCGTCTCATACTATGACTTTGCTGAGAACTCGTCACACCATGATGGTATGCGCTTGATGAAACAATCACTTAAATATTGGGATGTATTTAAACCTTCACCAGATACACTCATGGTGAATCGCACCATCTCTGGCCATTACTGGAATCTGATCCATCTTAAAGTCCATGATGATCTCAGCGAGCTCTTTGAATCCTTACTGCCTAAAGATTAAAACATCGCTAAGCTATGCCTAAGCACCCATACGCAATACAGTGTGCAACAAAGCATAGCCTACCGCTAAAGCGATCACGCCGATGACTAAGCTACTCACGGCATAACTCAGCGCTACAAACCACTGACCTTGTTTAAGCAATAAGAATGTTTCTAAACCAAAGCTTGAAAAAGTGGTGAATCCACCTAAAACGCCGACCATCAATAATAAACGTGCTTCTTGCTGTAAAATAGGAAAACGTTGGCTCAAAGCAAAGAATAACCCTGCACAAAAACACCCCAGCACGTTGGTCCACCACGTTGCCCATGGAAATACCTGTTGTGGCTGACTTATATAAAGTCCCAACGCATAGCGGCTCATCGCACCCACTGCTCCACCACAAGCGACCAGTACCCAATTCATTGAATTCTTTCTCCAAATTTGTTGATAAATTGTTTGAGTAGAATATCGAATAACGACCAGTCTATGCGGATAACTCTTAAGTTATCCACAAAATAAAGACCTATTCCAATTCAATACATTGGCAAAGCTCAAGTATTGCTGCGCTACTCGGTAAAACACTTCGCCCTCTTCAACTTTTTAGTTATGATGCCTAAGTCAACCACAAGGAATAAATCTATGTCTTTGCAATTACTTGAACAACTGCAACAGGGCCAAGCCAAATTTAGTGATGTATTGGCTTTTATTGATGCACGCTATGAACATTGCCCTACAGCATTTAAAAATGGTCTACAGCACAATGCTGCGACTGAAAATCAAGGTAGTGCCAAAGTATTTAGCTTTGCTCAACTCGAAAATCTTGATGCTGAACAAACTTTAAGCCTATTTGCTGAACATTATCAATCAGTATTGGCAACTCCTGAAGGTACTGACCATCAAAATATTCGTCAATTTATGCAAAATGGTTGGGGTGGTATCCAGTTTGAAGGCACAGCTTTACAAGCAAAATAAACAATCCAAACGATTGTTTTTTTAATATTATGTGTAAAATCACCCTAACCACCTTTTGCTCAAAGTGATGAGTACAACGCCTAATGGGAGATTTTACACCTTCATCTCTAATACATTAACTAATTCAGTTAGTTATCTAAATAACTCCTAGATTTTCAAGTGCTTTTAGAGTGATTTCATTACGAATTGAACCAGACATCTTTGGTTTCATTTCCATATTTAATGAAAAAGCGACTTTTTTACCGTTAGGCTGTTCTACCCAGCCTGTTAGCCAGCCGACTTGTGGATCTAGGTCCATGCCCCAACCACTTTTTGCATAAATTTTATTGCCTTTAACTTCCTGCAATAAAATCATCTGCTGTACTGTCTCTTGTACTTCAGGCTTAAATGGCAACTGCTTATGAGCAAGTTGCTCAACAAACTCTACCTCTTGTACTGGTGTAACTTTCAAAGGGCCAACCAACCAAAAGTTGTCTACTTGCGTACCGATTTGCGCATTACCAAAGTTAAGGCGTTTTACTTCTTGTGCCATTAAGTCCACACCAATACGTCTTGCCAGCTCCTGATAAACAGGTACCGCTGAAAGTTTCATTGCTTCAGCCAAGTTCATATCCTTCTCCCAAGTTGGAAAAGAGCGCTTTTGACCATCCCATTTAAAAACCTCATTTAGCGTAACTTTATGGTTTTCTAATCCAATTAAAGCATTAAGGATTTTAAATGTAGAAGCGGGAACATACTCAGTATTGGCTCGGCTTAAATCATTACCATAAGTTTGCAGTTGTCCATCTTGTTTAATGACGATGACGCCCTTCGTCTGCACTTCATCAAAATAGCTTTTGATTGACTGCTGCGCAGTAGATGCTTGCGTAGAAGGATCAGCGGTTGTTTGCAGTGTAGAGCAAGCAACTTGAGTTAATGCTGTAGATAGTACTAAACACGCAAACAGATTTTTTTTCATCAGAGACCTTTTTAGCGGTGAAAATTAAACGCTCTTATTTTAGCGATTTTAATCTCTTTAAACTTTGTAAAATCACCCATGAACAACTGGAAAAATTCGCTTATGCTTTTGTAATGTAGAATAGTAAATTGATTGACGGATAAGTCTAATAATGAAGAAGTTAACAACTTGATTCATAGTTCTCTTTATTTAGTCTTGGTTTCATTTAAAATCAACTCTTCATACATTTCATTTCTGATATAAACATTTAAAAGAGTAAAAGTAAAATGTGGGGATACCTAACAGCTAATGAATTCTTTATATGCCCTAATTATTTTTCAAACATTGTCGACTATGATAATAAAATGAAAGATAAATTTCCGAGCCACACCCTTGAAGATAGCCCATGTGAAAAAACCTATATGCAATTTGAGTATGGTATTTTTACTATATTTGCTCTGAGTGTCAGCAGACATGGTATTTTGAGTGCGATCCATCCACTCCCACTAGCCCCTTATTTTGGTATTAAAATAGAACATGTGAATGCTAGATTAAGCCTAAATAAAATTAATAGCATCAAGCAGTTTCTCGTTGTATTAGTACATGAGGGTTTTTCACAAAATAACGGTCTCCACCACGACTGCATGGATTACGCATTGAACGGTACTAAAGTTTTTCTTAATCACTTCGGCTATAAGTTTAATCTCGCCTCAGTGCCTTCCCAACACGAATAGGATAAATGAAAACATGATTTATACATGGAACGAGTTTGAACAAAGACTGATTGTTTATCGAGATACTTGCATTGATCTTTCTAGAATAGTCTTTACTTATGAAAACCGCATCAAAGTACTCATTCTGCAAATTAAACAAATAACATATGAACAAGCTATTCCTTTATTTGATGAGTTATATGAAATACAAGGGTACTTAGCTTCAGCCCAACAGAAGTATGATTTAGAGTTAAATAAAGAATTAGCTTTATTCGTTTATCATTTTGAACGAGCAGATAATGAATATATAAGACAATACTGGTATAAACAGTTTCATCATAATATCGTTTGGCCTTTGCCAGCAGATGATTAAGTATTAAGTACTGGTAATTATTTTGCTTTTATAGAAAAAAACACAAAATTAATTGCTGAAATCACACAAGTAACTGAATATCTCCCCTGTTATAGGAAAGAGATATTTACACATCTCTTTTGGATACGCTGATAACAGTGTTAGTTAAACTTCTCAATGAACAAATAACGTCGTGATTCGGACGATTTTAGCATCTCAATCATACTGATATTGGATCAACCAAAGCTTAACTCACAAGCATTAAGGCTTACTCAGCTCAAACTCAAGGCCGTGTGTCATATTGCGGTAAGTCATCACAGATCGTTTCCCACTCTGCTTTAGAACCCACAAAAATATGCTGTGTGGGTTTCTGCTGAAGTGGTGTATCTAAGGTACCAATCCGTAGGCGATAAAGATCTGGAGTGTCTGTTTTAATACTGATAATAGGAGCAGCACATTCACTACAAAAACAACGTGTTGTCGTCTCTGTCGATGAATATTTTTTAAGAAGATGTTCACCTTGCGTAATACGAAAATCACTTACTTTGATCGGTGCATTACTGGCATAAGCAGTACCATTGGCTTTACGGCAGCGCTGACAATGACAGAGTAAAACTGGACCGATTTCGCCATGAATCTCATAGCGAATCCCACCACACAAACAACTTCCTGTATATATTTGATCTGCTGACATGCGGATTCTCTATTCTGATAAAGAGCTTAAAACTAGCATAAGCACATCCAGCTGCACAGCAGTTTTAGCAAGTTTAATCCTCTAGGCAACGATGCACTGCGTGCGCTGCAGCACGTCCCGTTGCAAAACAGGCTGTAAGCAAATACCCCCCTGTTGGTGCATCCCAGTCCAACATTTCACCACAGCAAAATACCCGATCATGTTGTTTGAGTTCTAAACCGTCGGTCAATGCACTTTGTTTTACACCTCCGGCACAGCTAATTGCTTCCTCAATTGGTCTAAAACTTTCTAAATCAATTTTGAGCTGTTTAATTTGCTGAGCCAATACTGTTGGATTGGCCCAATCCTGTTTTGGAACCAGCTCTCGCACTAAACCCGCTTTGACTGAATCTAGACCTATTTTACGCCATAGATTTGCTGTCGATTGTTTACCTTGCGCTTGTAACTTTTGTTTCAGCTCAGCCTCAGTCAATTCTGGCAATAAGTCTAAGTAAAGATTCATCTGCCCTGTTACAGCAAATTGCTGACGTAGTGCCCGATTGTGTTTATAAATCAAACCACTTTCTAGTCCATAATGACTAATAACGATATCACCAATACTCTTTTCAGATGGATTAACCCAGGCATTAACACGTTTTAGTGGCTGTCCAAATAGTGTTTGCATATAGCTAGACCAAGAACAACACACCCCTGCGTTACTGGCTTGAAAAGTATTTAACGCATCAGCCCCTAACCATTGCTGCCAAGCACCATCACTGCCCAATTGCGGCCAAGACACTGCACCACAAGCGAGTACAATGGCATCAAAATTTATCACATGCTGCTGTTGTGCTTTGAGATCTTGAATCGTTAAACATTGTCCATCTAGATGTGCAACACGATGCCGATAATGAAACTGTATACCCTGTTCACCTAAACGTCTTAACCAAGCACGGAGCAATGGTGCAGCTTTCATTTCCAAAGGAAAAATTCGTCCAGAGCTTCCCACATAGCTTTCGATGCCTAAGCCTTGCATCCACTGACGGATCCAACTTGCATCGCACTGATAGATCCAATCAGCAAGCCATGTTGCTTGGTCATAACGCTGAATAAACTGAGAAAGTTCTTCAGCATGCGATATATTTAGTCCAGTTTTACCCGCCATTAAGAACTTACGTGCAGCTGAAGGCTTATGCTCATAAACATGCACATCGTAATCAAACTGACTCAAAAACTCTGCTGCCATTAACCCAGCAGGGCCAGCACCAACGATAGCAATGCGTTTCTTTATCATGCAGTTGTAGTCGCTTCATTCGGCTGTGTAACTTTTCCCTGTAATGGCATAAAGTCATCAAAACGTGTTTGATAACCTTCTGGTTTAGTCACCACCAATTGTTGGCAAAGCTCATCGCGTGCTAGATACTTCACTTCAAAATGCGTACGTGCAGAATCAGTTGCTATTTTTTCTAAACGATAAGGCAATTGCCATACAGTATCTAACTGTTGCTGAGCTTCACTGATATATTCGGGAATATTACTGGCAAGCGTAATACTGGCATTTGGTGCCATACGAGATAATAAAAATTCAAAAAATGGCATATTTAACCAGCGCTGAGCTGGATTATGCGGTTCTGGATTTGGATATAAAATAAAAAGCTGTTGTACTTGAGCGGGATATAAAGCATGTACCATCCAAGCAATTGCATCGGCATGGACTGGATTTAGGTTATCACATGGGTTCAACTCATGTTGCTTTTTCATCGCCAAAAACTTTTCACGTGTGCGCTCAATTGCGACTAAATGTTGTGAAGGATTGGCTTGGCTAAACAGTAAAGCATGTTTACCCTTACCTGCCCCAATTTCAACACAGAGGGCCTGCTCAGGAATGGCTTTAAACTCACGCGGGGCATGGATACGCTGCGCTTGAAATTGACGAATCGGCATAATCAGATCAAACTTATAAAAATCACGCTAAGTCTAACAATTCTGTTTAGACTTTCCTATTGCTTCATGACTTTGGAGTTGTTATGTCACGCACTTTTCCCTGCCCGCGTTGTGGG
This sequence comes from Acinetobacter rudis, assembly GCF_000829675.1. GTDB lineage: Bacteria > Pseudomonadota > Gammaproteobacteria > Pseudomonadales > Moraxellaceae > Acinetobacter > Acinetobacter rudis. The sequence goes on from NZ_BBRX01000017.1 coordinate 7,075, forward strand.
CAAGCTTCGACTTGGAAAGATAATGAATTTCGACCTTTTTGTTCAGATCGTTGCAAACTGATCGACCTAGGCGCTTGGGCCAGTGAGGACTACAAGCTACCTACAGAAGATGCACCACAGGCAGATCAAGACCCCTACTGATTAACTGGCCAACAAGACGAAGTCGCTTAGCCTGCTTGACTTGCAACAAAAGGATTGGTGCGTTTTTCCTCACCAATGGTACTCATTGGACCATGGCCTGAAATAAAACGGGTTTGTTCTGGCAGGCTAAAACATTCTCGACGAATAGAATCTAACAATTGTTGATGATTTCCTCTTGGAAAATCAGTACGGCCAATTGAACCTTTAAATAATACATCTCCTGTCCATAACAAATCATTGTTTTTGTTATAGAACATTACATGACCTGGTGTATGACCTGGCGCAAATCGAACTTCAAACTCCTCCTCTCCCAAGGTTAAAATCTCACCGCCTTGTAACCACTGTGAAACTTCAACATTTTCAGGAATCGGAAATCCGTAACGAGCAGAAACTTCTTGAATCATGTCCAGCCAAAATTGATCTGCATGGTGTGGTCCAACGACAGGGACTTGCCACGCTTTAGCTAAAGCACCCACTGCGCCAGCATGATCAAGATGACCATGAGTCAACCATAATGCTTTTACGTTTAACCCTAACTCTTCAACTTCATGTAAGAGTTTTTCAGGTTCACCACCAGCATCAATCAGTACGGCGTCTTTGCTTTCTGAGTCCCACAGAATTGAACAGTTCTGAGCAAACGCAGTCACCGGAACGATTTTAACTTGTAACATAAATGCCTCAAAAATAAGCTGTGTTCAACACCTAAACACAATAACCCAATCTTATAGCATCGAGATGACCTTGAAGTAAATGTGCAAGCAGTTCAATATGTGCTGGGTCTTCGTTAAGCGCTGGAATATATTCATATTTTTTGCCACCAGAGGCCAAAAACAATTCGGCATTTTGTAGCGCTAATTCTTCTAAAGTTTCCAAACAATCTGCTGAAAATGCTGGACTTAAAATTTGTACTGAATTTACCCCTTGCTCAGCCCACTGTTGTAATAACTGATCGGTGTAAGGTTTCACCCACTCTTGCTTACCAAAACGCGATTGAAAACTAATCGCCCACTGCTCTGGTTCTAAATTAAGTGCAGCTGCCAACTTTGCTGCAGTTATACGACAACGATCCGCATAAGGATCACCTTTGTCTGCATAGGGCTGTGGTATACCATGAAACGACATTAGTAATTTGTCTGCATCGCCATGCTGCTGGCGATACTTACGAACACTTTGTGCCAAAGCCTCAATATAATCAGGATGCTGATAGTAATCACGGATAACACTAATGCCGGGTAAATTACGCTGTGTCTTAATCCAATCGGCAAGCGCATCATACAGTGGTGCTGTTGAAGTCGCAGAAAACTGTGGAAATAACGGCAAGAGGACGATATGGTCATAGTTCTGTTTAGCAGCGTCAGCCAGAACATGTCGAATGCCTGGTTGACCATAACTCATAGCAGCGACAATATTGAGTTCAAGATCAGAATTTTTTGCAATCAGCTGCGTCTGCAAAGCCGCAACTTGCGCATTTAAAATTTTGCGCATCGGTGAGTCATCTAACCAAATCTGAGCATAAGCTTCTGCTACACGGCGTGGACGAAATGGCAAAATAAAACAGTGTAGGATGATTTTCCATAATACTTTCGGAATTTCAATTACACGTGAGTCCGATAAAAACTCTTTTAAAAAGCGTCGTACCGCGGGCACGGTAGCTGCATCAGGTGTGCCTAAATTGGCCACAATCAACAATACTTTGGGTTTAATCTCAGACATCATTCTTCTTTCTGGTCATCACAGTGCTTCAAGCATACTTGATCAATGTCAGCTGCACAAACTGTCAAATTCCCTACAAAAATTCTAGGTTTTGTTATTACCTTAACCTATGCATGAGATATGTCTTTGACCAATAATAACCCTTTATTGGTCATCTTCCAGAGTTTACGTTGTCGATCATCACGCCCTACGGGTGTAATCCAATCATTGCGATACATTTGTTGCTTAATACTTCGAAGTGCTCTTGAATGAATTTGTACCTGAGCCACTGTATGCACACGTGGCATTTCTGCTTGAGCATCTAACAATGCTTGGTGTTTAAGATAGTCATTAATCACTGTTGAAAATAGCGTTTCAGCCTGAGCTTGTCTAAATACCGTAGACAAAATCTTTAGCAAAGCTCCCCATGTAAGCTGCTTGGTCATAGCCAGCTCTTTGATATAGTTGGTTTGATAAGCATGCATTTGATATTCAAAACTAAATAACTCATCAATAGAGACAATGGGCAAAGATAAAAAAGGATCTAATTGTTCATGATCTTGCTCTATACGCGCTTGAGCTAGCTTAATTTTCAAATGATCAATTTCGTCCTGAAATACTTGTAGACTCTGTGGGCGTACCCAACCAATCGTTGGATGGTGCTCAATCAACTTTGGCATATAACGTCGTGCAAACTGCTCTAAGTCTCTAAGGTTGTGATACAACATAACATGGTCAACTTCTTTTAACAGCTGATGACGAAAATCATCAAATTTCTTTTTTAACTCTGCATCCTGTTCTTGTAGTTTTTCAGCACGTTCAGACGGTGAACCATGCATAAAGACAATAATTGGTTTTTGTTTGGTCACTGCATAAATATATTCAAGATGCATATAGCCAATACCCGATGCAGACAACTCACCATACTGACTACCTAATAGCAGTAAGACATAATCACAATCTTCAATTTGACGACGTGAATAAGCCCTCCCCAGCGCAGATCTAGACTCTAATCCCCAAATAAAAAACCCCATGGCCATTAAAGTTTGCATCACAACCTCGCGTTCGGGTTGCATGTCTTTACCTGAGGTGATTAAAAAAACTTGATAACGTCGGTCCAGCATTGACCACTCCAATGTTCACTTGCCTTCATCCAACCATTTCGGTCTACAGAATTTTATAAAAATAAGTTATGTCGCTTTTCTTTGTTAAATATCAAATAGCATCGTTGATTGCGGAGTTATTCACTATTATCGGCCGTAGCAATATTGACATGCTCAATCGACCACGTTAAATCAGTTGGAATTAAATGTGTTAATACAGAGCTTAAATGTTCAACATTATGGCCTGTGATAACGCATTGTATCCGTACTCGAGTTGGATCCGCAACTTGTGCGAGTAAACCATGTTTAATCAAGATCCGAGACGTCTGACGTGCTACAGCAAGACCTGAATCAATCAAGGTCAAACGATCACCATATAACAGATCAAGACTCTGTTTTAAAAAAGGATAATGCGTACATCCTAACACCAAATAATCAATCCCCTGTGCCACAGCGGGATCAAGCAATTGACGTAAGGTTTCACGACATTGTGGGCTATTGGCCTGATCAGCTTCAACATAAGGAACCAGATCAAGACATGTAAAGGCTAAGACTTCAACCTGTGCAGGCTCTGCGAAACCTGCGACCACGTCTTTGATTAATTTACCGCGAAAAGTTGCAGGTGTTGCCAACACAGCCACTTTCTTGGTTTTGCTTTGTAATACGGCAGGTTTAAGCGCAGGTACTAAGCCTATGATTGGAAAACGCTCACCATAATAATCACGTAAATAATCAAGACTAAAAGCTGAAGCACTATTACATGCCACCACCGCAATTTTACATCCTTGTCGATATAACCACTCTATCGCCCGCGCAGTCAACTGACGAATATCATCTGCATCACGGGGGCCATAAGGTACGTGTGCGGTATCAGCAAAATATAAGAAGCGCTCTTGGGGTAAGTGACGTGCAATATCATGTAAAACCGACAGTCCACCGACCCCAGAATCAAAAATACCAATCGGTGCATCTGCAAGGGCTGCAGGCATTGGTTCATGGTCTATTGGCATGGGATTAAGAGCAATCATGATATCGATCAATAGTGTGCAGTAAAACTGTTCTCAAGCTTAAACCTCAGCTGTGTAAATGCAAGTGCAAATCACCACTTCTTAAAGATAAAATGGTCTGACCTTGCGCATTTTCACTCATCTCCCCCATATTGATGAGATGATAAAAAGCTGCACGCTGAATCAAAGCGTCGAGCCCAAAGCGAATATGTACATAAGGACGTAATTCGCCTAAATATTCACGCATCTCTATCGGGTGCTCTTGATCCACAATCACCACATCACCATGACCAGTTTTAAGCTGAATATAGCTTTTCCCATTGAGCTCAATTTGATCTGCTTCTGTGATTAATAACGGTACATCTTCAACCGTGATTTCAATTTTCTCAACCGGTGTCTTTAAATAGTACTGTCCTTGCTCTTTCCAAAGCACTGAACTAAACAGGTCTAAAAGTGCTTGTCTACGAATCAATTGACCTTCGTGCCACCATTCGCCATTGGATTTAATGATCAAATCCATTTTGCCGCAATGCTTTGGCTGCCAGTCTTGTAAAGGGGGTATTGACCTTTTGTGACCTAACTGTTCAACTTTAAGGTCTTGTGCAATACGCATTAAGTTTTTATCATCAGTGTCTGGCATTTGGTTCGCCTCATTTGGTGAATATTTATGTTTTACCATAAGTTATGCCTAGCTGACGTCAAAAAATAATGACTCAGCCAATTGGCGGATGAGTGGATTAAAACTATACTAGCCCAAACAAAAGCAATGGTACGATAACTCGTTCCTAACTAAAAGCATACTCATGGCAGCACCGTTGTTGTTGACACGGTTGCCACCCTTATCCATATGAGGAGTCCGACATGGAGCACATCGAACGCGAATCGATGGAGTTTGACGTCGTTATCGTCGGCGCAGGCCCTGCAGGTCTATCTGCTGCGATTAAAATTCGTCAATTAGCAATTGAAAACAATCTTGCAGATTTATCTGTATGCGTCGTAGAAAAAGGCTCCGAAGTTGGTGCACACATTCTATCAGGTGCTTTACTTGAACCACGTGCCTTAAATGAATTGTTTCCAGACTGGAAAGAATTAGGTGCGCCAATCAATGTACCTGTAACAGAAGATAAAACTTTCTTCTTACTGTCGGATACCTCATCTAAAGAAGCGCCACATTGGATGGTGCCAAAAACCATGCACAATGATGGCAACTATGTTATTTCTTTAGGTAACGTTGTTCGCTGGTTAGGCCAAAAAGCTGAAGAGCTTGAAGTATCTATTTTCCCAGGCTTTGCTGCTTCTGAAATTTTGTATCATGAAGATGGTACAGTAAAAGGCATTCAAACTGGTGATATGGGTATTGGTAAAGATGGTGAACCAACACATAACTTTACCCCAGGTTATGAATTACATGCCAAATACACCCTATTTGCAGAAGGCTGTCGTGGCCATCTCGGTAAGCGCCTAATTTCTCAATTTAATCTCGACAAAGATGCTGATCCACAGCACTACGGGATTGGGATTAAAGAACTATGGGAAATTGATCCAGCCAAACACAAAGCTGGTTTAGCAATGCATGGCACAGGTTGGCCATTGACTGAAACAGGCTCTACAGGGGGTTGGTGGCTTTACCATGCTGAAAACAACCAAGTTACCCTAGGGATGATCGTTGATTTATCATATCAAAATCCACATATGTATCCATTTATGGAAATGCAACGCTGGAAGACACACCCACTGATCAAACAGTATTTAGAAGGTGGTAAACGTATTTCTTATGGTGCGCGTGCTGTAGTCAAGGGAGGCTTAAATGCCCTACCTAAATTGACTTTCCCAGGTGGTTGCTTAATTGGTGATGATGCAGGTTTCTTAAACTTTGCTAAAATCAAAGGCTCTCATACTGCAATGAAGTCAGGCATGCTCTGTGCTGAAGCTGTTTTTGAAGCGATTCAAGCAGGTGTAGAAAAAGGTGGTGACCTTGCTTATGCACGTGTTACAGAAGGCGAAGACTTCTTTGCAAAAGAGTTAACGGCTTATACCGATAAGTTCAATAACAGCTGGCTCAAAGAAGAGTTATACAACTCACGTAACTTTGGCCCTGCAATGCATAAATTCGGTCTATGGATTGGTGGTGCGTTTAACTTTATTGACCAAAACGTATTTAGAGTTCCATTTACCTTACGTGATCTTGCAACAGACTACGGTGTATTGAAAACTGTTGATACTGCGAACGTTAAACCTAACTATCCAAAACCAGATGGCAAACTTACATTTGACCGTCTGTCTTCAGTGTTTATTTCAAATACAGTTCATGAAGAAAACCAGCCTGCGCATTTGAAATTAACCGATGCCAGTATTCCAGTTGATGTCAACTTACCAAAATGGGATGAGCCTGCTCAGCGCTATTGCCCTGCTGGTGTTTATGAAATCATGGAAAATGAGGATGGTTCGAAGCGTTTCCAAATTAACGCAGCGAACTGTGTTCACTGTAAGACCTGTGACATCAAAGATCCGAGTCAAAATATCACTTGGGTCTGCCCTGAAGGTGGCGGTGGTCCAAACTATCCAAACATGTAATTAAAATGAAAAATCCCCGTACAGAATACGGGGATTTTTTCATGGGTCATCAAAAATGAGGGAGTGATCTAGTTACGATTAAAGCGTCGTTACTTTAGTCAAAGCTTCTGCAATGGCTTTCTCTTTTAATTCTGCACCCATATTTACACCTTCCGCACGAACAACCTCAATGTCTGTAACTCCAGTAAAGTTAAATACTGTTTTTAACATTGTTTCTTGAAAATCTGCGGGATGATTATCGCCATAGATACCACCACGGCTGCTGGCAATATAAGCTTTTTTATTTCCAGCCAAACCCACTGAACCACTTTCAGTATATTTAAACGTTTTACCTGCAACAGCAATACGATCAATCCATGCTTTAAGTGCAGACGATAAACCAAAGTTATACATTGCAGCACCAATAACCACGATATCTGCATCTAAATACTGTTGTACGAGTTGTAGACCTAGCTGGGTTTGTTCTTCGTTTTTACCCATCAGGATATCCGCAGTTAAATGCGGTATATCTTGCTCTACAAGATCTAAATAAGTCACAGTCAAAGCCTCATGCTGAGTTTTTAATTGATCAACTATCGCCTGACTGAGCTGACGTGATACAGAGGCCTTGCCCATTATGCTTGAATCAATATGTAAAACTTTCATGATGATATCCCAACAGAGTAAAAATAAACTGTATGGAATCTTATCAAAATGACCAAAAGCAAAAAGACAGTGCATCAATACAGTCTGTCTCACTCATGAGACGATATTAAGTTTTTAAGAAAACCGTTGCATCATGTTTAGATCTTTTAAACATATACGCAAAGGGCTAATTCATCTCTGACTGAGCACTCAACTATTTCTAATTGATGATCATTGATCAGATGTTTAACAAATGCAGCCCATTAGCCTTTTTTAATTAAGTAGTGGAACTCTTTATTCCCTGTTTCATCAAACAGCTCTTCTTGTAAGAGCAATTCATGACCTAAATGGGTACAAAATTTAGGAATATCCCATGATGTTGAATTATCTGTTGCAAAGACTTCAACCACATCGCCTGACTTAGATTTACGAATCGCTTGATGCAACATCATAACTGGTTCAGGACAACGCAAACCACGTGTGTTGAGTTGAATATGAGGGGTCGGATCCATAGCAGACATGCCAATACTCAATAAAAAAATATGGCATATATTAACATATTCTCCACTTTAGCCCCTAAGCTTTGTACAAGAGCTACACCAGCTCCCCTAGAATTACGCCATCGCCCATCGTTAATTCTAGACATCTATATTTTCTACGGTATGATTAAAAAACAGCTTTATCAAATTAAGTATCTTTAGGAAAGATCATGCAAGAGGAATCAAGCCCGTCGTGGGGCATGCGCGGTTTACGAAAATGGTTAAAAACAGAACCGGAAACTCGCGACGAGCTACTCAAGTTAGTACAAGATTCACGTCGTTTTCTGGAACCCGATACCGTCGCCATGCTTGAAGGCGTATTGGACTTACCAGCAACCAAAATCCGTGAGGTCATGACACCCCGCACAGCTATGGTCAGTCTTCAAGAGGATGATAAACTTCTCGATATTTTAGACGTCTTAATCGAATCAGCTCACTCTCGCTTCCCAGTGTTTTCAGCAGATCAGCCTGACAACGTGGTGGGGATGTTGCTTGCAAAAGATCTTTTACCGTTTTTAAAAGATCGTAATCAACAGCTTGATATTCATAGCTTGATGCGTCAACCGCTCTATGTCCCTGAAAGTGCACGCTCAGATCAGGTCATGCGCATGCTCAAAAATACTCAAACCCATATTGCAGTCGTCATTGATGAATATGGCACGACTTCTGGCTTGGTAACGCTTGAAGATATCCTTGAGGAAATTGTCGGTGAAATTGAAGATGAGCACGATAAAATTGATGTTGAAGCACAGTTTATCGTGCCTGATCACAGTGCCACACATGCCAATAGTTGGATCGTACAAGCACTGACCCCAATCGAGCATTTTAACTCTATCTTAGATGCAAATTTCTCCGATGACGAAGTTGAAACTGTTGGGGGCTTATTGCTTCAAGAAATTGAATTGGTTAGCGATTTACAAGGACAAGTGATTGAACTTGAAAACTGGTCATTTACCATTATTGAAGCAGATTCACGTAGCATTCATTTGATTCGAGCTGTACGTCAATGAGAAATCACTTTGACCGCTTACTCAATCTTGAACAAACTGACAAAGCATTACCGCTGATTTATCCTCTTTTGATCTCGCTAGGTGCAGGTGCATTATTTAGTTTAGCACTGGCACCCTTTTATTGGTGGTGGTTAGCCATACTATCGCCGGCCTTACTTTATGCCTGTCTAAGACAGCGTAGTGCGAAACACGCATTTTTCATTGGTTGGGCTTATGGTCTTGGTCTTTGGTTCGTCGGGGCTTTTTGGTTATACACCTCAATCCATGTTTACGGTGATACCCATGCAGCGCTCAGTGTACTGATGATTTTTCTCATGGCCTTGGCCATGGGTTTATTTAGCGCTTTGCAAACTTGGCTCTATCGACGCTTTTTCCCAGAAACACCATTGACCTTTGCACCACTTTGGGTGTTTTTTGAATGGGCAAAAACTTGGGTGTTTACAGGTTTCCCTTGGCTATTTGCTGGCTATGCGTTCACTGAACGCTGGTTAGATGCGTATGCCCCATTATTTGGAGTGTTCTCTGTTTCCTTTGTGGTGATCTTATTGGCCTGTGCTTTGGTTGAGATCATTCGTGGACGCTGGTTCTGGAGTATTCCAAGTGTAATCCTCTTGCTCGGTGCTTGGGGTGCTGCACAACTTGAATTTGTTAGTGAGAAAGCTGAAAAGCCTTTAAGTGTGTCATTAATTCAAGGCAATATTCCACAAGATCTCAAATGGCTGACCGAGTATCAAGATAAGACACTCATCATCTATGAGAACCTGAGTAAAAGTGAATGGGGACGTGACCTGATCGTTTGGCCAGAATCATCAATTCCTATGTTTCAAACTGATATTCAGCCTTTTTTGCTTAACATGGAATTACAGGCAAAACGCACAGGTACAGCTTGGGTAACAGGGATTCCATATTTTGATGTAAATCAAAGCATTCAGAATAATAACCCAATGTTTTATAACAGCATAATGGCTTCAGGCTCTCAGAGTCAGGGGCTATACAAAAAACAACGCTTAGTCCCATTTGGTGAGTACATTCCTCTCCATGGACTGCTCAGTTGGGTGTTACCTGCGCTGCAAAATGATCCAAGCATGAGTAGCTTTAGTCGAGGGCCTGAACAACAATCTGCGCTCATGATTAAACAACATCCTCTTGCTGCGGCAATTTGTTATGAAGTTGCTTATCCGAATCTTACCCGCCGAAACGCTCAAAATAGCGACTTTTTAGTGACAGTATCAAATGATGCTTGGTTTACCGGTACAGCAGGACCTTGGCAGCATCTACAGATGGTTCAAATGCGTGCCAAAGAAAATGGTCGCTGGTTTATTCGTGCAACCAATACAGGGGTAACGGCATTTATTGATCACAAGGGTCATATTGTCAAACAAGCACCTCAAGATGTGGCTACAGTTCTTCGAGGTGATCTACCTGCCATGCAAGGACATACTTGGTATTCACGTCTTAGTGATTGGCCAATTTTGATTTTCTCAGGCCTACTACTGCTCTTAGGTTGGTTCTATCGACCTCGTCAGATTGATGTCTCCTTTAAATCACGACGTTAATTAAGTTCGGTTTGTAAAAAAAGCCTGTTTATCTGATGATAAACAGGCTTTTTACTGTGCTTTATGACTCAACCGAAGTAGGCTTCGACTTAAAGCAACTTCGTACCTAAAGGTACATCTTGGTCAGGAACGCAGAGTGCAACATGACCTTGTTCGTTATGAAAACCTGTGACCAAGCATTCAGACTGGATCGGCCCTATTTGTTTCTTCGGGAAATTAATCACAGCAACCACTTTTTTCCCAATCAGCGTTTCAGGTTGGTAGAGCTGAGTAATCTGAGCACTAGACTTTTTCACTCCAATCTCCTCACCAAAATCGACATGTAAAATATATGCGGGACGACGGGCTTTTTCGAATACTTCGGCTTTTATAATCTGACCTACACGCATTTCAACTTTGATAAAATCATCCCATTCAATCTGTTGCATTATTGCTTCCTGCTCAATATATCGCCCTTGAGTATAAGCTAAATCTAATCACCCAGATTACATGGTTTGGACTTTATACTCGTCCAAACCGACATATTTTTTAAAATAGAAGTGAAGCAAAATCAAATGATAAATAAGAGAGCATCGCCGTAAGCAAAAGCATTGGGAAATAACGATAAATTTGTACGATGCGTTGCTCAATCACCGAGAAAATTTCGCTGTGCTTAAGCTGTAAGACCGTAACCAATAATGCTGAAATAAAGCCTAAAATTGTTAAGCTACTCAGTAAAGTCACAGCAACAAACCCAACAACGATTTGGCTTGCTCCTTCCGTCCCTTGCCAAAGTTGCAATAACACATGACTCACTGGCAATAAACTCAAAATAAGCAGAGCAGATTTAAGCATTGTCCAATGTGTTTGATTAATTTCATCTGACCAAAATAATGCCTTCATGACCCCCTCCACCTAATTAAGCTAAAACTTGACTTATTATGCGAGCTTTAAATTAAATGAAAAGCCTATTTATCTTCATGAAGTAACTTTCTTGTAACCATCACATATGCGAATTATTATCAATATAAATCTCAAGTAATATTAATGGGTTATATTCTATTTTTTACTTTAATTTTCCCATTAAAAAACACCTTGTTATTGATCACTTTTTCGAAGTAATAAACAACAAAGTGCCATCTTAAATTTGTCTGCAATATCTCTTTTAGACAAAGCGCTTAAGGCTGATAATAGATATCCGCATTGTTCTCTTCACCACCCGCTTTACCATCTGCACCGAATGAATATAAGTCATATGGACGGCCATCTGTACCAGGTTGTGAATACTGTAAATCATTTTCCCAGCTATCTTTCGGATAACCACCTTTAACATAACCGCCAGGTACCCAATTTTTTGCTGTATCAGGTTTTTTAATTAGAGCTTCAAGCCCACCTTCCTGCTCAGTTGGATAATGGTTATTATCCATTTTGTATTGATCTAACGCACTGGCAACACCTTTTAGACTAATTTTGGTTGCATCAACTTTGGCTTTTTCACCGCGCCCCATCACATTGGGTACAATTAACACCGCCAGCACACCTAAAATCACAATCACCACCATGACTTCGATGAGGGTAAAACCGGATTGTTTTTTTGGATTAAGCTTTGGTCGCATCGACTTACTCTCTTGATTTTACATTTTAAAAATAGAACATCACACGTTACACAAAGGTTTAAGCTAATTAATCAACTTAAATCATATTATTCATATTTACAATGGGTAGCATAACGGCGATGACTATCACCAAAACGATGCCCGCCATAATGACCAACATCAAAGGTTCAAGCAACGCCAACAAAGTCGAAATAAAGGTCGTAACTTCACGATCTTGCATCTCCGATGCACGTGAAAGCATACGGTCTAATTCACCTGAAGCTTCTCCACTTTTGATCATTTGTACCATCATTGGAGGGAAATAACCACTACGCTCAAGTTGAGTTGCAAGGTTACCTCCTTCGATGACTTTTTCTGCTGCGGCATTGATCGCATCGCGCACCACCCAATTGTTACTTACCGCAGCACCGATCTTTAATGCATCAACTAAAGGAACACCGGACTGCGTCAAAATAGACAAGGTACTTGCAAAACGCGCTGAGTTTATACCACGAGATAATTTACCAAATAATGGCAACTTGAGCAGAAAACGATCGAAAGTATAATGACCTGCTGTGGTTTTTAAAAATCGCATGAATAAAGTAAAAACAAAGAGAATCCCAACAATCAAAAATGGCCAAGCTTGACGAATAAAATCACTTGATTTCATCATCGCGACAGTGATCCAAGGCAACGCTTGTTTACTCTGATCAAAGGTTTTAACGATATCGGGCACGACGAAGGTCATCAGCCCCATAATGATCGCAAAAGACATCAGCATTAAAATCAAAGGATAAATCATCGCGCCCTGAATTTTTTTCTGCATCGCAAAACGGTTTTCCGTATAGTCCGACAGCTGATCTAAAATTAGGTCCAAATGTCCTGAACGTTCACCTGCCGCAATCGTCGCGATATACAATTCTGGAAAACGTCCAGATTGTTGTAAACCCTGAGCCAAGGTATGTCCTTCTAAGACCTTACTGCGCACCGAGGAAATCAAGTTTTGTACGTGTTGTTTTTCACTCTGTTTAGCAACCGCCCTTAAAGCTTCTTCAAGTGGGATTGCTGCAGCGACGAGAACAGAAAGTTGCCGAGTTAAAAGCGCCAAATCATATGCACTGAATTTTTTTTGAAAAAACGAAGATTTCTGATTTTTATCTTTTTGCTCGACAGCCTCCACACTGAGTGGAATCCAACTCTTATCACGTAACTGTTGTCTAATCTGTCTGGCTGAATCACCTTCAAGCAGACCTTTTTGTTGCTTACCAGCAGAATCGAGTGCTGTAAATTGATACGTCGGCATTATGTTGCTCTAGTTGCCAAATATTTTTGTTTAAGGAGTTGCATCCCGCGCTGAAGTTTGTTCATATTCAAGCAAGTTACCGTTTGGTACTCTAACATAAGCCAATCCTATTCACGATACTTTTTCACACTGAGTCGCCCATAATTTTATATGCCAAATATTGCCCATACCCAGCCCCATGTTTACCGTGTTCGTGTTGCGGTTCCTGTCCATATTTTTGACTGTTTTGATTATCGTCTCAGCCCGGAACAATACCAGCAGGCACAGGTTGGCGCACGTGTTGCCATATCTTTTGGCCGCCAAAATTTGGTTGGTGTTATCGTAGAAAAACTTGCTCCTGATCACCCCATCGATCCCCGTTTCAAACTCAAGGCCATTAGCGAACTGCTTGACCAAGAGGCCATACTACCAGCGGAAGTTTTAACTTTATTGACATGGTCAGCAAATTATTACCAATTTCCTATCGGAGAAGTCATACAAACCGCCTTACCTGCTTTACTACGCCAAGGTAAACCATACAACTTACTGGCTCGTGTATGGAAGGTATTGGATTTAGAGGCTGAAGCGAAACTTAAACGTTCTGAAAAACAAAGAGACGCTTATAAAATCTTAAAGCTGCACCCTCAAGGTACACTTGAGCACATACTAAACCTCAGTGGCATTGATAATGCCACCCTTAAAGCCCTAAGTAATAAAGGCATTATCCAATGTGAACTAGAAACACAAGATTTTAGTCCTGAACCCGTTCAAATGGCGCAAATGCCACTAAGTGCTAACCCTGATCAAACACATGCTATCAAAAGTATTTTAAAAGCACAGCAGCGTTATCAGGCCTTTTTACTCGATGGCCTCACGGGTAGTGGTAAAACTGAAGTCTACTTACAAGTCATGCAACAAGTACTAAAACAAGGCAAACAAGTCTTAGTTTTAGTTCCAGAAATTGGGCTAACCCCACAAACGATTAGCCGTTTTCAATCACGTTTTCATTGTCATATCGCACTGCTACATTCAGGCCTCAACGACAACAAACGTCTACAAGCTTGGCAAGCAGCACAAACTGGAAAAGCCTCGATTGTGCTAGGAACTCGTTCTGCTATCTATACAGCGATGCCCAATTTGGGCTTGATTATTCTAGATGAAGAGCATGATTTATCATTTAAACAACAAGAAGGATTTCGCTACCATGCACGTGATGTCGCATTATATCGAGCAGCACAGCGTAAATGCCCTGTCATTTTAGGCTCAGCGACTCCAAGTATTGATAGTTATCATTTGGTTGAACAGGGCAAATTAACCTGTCTAGAACTCAACCAACGTGCAGGCACCGCCCTACTGCCTAAAATGCATGTTATCGATTTAACTGTCACACAAAAGCAGCACGGGATTAGCCAACAGCTTATACTTGAAATTAAACATCGCCTCGAAAAGAAAGAGCAAGTGCTGATCTTTCTCAACCGACGTGGTTATGCCCCTGTATTACTTTGTGAGCAGTGTGGTTGGCAGGCCAGTTGCTCAAACTGCGATGCCAACATGACCTTGCATTATCAGCCCTATCAACACTTGCACTGTCATCACTGCGGTACAATTAAGAGCCTTCCGGAACACTGTCCAGCATGTCAACAAGAGAGTCTTAAACCGATTGGTATGGGAACCGCCAAAGTGGAAGAACATCTTCAATCGCTATTTCCACAATACCCCGTCATTCGAGTGGATCGTGACTCGACCAGTCGTGTTGGCAGTTGGCAGAAAATCCAAGATACCATTCATAAAAATGAGACCGCTATTTTGTTGGGTACACAGATGCTGGCGAAAGGACATCACTTTCCTTATGTAACTTTGGTGGCCATCTTAGATATCGATGCTGGGTTACTCAGCGTTGATTTTCGAGCTCCAGAACGCACTGCTCAATTGATTGTTCAAGTGGCTGGACGTTCGGGTCGTGGAGAGAAAAAAGGAGATGTTTATTTGCAGACCTATCGTCCTGAACATCCACTTTTACAAACTTTGCTGCATGAAGACTATCGTCACTTTGCCAAACAAACCTTACACGACCGCAAAGTTAGCCAAATGCCGCCTTACCGCTCGACTATTTTGATTCGTTGTGAATCTAAAGATCAGGCACATAACCAGCAATTTCTTTGTAAAATGGCTACACTATTACGCGAACAGAGCCAAATGAGCATCGATATTTGGGGGCCAATTCCAGCACCAATGGAGCGAAAAGCCGGTCGTTATCAAGCACATATGGTATTATTATCATCACAACGTGCCCAAATGCATTTTTATGTGCGAACATGGTGGCAGCAATTACTTCAGCTTAAACCCAATGATTGTAAGGTCAACATAGATGTCGATCCTCAAGAATTGAACTAAGTCTGTAACTCTCATGTTGACTCGATGTTTAAAGCTTTCGTCAATTCGACCCCATGTGTATAAACTCAATGAAGTAACACTTTCCAACAATGATCCATAGGACAATTAGATGTCATTGTTAGTACAAATCTCAATTTTATTGGTAACCGCTTTAATTTTGGTTCCACTAACAAAGCGTTTAGGTTTAAGTAGTGTATTGGCTTTTTTATTGACCGGTATTGTGCTTGGACCTAACCTTTTAGATCTCAATCAAGATACTGCGCTCACAACAGAGCTGACCTATATTGGAACTCTAAGTCTCTTATTCTTAATTGGCTTAGAGCTGCGTCCACAGCGTTTATGGCAAGTGCGTACTCAGATCAGTAAATTGGGCGGTCTTTCCTTGCTCCTTTGCACACTGGTACTGATGATACCTTTATTACTGCTCTTTAAACTCTCCCTATCTGTCAGTTTTATTTTAGCTGTTGCCTTAAGCCTTGCCTCAAGTAGCCTTTTGCTACAACTCCTACAGCAACAGCAACTCCTCAATAGTCGCTTTGGTCAACAGAGCTTTGCTTTACTTATTTTACAAGGTGCGATCGCCCTATTATTACTTGCCTTTTCTCCACTACTTCTCCCTAACGATCAAAATATTCACCATGATGTCGCCTACTTCTCATCTTTAGTTGCAGCCTTGAGTGGACTTTTTTTAATGGGCCGCTATGTAATGCGCCCGCTACAACACTTTTTAAGCAAAAATGCAGCGACAGAATTACTAACTGCAGTCGCGGTATTACAAAGTCTTTTGGTTTTTTTAGTGCTTACTGCACTATCAATTCCTGCAACAGTGAGTGCGCTTTTTGCAGGGATTCTCATTGCAGATGCAAAATTTCGTCATGAATTTGAGGCCAATATCGCACCGTTTAAAGGCATACTCATCGGAATGTTCTTTATTGGCATCGGTATGAGTCTCAACCTGAGCATACTGTTTAGCCAAAGCTTACTGCTATTGGCAGCCTTGATCACTTTTGTGTTAATTAAAACACTCTGTCTAGTGTCACTGGGCTATTTTTATCAACGTAATTGGCAACAACCGCTACTCTTGGCACTCAGTTTTACACAAGCAGGAGAAATAGGTTTTGTTGCTATTCAATTGCTATTCAATGCAGAAAGTTTAAGCCCTCTACACTATCAATTGTTACTGTGGCTCGTCGCACTTTCTATGTTGATTACTCCAGCACTATTCTGGCTAATACAACGCTATATCTTGCCCAAGTTTAAAACATACACACCACAGACAGCGCAAAATACGACACCTCGTCTAATCATCGCTGGATTTGGACGTAGTGGACAGATCATAGCTCGTGTTGCTCATATACAACAGTTACCCTTTACTGCAATTGATAACAGTCCAGTACAATTACAGATGCTACAAGGGAGTGAAGCAAATATAATCGAAGGTGATGCCACGGAAGCTGAAATCCTGCTTGCAGCAGGCATTGATTCTGCCGAGGTATTTGTATTAGCAATAGACGATGTCGAATCATCGATGCAAATTGCACGTTATATCCGACTTCACTATCCAACACTTTGTTTAATTGCTCGTGCGCGTGACCGTCACCACTTACATTTACTCAAAGAACTTGGTATTAGCCACATTTGGCGAGAGACTTATTTGTCATCACTTGGCATGGCTTATCGGACATTGTGTAAGCTCGGTATACCCACAGTACAAGCAAAACAATTGATTGAAGATTTCAGAGATCATGATGAAGCACAGATTGCAGAGCAACAACGTATTTATACTGACGATAAAAAAGTCTATGAAAGTTACAGTAGCTTCATAGACGAGTTAAACTGTATCTTTGAAAGTGATCAGCTACGAGTAGGCTCATCAGTATCGCCCATAGACACAGATGCTACAGATGCAATTGCTGATTCTTGCGCTCATCCAATAACCTCTATGCCTACTCATGCAAAGGATCGAATCGATATAACTAAAAATGAGTTTGATTGACTTGTGATTTGCGCAGTTGTCACCATTTATATCGAGATTTGGAGAATAACATGACTGATTTACGTCAACGATTTTATATTGAAAACTGCCCTGTTCGTGGAGAAGTAGTGCATTTGCAACACAGCTTGCACACGATCTTGGCACAGCGGGACTATGCCCCAGCGATTCAAATTTTGCTTGGCGAAATGCTATCTGCAACAGCATTACTTGCAAGTACCTTAAAAATTCAAGGACGTATTAGCCTACAAATTCAGGCTCAAGGTACTTTTAAATGGGCAATGGCTGAATGTACACACAAAGGTGAAGTCCGTGCCTTAGCAAACTACCAAGATGATCCACACTTTAACCAAGCTGAGGACAGCAGTACCGTGCTCAGCAACCTTGTTGATCCTGTGTTATTTATTAATATCGAACCTGAGCATGGTGAACGTTACCAAGGTATTATCGCCTTAGATCAACCGACTCTTGCCGCATGTCTCATGCAGTACTATGACCTTTCTGCACAAATTCCAACTCGAATTGTGCTGGCCAGTACAGCGGAACAAGCAGGTGGTTTGCTCATTCAGTTATTACCGCGTAATAACGAAGAAGAAGAACAGTGGATCGACGAAGATGTTTGGCCTCGCCTAACCATGTTGACTCAAACGCTTAAAGCTGAAGAATTGACCACTCTTCCTGCACAAGAAATTCTGTATCGTTTATACAACGAAGAAGAAGTCCGTTTGCCAGATGTTGAACAGCTCTACTTTGCTTGTACTTGCTCTAAAGAACGCTGTGCGACAGCTTTATTGCAAATCGGTGTTGAGGGTGTCCGAGAGACTCTTGAAGTACAAAATCCAATCCATATGGATTGTCAATTTTGTAATACTCAATATCACTTTAGTGCAGAAGAAGCCTTGGGATTATTTGGCGAACATCTAAGCTAAACCATCGAACCCGCTCCAACACTCGCTTCACAACCAAGAACATCCATCTGCTCTTGGTTGTGATATTCCCTAAAACCAATTATCTGTTTCTTATTTCATTTTTCTCCACACATCGACATCTTGATTATTTTTCATACTATAAGTAGCATAATAAAAAAACCTGTTTTACTAAAGATGATGTATTGCCCAGTTTTACTATTTACTTTTCAAGTTGATCAAATCTGTTCATTGTATCCGCTTACATCGATTTGATCCTTGTTCAGCCCAAGGAATAAGATCATGGCTACACAATATCCCCAAGAAGATCATGTCAGTCCACGGCTTGATCACCTACACGACACACAATATTTTGACTTAGCACATTTAGCACAGGCCTGCGGCCAACCTCCAGAATGGATATTACAATTACTCGAATATGAAATTTTAACTGCACGTCCTGATCATCGTATTCATCAATTTTTTGCCGAGGACCTTGCTCGAGCACAACGCGCTTATCGCTTGCAAAGAGACTTTGAGGCAAGCCTAGCTGCTGTGGCAATGATGATGGATCTGATCGATGAGATCCAACAACTTAGATTACAAATTCAACATCATCATTAAATACAAATGGCTAATTTTTGTTAAATCAAATGACAGGCAACTCATCCGCCTGTCATGATGATCTCGACCTTGGCTTAAACCACAACTAAGCGATATAGGTCTTTATCTTTATGACATATTTCACACGGAAGGAAGGAGTGTAAAGAGAGCATGAATATCAAGCTAATGAACAAAAAGTTGAAACATATGTTCCCCGAATATACGGAACTCATGGTCATACTCAAGCAAAGTGATCCACATTTTGCCAAAATGCTTGAAGCACATGATGAGCTCGATCGAAAAATCACACGTTTAGAATTAAATCCAGTCAATGTCATCAACGACAATCTGGAAATACTCAAACGACAAAAATTAAAATATAAAGATCGTCTCTACGCCCTGTTGAGAAAGGCTGCACATTACCACAGCACTTCTCTAGCGCATTCCCCGAGCAGCGAGTAATTATTTAAATCGAGTCAACTTACTGACTTCTTTCATCGTTTGTTTGATTGGCTCATAATCTAAAAACCAAAACATATTTACGCGTTGATCACGATGTTGTTGAGCCAACAAGTCGATAACACTTTTTTCACCACGTCCAACCAGATGTTGACGATAAAAGTAGTAAATCAACAATATCGTGGTAAATGCCATTAATAACAACATGATCCAAAAACCATTGGGCGATTTAAGTCCAGGAATAGACTCAAAGTTCATCCCATAAATACCTGTCAGTAATGTCAGTGGAGCAAAAACTGCTGTAATAATGGCTAAAATCCGCATGTTTTCATTGGTTTGATTGGAAATAGCTGAAAAATGTAGATCCATTGCTGCCTGAATCGAATTCCTAAAACGAATGGTATGCGATTGAATACGTTCAATGTGGTTACATAAATCATTGATGCGCACCAACATAATATCTTGCTTTTCTGCACTCTTACGGCCTTTGATATGCTGATAGTTTTCAATGACATCATCACGAAACTCTTGAAGTGCTTCAATCTGTTCTTCACAAAGGTTCTCAATCTGTTGAAAGGCCATATTTTCATGCAGTAATTGATGCCACTTTTTAAAACGCTGATTCCCCTGCAGGAGTGCCTGTTGCCAATATTCTACGCGCTTGGTCAATGGCACTCTTAAATCCAAATAATCATCGATGACGCTGTTGAGCAATCGTAAAGCTAAATCGAGTGGTGAACTGGCCAATTTGCGTGGATTGTTTTGCTCCTCGATCTTACGTGTCACGATGGTTTCTACACGTTGCACATAATTTTCCAGTGCTCGGTTACCTGTCTCTCGAATAGTAATTAATACTTGTGAGGTAATAATCAATCCAATAGGTGATGTTTCTAAACCAAATAAGCGCTCATGTTGTTCACTCGGCTCACTTAAACTAATATCATCATTCGGTGTGATCAACTTACGAAAAATCAATAAGTCATAGTCTTCTAAGGTGTCAAAAACACAAGGATGTTCTAGATTTAAAATATCGCGAACATGAAATTCATTAATAGATAGACCGGTCAGAGTGAAAATTTTCTGTTGCCAAGCCTCCGCATCTGCAATCACATCTTCACGGCGACAATCCACCCAAATAAACTCAGCAGGCTGTGTACCAATTTGTTTTTGTACATAAAAATTTGCATCATTGGGTTGCTGATAAAAATAGTATGCTTGCATGTACAGCCTAATCTGTTTGAACCAATTGATTTAAATCATGCCATAAAAAAAGCCCACTTCAAGTGGGCTTTCTGAATTACTTAATGATCTTGAATAACTTAGCCTTAAATCAGCTCAGTTAAAATCAATTAAGCTTGTTCTACGTCTTTCATGCTCAATTTGATACGACCACGGTTGTCGACGTCTTGTACTTGAACTTTGATTTCTTGACCTTCAGTCAATACGTCAGTAACGTTTGCAACACGCTCATTTGAAATTTGTGAGATATGTAACAAACCATCAGTACCAGGCAAGATATTTACAAACGCACCAAATTCAACGATACGGATAACTTTACCTGTGTAAATTGTACCTGGCTCAACTTCTGCTGTAAGTGCTTGGATTTTTGCAATCGCAGCTTTAGCAGCAGCTTTAGTTTCACCAAATACACGCACTGTACCGTTGTCTTCGATGTCGATAGAAGCTTTAGTTTCTTCAGTCAACTGACGAATTGTTGCACCACCTTTACCAATTACATCACGGATCTTATCAGGATTGATTGTGATCACTTCAAATGTAGGTGCATGTGCTGAAATTTCTGGACGAGCACGTGAAAGTACTTGGTTCATTGCATTTAAGATATGCATACGACCTGCATACGCTTGATTCAATGCAACTTCCATGATCTCTTCAGTAATACCTTCGATCTTGATGTCCATTTGCAGCGCAGTAATACCGTTAGCAGAACCGGCAACTTTAAAGTCCATATCACCAAGATGATCTTCATCACCTAAGATGTCAGAAAGTACTGCAAAACGCTCACCTTCTTTCACTAGACCCATTGCGATACCTGCAACTGGTGCTTTTAATGGAACACCAGCATCCATCAATGCCAATGAAGCACCACATACAGATGCCATAGAAGAAGAACCATTAGACTCAGTAATATCAGATACTACGCGAAGTACATATGGGAAACGGTCAACAGCTGGTAATACCGCTTGTACGCCACGACGTGCTAAACGACCGTGACCAATTTCACGACGCTTAGGACCAGATTCACGACCCGTCTCGCCTACAGAGTATGCAGGGAAGTTATAGTGCAACATGAAGCTATCAGTTTTAGTACCAGCTAAAGTATCAACCATCAAGGCATCACGTGTGTTACCTAGCGTTGCTGTTACTAAAGCCTGAGTTTCACCACGAGTGAACAATGCAGAACCGTGCGCACGGCCTAATACACCAGTTTGTACATCAAGTGCGCGTACAGTTTTAGTATCACGACCATCGATACGTGGTTTACCAGACAAGATGTTGTCACGTACTGTACGGTATTTTAGATCTTCAAATAGGTAGTTTAATTCGTCAGCAATACCATCGGTATCTTCTTCTGGAACGAATTCAGCAACTGCTTGTGCATGCAATGCATCTAATGCTGCATAACGGTCTTGTTTAACAGCAATGGTATATGCTTCAGAGATTTTCTCTTCAAACGTTGCTTTTAATTTAGCACGCAATTCTTCGTTGTGCTCAGGTGCAGTCCAAGTTGACTCTGCAGCACCGACAGCTGTAACAAATTCTTTGATCGCTTGAATTGCGATTTGCATTTCGTCATGACCAAATAGTACTGCGCCTAACATTTGATCTTCAGACAATTCTTTTGCTTCAGATTCAACCATCAATACTGCTGATTCTGTACCCGCAACAACAAGGTCAAGATCAGAAGACTGCATTTGCTCATGACTTGGGTTAAGAACGTATTCACCGTCGATCAAAGCAACACGTGCTGCACCGATTGGACCACGGAAAGGAGTACCCGCAATCGCAAGTGCTGCAGAAGTACCAAGCATAGCTGCAATATCAGCATCCATAGTTTTGTCAGAAGACACAACTGATGCAGTAACTTGAATTTCGTTGTAATAACCTTCTGGGAACAACGGACGAATTGGACGGTCAATCAAACGTGAAATTAAAGTTTCAGCTTCAGAAGCACGACCTTCACGCTTACCGTAACCACCTGGAATACGACCAGCAGCATATTGCTTTTCTTGATAGTTAACAGTCAATGGGAAAAAGTCTTGACCCGCTTTTGCTGTAGGTTGAGCAACAACTGCAACCAATACTGTTACACCACCCATGGTAATAAATACAGTATTTGCCTGACGCGCTACGCGACCAGTCTCGAGGACAACTTGATGTTGACCAAATTGAAATTCTTTACGAATGATATTAAACATAGACATTTATTTATAGTTCCTGATTTTTTCTAGTGGAGACCCCTAAGATTTGGCACCTAGCATACTGCAATACAGCACTAAAATGACAAAGCTTAGAAGCCGACCTCACTAGTTTGTACGTGTTTGCAAAAGCAAACCCAATAAAAAAACACAAAGAAGGAGCGAATATTCGCCCCTTCTTCATGATCACCTGATGGAGATCAGGTAAACGCTTAATTTCATCAACTGCAAGTTAAACATGCACATTTTTGAAATAAGGCCAATCGAATTAACGACGTAGACCTAGAGCAGCGATCAAATCTGTATAGCGAGTTGTATCTTTACCTTTAAGGTAATCAAGCAACTTACGACGTTGGTTAACCATACGGATCAAACCACGACGGCTATGGTGGTCGTGTTTGTGATCTTTAAAGTGACCTTGAAGGCCGTTGATTTGAGCAGTTAACAAAGCAACTTGTACTTCTGGTGAACCAGTGTCATTTTCAGCACGTGCAAATTTAGCAACGATCTCTGCGCGATCTGTGTTAGTTAAAGCCATTCGATTTCTCCGAGATGCTTAAATAAAAAAAAGATATAAATCAATCAGGTTTAAAAACCCTTTTGACTGCCGTGCATCACTACAGCATGCGCATATTTTAAAGGAACTACCCTCAGATTGCAAAACAAGCTTGACATATTTGTATGACACTATTGAAAAATATCTAACAAGAAGAAAACGATAGACTTTTTAAAAACTCAGATAAGATAAGCAACCATAGGAAAAAGCCTTTAAGCAAAAACTTAAAGGCTTTTTCTGCGCTGACTTTCTTTAATTTATCATTCTAGTAATTTCGTTTATGGTTATTGTGTAGGGATTGCTTCACCTTCTTCTTATGCCAAGTTAAAAACCACTAAAAAATGAATTGAAAATCATCATGACATAAATATAAGTTATACAAAAACCATAAAATGTTAACTTTATGTAATTATGATTTAGAGGTTTTGATTTTTCAGAAAAATTAAAAAAGCCCCATAGTCTCTCCCAAAACTATGAGGCTTAGCGGCTGTAAGATTCTTCGTTTATCACTTACTTTCCTGTAAGCTCGCAATCTCTCGATTAATATTGTTATTTTTTGCGATTTAAATCAGCTTTCCGTGCTGTACTTCTTATGTGTTTGCATCATCTCAAAAAGCTCTCTGACTCACTATGGGCAAATTTCTCGAATCGTTGTAAGCATTTACTTACACTACTGTCTGTTGTGGTCTGAAATATACTTATATGGAGTTTGTCATTTTCTCGACCAATCCGCTTCTTCTACGTGTTTTTAGCTGCAAACTTTGAGCAAATGTGTCGCGATCAACCAATAAACTGACTACAGATCGAGCACGTGTAATTGCTGTATATAATAGCTCTTGACTTAATAATCGCTGTGCAGCCTGATCAAAGACCACTGCAACATGTTTAAACTCAGAACCCTGTGATTTATGAATTGTCATTGCAAATGCCGTTTCTATAGTTTTAGGTAAACGTGTCGCAGCCACCCATAACTCTAAGTTTGGAAAGTAAACTTCAAATTGCTCTGCTTTCTCTCGATGCGGCAAACAAATCCCAACCTCACCATTGGCCAATCCCAGTTGATCATCATTTTGTGTCAGCATCACCGGACGCCCCAAATACCAATCGCCTTGTTTCACCCATTCGGCTTGTGTACTCAATAAACTTTGTTCCATTTCTAGGTTAAGTCGGTGTAAACCTAAATCACCATGTCGCACCGCAACTAAAATTCGATATTGATCAAAAACTGCAACCAAATGACTTAACATTTCTTGAGAAATTTCACCCAGTTGTTGGTATTGCTGCTCCACTTGATGTAATGCAGCAAAGTAGTGCTCAAAGCCCCATGCTAAGCGCTGATAATAATCAACGAGTAGCGAGTTATTCATTGGGCTCGCTAAAAATTCTAATTGAATCTGATCGGACATATCAGATACCAACTCAATCGCCTGCAATGATCCTGCTGCAACAACTTCTTGCTCAAAGTGGCTAATCAGCTGCGCTGTACTCATATTGAGTGTTAATGCAGCCTGAATAAAGTTTGCCATCTGACCGATCAACGCCCCTGCCTTAAAACGCCTGCTGGTTATAAGATTTACCCGATTCGGCTGTAAAATATCAACCTGCTGTAAATCAGCTAAGACTGCACCAACATCGACAGAAGCCAACTGATTGGCATCTCCCAATAAAATCAAACGACATGGTGTTGCAATGGCTGACAACAATAGACTAGCCAATTGCAAATCAAGCATCGATGCTTCATCAATCACGATTAAATCGTAAGGTAAGGGATGTTCAGCATTAAAACGCGCAGGTCGATGGAAACCTAAACCCAATAGTCGGTGTAAAGTAAAGGTTTCAAGCTCGCGTAGAGTATCATCCACCAAACCTAAATCATTTAATACAGGATCAGTAAAAGCCAGTCCCAATGCCTGTTTCATACGCTGTGCTGCCTTTCCAGTAGGTGCTGCCATTGCAATACGAAGTCCAGGTTGTAAATGGTTTAAGACCGCAATGATCCGTGCCAAAGTATAGGTTTTTCCCGTACCTGGCCCCCCTGTAATCAAACTCAATCCCTGACTGGCCACCATTTTTAAAGCAGCGTGCTGATGTGGATCAACCAATAGACTGTCATAAGCCGAGATATCCACCGCACTGATCTGCTGTCGTTTTAAGCGCAAAATATGCTGAGCGACTTGTTGCTCTAATTGCCAATAGCGATAGAGATACAGATTTTCTGCGTTATAGACTAAAGGCGCGACTGCTTGGCTTAATTGTTGGGATTCAACCGCAATTCCTTGTAATTGCTCAGGATCATACGGATCGATCGCAATACAACTTTCTCCACGTTCTAAAGCCAAAAGCAATTGTTGAATGCGCTGTGCCGCGGCTTCATTGCTGGTTCCAGTGACTTGTTGCACCAGATACTGACTCCAACGAATCATCCATGTGTCGACCTCTGCAACTAATTCTGTCTGATTTTCCACATGGTTATCCTCAAAGTTATCCACAGACTTATCCATTTCAAGTTTCTTTTTTGTACGCATTATATAATCTTAACTTCCAGCACATTGAGCACGTTGATCACCCAATATTGCATCTAAACGTAGAATAAACTCAGACTCAGGTTGCCAGTACATATAGCCTTGCTCGGGCTGAGTGTTCATCCCACGAACATAGAGATAACTCGCTCCCCCTAAGTCACGTTCGATCTGATAATCTTCTAGATTGACCTTTAGATAGCGATGTAATGCAACAAGATATAATGCAGCCTGTAACCAATAACTGGCATAAGTCATACTGTGTTGAATTGCCTCTTCTGTGTAGTCAGCATAGCTTGTTCCTAAAAAATTACTTTTATAGTCAGCAATGTGATAACGCTGACCATCAAAAAAGACCAAGTCTATTGAACCATTTAGATATCGCACTGCGTTGGCTTCATTGAAGCGTGGCATATGAATACCATATTCAGTAAATAACTGATGAATCCTTTGCACGGCAAAACGCTGATCAGCCAAAGCCATATAAAAAGGAAACTCACTCAAATAAGTATTGGGCTGTAATTGATTCAGCTGAAAGCCTGCATCTAATGGTGTTGCAAGCACTTGCTCTAACCACTGCATGATCCATTTAATCAGTTCATCTTCAGCAGACTCTGGGTCTGTAAAAGTTTGATTATACTTTTCTACTAAAGCCTGCCACAGGCTCTGATAATCATTTTTAAAACGGCGATGAATAATTAAAGGCCACTGTGATTTGTCATGAAAATCAATCTGCTCAAATAGTTCATGTATACAGTTACCCGCCAAAGCCCCCATAGGAAATTGTGCTTGAATCCAGCTTAAAGCCTCAGCATGCCCCACAGGCTCAGGGTGTAACAGTTGCACATTGACATGTACTTCATCATCGGCGGGAAGGCGTTGTAATTCAGCAGCGACCATCGCATCTTGAATTTGTTGTCGACTTAAATGCTGTGCTAATGCACTAAAACTGGTTTTACCTCGGGGGTAGAAGCGCTGTGTTGGTTGCTGCTTGGCATACAAAGGTAATATTTGACTTTGCTCGATCTTTAATGCTGGTGGTCGCGAAGTCAAACACATTTCCTGCTGACTATAAGCATGTTGAAATTGCTCTGGCAATTGCCCGCGCCAAAAGGCTAAGCCAGTTGTGGATTGAGCTTTTTGATCTTGTAACATCGCATAAACTCGGTAACTGGCACGAGTTAATGCGACATACCATAGACGATGATGTTCAGCCAATGCCCGACTTTGATGCTGCGCTAAGGCTTGCTCAGAAATATACTGTTTTTGATTTACGGCCAAGATTCGTTGTTCTTGAACTTGCCCGGTCTTTGGGTCTTGCTGTTGCTGACTCGAAAAGTTAAAAGCAGACTGTGCATCTTGAAATTTTTTATCTGCACCCAGTAAAAAGACCACCTTAAACTCTAGTCCTTTAGATTGGTGAATGGTCAGCAGCTGAACTCCTGCTGCATTGGACAACCGACGCTCTAATTCCCACTCACGCTGTCCTGCTTCATTGAGCTGCTGCATATACCATTGCGACAAATGGTGTACACCTGCATGTTGACGGCTATGACGACTGAGTAACTCACTAAGATGTCTTAAGTTGACAATCACTCGTTCATTGTCTCGACTCGGCTGTGCCACCACATTTTCCCAGACATGAAAATGACTAAACAATGCTTGCCAAGTTGCCAAGAATCCTTGTACTAGCCACATCTCTCTGAATTGTTCAAAGTCTGCAATATAACGACTTAATCCATCAGTCTGTTGTTCTAACGCACGTAACTTTGCCACATCAAAACCCAATAAGCGGCTCAATAAGGCACGGCGAACTTTAGCTTCATCGTGTGGCTGACGAATTGCTGCCAATAGCGCAGCAACATCTTGAGCCAGAGATCCAATAAACACACTTTTTTTTGCAGGCCGATGATAAGCAATACCTAAGAATTCTAAAGCAGACTGTACCTGATCGAGACCATGATGGTTTTTCGATAACACAGCAATATCATCGCTTTGTAATGCACGATTCGCTGTTTTTTCAGCAAAATAAAGCTGGCCCTGAATCCCTTGATTGAGTAAATCTCTAATTTTCCATGCCACCTGCTCTGCCTCACGCTCTTTGTCTTCAAGCATGATCCAGCGCAGAGGTGTTGGATTTTCTTGTCCATGGTCAATCAAAGCAGGATGTGGTCTTGAGCCTGCTTGTACAGGGGTATAGTAAACCTCTTCACCAAAGTCCATTTGTCGTTGAAATAAAGCATCGACAACCTCGACCAAGGGTGCAACAGAGCGATGATTATGAATCAAATTATAAAGTCGACCTTGCTGGGAGAATACATCTTGGTGCGCCTTTAAAAAGGTCAACATATCTCCACCACGGAAACCATAAATCGCCTGTTTACGATCTCCGACCATAATCATACAGCCTTGCTGTACTCGACTCGGATGACGCCAAATGCGTGCCAGCATGTCGTCTTGATCTTGGTTGGTATCTTGAAATTCGTCGACTAAAATCAAAGGAAAACGTGCATGAATAAAACGAGCAAAATCTTGACCATTTTCAGCATTCAATGCTTCAGCTAAACTACGAATCTGTTCTGAAAATGTGGTTTCACCTTGTTGCTGTAAACGCTGTGGTAGTCGGATTTTTACTTGTGCTGCAATATGAAACTTCAGTTGCATACTGACTTCATCTAAACCGCTTTCATACTGCTGCAATGCATTAAATACTTGCTGTAAAGTCACTATACACGGATGCTGATAAAATGCATTTTGCACCTCAACAGGGGTGGCTTTTTTAAAAACTTGCTGCGCATCGACATTCTTAATCAATACACTTAGGTCATCCTTGGCTTCAGCTAAATCTGCACTAAAATAACTGTTGGCACCAAGTTGTTGTAAATGATTCACCAACTGCGGCAAACTTTGCATAAAGATGCGCTGAAAACGACCATTTTTAAACTTTATGCCATTAAACTGCGTGGCATAACTGCCTCCCTCGATATAGTACTCTGCTAAACTTTGCCACTGTGCTTGAGATAGCGCACTGAGACTGGCAATTGCAGTTTGAAAGTGTTGATGGTCAATGCTACTCGTTGGCGGTGCAACTAATTCGGCTGAAGTAAAATTCAAACGCTGTTCAACTAAGTCAACAAACGTAGAAGCGCCTTGCAAGCGCTTACTACTGACCAACACATCCACTAAAGCTTGATCTTGCTGTTGAATCCATTCACGCAGCACATCATGAATCAGTTCTACAATATATTTCCGTGAATCATCACTAATATTGGCCACTTCAATTTTGCCACTTTCAAAGCTAAATTCACGTAGCAACTTTTGACTAAAGCTATCAAGCGTTCCAACAAAAAGCTCGTCTAACTGATCAATCACCAACTTCAATCGTTCACAAGCATAGGCAATTCTGGTACTAAACTGTTTAAGTACGAAAGCATATAATGGATCACTTTCACTTTGCGCCAAAGCGAGTACCTGTTGCTCATCAAGTTCACGACAGGTATCGAACATTTTATAAGTTTCTTGTAGACGCAAACGAATACGGCTTTTTAATTCAGCCGCTGCTTTACGGGTAAAAGTGGTCGCAATCACTTGGTTGGGCAAATGTTTTTCCAACAGAATCCGGACCATCAAACTCGATAAAGTATAGGTTTTTCCTGTGCCTGCTGAAGCTTCAATCCAATGTAAGCCATTAAACTGGATATCTGTAATCGGTTGAGTCGACACTTGTGTATGCTGCATGTCTTAATCCTCAGCCTGATGTTGATACTGATAAATGGGTTGATATAAGGCATAGCTATAGCGATCACAAGCATCTTTAAGCAAGGCACGACTATCTTGCTCGTGCAAGATAAACTGCCAATCTCGATGCAACATCGTGGCTTCATTTTGCTCTGGGGAAAAACTACTAACAAAACGCGCAGCATCTGCCTGCCAACTACTCAGCAGTCGATCAAAATCTTCTAATTCCCAATGCGTTTCTGTTGCTGTCCAATTCAGGCTTTTCGACGTTTCCGCAGCTTGTAACAATAACGCAGCAGGCAGTACTAAAGGCTGCTGCTGTGCATAGTCATACGCTTTAAACCATTCTGCCAAATAGCCTTTGGCCTGTTGCGTGGTGATCCCTTCACAAATAATTGTCGCATCACTAAATACCACAATACGGCGAAGCTGCTGTGCTTGCTCATCATCAAGGTTCAAATAATTTAACCACAGCAAATAACTAAGCCAAAGCTGTGCACGGCGTTTGGCTCGAGCACTGGATGCCTCTAACCCAACCCAGTCTTTAACCTGATGTGCAGGAACTGTTAAATTCATGCTCAAATCAGGACGCATACGCCACTGTACTTGTGTTGTTTGCGTTGGAGCGACTGCATAGTGTTGTAAGCGCAACAATAATGCCTGTTGTTCTTGGAGACTACTTTGCCATGCACTTTGTCTGACTTTCCCCACAGGCAACTGGTCTTGATACAGCGCAGGATCTAAATCGGCTAAAGCTATGCTGTCTTGTTGTGAAAGTTGTTGACGTTGTAAGGCTGCACGAATTTGATAACGCCCTAAACCGTCGAGCAGCAAAGGCTCGCTTTGGTCTTGAGTGTCTAAGCTTTGTACATTTTCAACACCAAGACATTTCAGATATAACCGTGCAGGGAACAACACATCCTGCATCCAGTGATTGGCTTGTAATACCTTAACCAACATCGGCTCAATGTCTAATGCAGCATTTACCCAAGGCTGGCGTTGTACATTATGATCTTTGTTTTGTAATTGCTGTGCTAAATAAAACCAATGATCTTGATAGCGTGTATTTTCTTCACTCTGAAAGCCGACAGGATCAAAAGGTTGTAAACAGTGAATGCGGTATAACTGGCGAATTTGTACGGGGATTTCTAAGGCCTGTTCCACAGCACTAAGCGCAGTAGATGTTGTGCCCTGTTCAGGTTCCCGACAAATAAAGGCCAAATGTTGACAGAGTTCTTGAACAACACTTGAAGGATCACGGGGTTCTGCATCTTGCATATCAAAGCCGTTGTAAAACAACCACAGTTGTTGCTGGGCCAACAATAACGCATCTAAAAACGCACCTTGATCATCTTCAAGTCGCGATCGATCCCCTAGCTGTGGGCGAAGTAATTGCATCAGATCAAAAGGAACTTGCTGATTACGACTTGGAAATGTTCCACTGTCCAAATTAAGCATCACAATTAACTGGTAAGGAACAGGTCGAATCTGACCGAGCTGACAAAAAGTAACCTGTCCAGTTGGTACGGCCTGATCCACTTGCATGTCTAAAGCACTTTGAATTTCATCAAGCAAATAAGGCAATGGAAGTTGGAACTGATATAACTTTGATTGTTCTTGTCCTGCATAAAAGCAGGCTAAGGTCAGCATGGTTTCTTGCTTTTTCACAATATCAACAACAGGCTTTAAGACATCAACTCCTGCCTGTTGGTACTCGTTTAAGTCTTGTAATAAACACCACAACCAACGATCAACTGAACGTGCTTGTCCAAGCTCATGTAAGATCATCCAATCTCGGCGCTTGGCAAAGTCTTGATAAATTTCAATCAAGATACTGACCAGCTCAAAGTCATCGCGACTCACATCCGCACTGGCCAGTACATCTGCAAAAATACGCGGCTCAGGAATAGCAAGTCCTAAGGCCAAACGATCTAAAGCAAATTTAAAACTATAGCGATAATCCTGATCGTCCGCAGGTAAATGACGGCTCAGCTGCACTGGATCTAGACCCCGTTTAAAGCCTGCACCGCTAAGTAGCGCTAACATCCGTTCAGTCATATCTATGTCTAAGCCATAGCGTGTTTGGTTGGCCGACAGCGCTAGCCACTCGGCAAACTCATCAAACCCAAAACGCCCCTGACTCAGTTGAATCCGCCCAAGGACTGCATACCAAGCATTTTGGACATCAAGTGCCACCACCCCAGCAATTTTTACAGGGATAAATACCGAGTTTGGCTGGGCAATATGTGGAAAGACATTTCGAATTAAAGCTTCACTGTCTGCCAGATTCGGGACCAGAACCAAGATATCGCTAGGTCGGCGTGGTTGTTCTGCTGTGGATTGTGCCAGCCAATGACTAAGCTGTTCTTTTAATACTTCAAGCTGACGTAAAGTAGAATGACAAACATGTATTTGTATAGAGTCATCATCTTCAGCCAAGGCATAACTTTGCGCGACAGGCTCAACCAAATACAAAATATCAGACTGAATTTGACTGAGTAAATGACTTGGCTGTTCATCAACAAAGGCATCAATCCATTTCCCTTCCTCACCTGAGGATAAATGTGACAATAACGAGAAGTGATCCCGTGCTTGTTTACCAAAACGTGTCAGTAAAGGATGACGAGATTCACGCACCTCAGCATTAAAGTTCATGGTAAATGCTTGGAAAAATTCAGCAATCTCAGCATCATTTGCTTCTGGATGTTTATCGATAAAACGCTGTTTAACCTTGAGGTCGTACTGTTTTTTCCAGTTTGGATCGACACTATCGGCCCAATATTCCTGCGAAGGGTTATAGTGCAAGATTAAAATATCGATATACTGCCCCAAGCGCCGTAGAAAACTCAACTGGCTCGGAGGTAACTCAAGCAAGGTAAAGATGATCAACTGCGAGGGTAACTGTGCCAAAGCCTGTTTCACTTGAGTTTCATCAGATAAAACACGCCAAAACTCTTGGTCAATTTGCTCAATCTCAAGGAAATCTTGCTGAAAACCTTGCTGCCACAGCCAACGCTGCCACTGCTCCAACTGCTCGGCTTGTTCTAACTGAAAAGTTGAAATCTGCTGATCAAATAATCCAAACTGCGCTTCGATATCGAGTGCCCGATCATTGCCCCAAGCCTGTAACCAGTTAGATGGACAACTGCACTGTCCAACTGCACAGCCACGTTGGCACTGTCCACGATAAACCATGTAATGGCTAAATAAGCGCGAAACCTGCTGAGCAACCCAATACAACATACGCTGTTTTTTCAGTTGTTTTTCAATACCATTTTCCAGCAATGCTGCACTGTCATAAATACGCTGAATTAAACTAAATACAGGATGATCCGTCGGTAAACTGATCTCATCGGTCTCAATCATAGGTTTTAATAACTGAAACACCCGCCATTTGATAATCAAACGTGGAATATTGGATTTACGGACTTTATCTTTATCTTCTAATAACTGTTGATAGGCATACCACTGTAAACCACGGATGCTTTGATGAAACTGGTAATTAGCACTAATTCCTTGTTGTTCAGAAATTTTTTGTACTAACCATTGTTCTACTGCTGTCGAAGGGGTCACAAAGTGCTGTGCTTTAAATACGCTGAATACATCACGACTCAAACGTGTTGTCATATTCACTGCTGCATTTAATAACACATCAATACGTTGACTTTGAATGACATGAATTCCCATATTCCCTCGAATAACACCTGACCCATCGGTCATAACTGTAAATAACGGCTGTTGAAATAAAGAACTAAAATAAGCTGATCACTATGGCAACTCTGGTTCTTTTTCAATACCATGGCTTTAGTATAGTCAGCTTTGCCGTACTTTTTTGCTAAATTTATTGAAGTCTTAGCAAATCTGATAGTGATGTAATTGAACAGGCCATTGTCTGAGTTGCTGTTTTTCAATCTAATAATTTGAAGCTAATTATTTTAAGCAACATTTGGCTTTAAGCTAAAAATAAAAGTAAGCTGATCAATGGCAGTTCACTTACTGATAAAAATCACGTATTTTAAACCTTAACTTTACTGTGGGTACTTTCATGAAAATAGATAATATTCCAGATGCTATCGACCCAAATTTAGATTTAGAACGCATTCGCACTGAATGTTTGGCCTTAGTACAAAAGCGTGCTTATGTCTCTGCTGGTGCTGCGCTTGTACCTATCCCATTTTTCGATGTGCTTATTGATGTCAGCATGTTGTCAATATTAATTCCTGAAGTGAATACCCGTTTCGGTCTCTCTCCTGAACAAATCAGCGTATATGATCCTAAGACCAAACAGGTCCACTGGAACGAACTGCGTAAACGAGGCTTCGAGTTCTCAGGTTTTGTACTGGCACGTACTGCAATTAAAAAATCAATTAATAATTTCGCCACCAAGACCATCACTAAACAAGTGACCAAGTTTATACCACTTGGTGGACAAATCGTTGCTGCAGGTCTGGGCTATATCATCATGAAAAAAATTGCTCAAGCGCACATTGAAGACTGCTACAAACTTGCTAAAGAAATCCGTCAAAAACAGCAAATGTCGACAGTCAGCTTTTAACAGCTGACTTGAGTTGCACCCAATTACATATACGTTTATTTAAGACTTAAGGTAGATTAATCTGCCTTAAGTCTCTCTAAGATTGTATTTAGCACCTGAATCCGCGCAGTGTACTTGTCATCAGTAGCGATCACATTCCAAGGTGCAGCATCTGTATGGGTAAGCTCCAACATATCCGCAGCTGAGTCTAAGTATTCATCCCAATGACTGCGGTTACGCCAATCGTCTGGTGTAATTTTAAAGCGCTTATGTGGCATTTCTTCGCGTGACTTAAAACGCTTCGCCTGCTCATCAGGACTAATCGCCAACCAAAACTTAATCACCAGTGTTTGGTTCAATGCCAAGTTTTCCTCAAAGCGGTTAATCTCATCATAAGCTCTCTGCCACTCAACAGGTTTAGCATAGCCTTCGATACGCTCTACCAAAACACGTCCATACCAAGTCCGATCAAAAATTGAGATGGCACCATTTCCCTTTAAGCGTGTCCAAAAGCGCCATAAATAAGGTCGACGCAGCTCATATTTTTCAGGCACACCAATACTATAAATTTCATACTCTCTAGGATCGAGCTGCTTGACGATTCGCTTAATCGCCCCGCCTTTACCTGCTGCATCCATGCCCTCAAACAAAATTAAAATATTACGATTATCTTTACGGAGTTTTCGTGCCACTTTCGCTGTAAGTTCTTTTAGCTGTGCCTTGTATTCAGCTTTATCCATTTTTTCAGCCGCAGGCTGGCGCAGTTGTTCAGGTACAGCTGTTTGTTGCCAAGAACTACCGATGACCTTCATTTTATGCGGAGGCAGTTGCTTCAATGCATGTAGGATATGTTGAGCAAATTGTTGGTTACGTATCCCTTCATCTTCACAGTCAATGACGATCCAATCATCTGTAAAACGCTGTCTCAGATTTTGCAACATGTCGTATTGTTTTTTGTTGCGCCAATCTAAGCCATGCAGTTTTTGCCAACGTTGCTGCGAAGCATCTATTTCATCAAGACGTTTTTGTAGGGTCTTCCAAGATAAATCAAACCAGATTTTAATGACTTCACAATTGTTATTTTTTAAATCATGTTCAAAAGCACGCATTTGTTCAATATATGCATCATAAACACTATCCGTCAAAGGTCTCGAAACATGGCTAACTGTTGCCAATAAATCACTGTACCAATTACCAAATAAAATCTGAATTTGCCCTTCAGCAGGGATAGAACGGACATAAGGCTGCCAAAAACACTCTTTTTCTGAAAAAATATTTGGTGGATCTGCCTTTACCCCTAAATAACGCGGATCTACCCATTCACGTAGTTGCTTAACTGCTTCCCCTTTACCTGCAAGCTCAATACCACTGACTAAAACCACTAAGCTCTTGGCATTGTTGCGTCCGGCTGAGTTCAGCAACGCATATTGTGCCTCTATAAGTTTTAAGGTGAGCTGCTCTTTATCCATTTCTTTAAAGTGATTGTTATTTTTAAGCATAATGATCATCAACCATGTTATTGAAAACCTTAAAAGGTTTAACTTAACCGCAGTGTATAACAACTCATTTCAATATAACAATTGCTACAAAGTCGCATGGAAAACTAAAAATTGATCAACATTATATTTGTATTAATCCTATGGAGTGAAATGCACTTTTTGATCACTAGTGACTTAATTTGTTATTTTTTTTGATCATTAGCATGGAGATAAAGCGCAACAGCCATTATGCTGTGCCAATTCTCCAGTCTTTGGGCTTTTATATGTCAAAACTCGCAGCACTTGATGAGCTACTACAACAGTACCAACAATTGGCCTATCATCAAGATCCCAAGCTTAAGCTTCGTTTAGAACAAGCACAAGCATGGTTAAAAAATCGTATCGAACACACCCATCAAGAACTCTTCGCTCAACCTGCACATCAGTTGATGGCAGCGTACTTTATGAATCGCCTCTATGGTGGCCCTGAGTTTGATGCCTTAGCTGCGCAAATTGCCCGTTTACTCAAATATGCCCACAAAGCAGAAAAGAAAATTCCAGACACAGCAATTCAAACTGGTGTAAAAAGTATCCAACTTGCCCTCCTTGCCATGCAATTAGATGAACAAGTTGCAGCTCAACTTTTGCAAGATTTCCCCGCCGATCAAACTATTGACGACGAAATGATGCGTGTTACCTTGATTAAACTCGATCAGCAACAAGCTCGACTACAACAACTGGAATTACTCGACGAGCTCGGCCATAGCCTAGATAAATATCTACGTTCATTTATTTTGCTGACCGCCTTTAAAATGTGTAAAGGTGTCGCACATAAGTATCAATTTGACTTGATGTATAGTTTTATTGGTGAGGGTTTTGCTGCAATTAAGCCGATGAAATCAACCAGTAAATTTTTACAGCAGTTCATTGAAAAAGAGCGTTTAATCATTAGTGCTGTACACAGCGGTCATCCACAACCCTTCTCAACAAACTAACTGAGATCGGGCATTAAAACTGCCCACCCTTTTGTTGTTTTTGCAGTATATAATGGCTAACTATTGTTGGAACAAAGCTGTAAAAACTTGAACAATCTGGCATTATGCAATACCTTGCGAGATATTAATTTTTTTGTGTTGAGGAATGACTCGAATGTCGAATGAAAATCAAAAGCCGCAATCAACGCCTGAAGCAACACAACCGAATGAGACACCAAGCCCTTTTCTTAACCAAACACTTCCTGAAGGTGCTCCACAAGGCCAACAGCAAAGTTTAGCTCAAGCTACAACTCAAACCTCAACAAATAGCAATATCCCACATTACAACTTGCCACGTGGCGCACAAACGGGCAACGTTGGCGCAACGACTCACTTTGGTTTTGAAACCATTAATACAACTGATAAAGAACAAAAAGTTGCGCAGGTTTTTCACTCTGTAGCAAGCAAATATGACGTCATGAATGATTTGATGTCTTTTGGTATACACCGCCTTTGGAAACGCTTTGCAATCAATATGTCAGGTGTACGTCGTGGTCAACGTGTCCTAGATATCGCAGGCGGTACTGGTGACCTTGCAAAAGTATTTAGCCGTGAAGTCGGCCCTACAGGTCATGTTGTATTATCGGACATCAACGAATCAATGCTCAATGTTGGTCGTGACCGTCTAATTGATGCAGGTTGTAGTAATGTTGACTTTGTTTTGGCCAATGCAGAGACGCTAGAACCCTTTGAAGACAATAGTTTTGATCTTGTAACGATTAGTTTTGGTTTACGTAACGTCACGGATAAAGATGCAGCACTTCAAGCTATGCACCGTGTACTCAAACCGGGTGGTCGCTTACTTATTTTAGAATTTTCAAAGCCTGTATTTGAACCGTTTGCAAAACTCTATGATCTTTATTCATTTACAGCACTGCCATTGATGGGCAAATTGGTTGCTAATGACTCTGAAAGCTATAAGTATTTAGCAGAATCAATTCGTATGCATCCAGACCAACGTACTTTAAAAGGAATGATGGAAAATGCTGGCCTACAAAATTGTGATTATCACAATTTAACCGCTGGTATTGTTGCTGTACACCGTGGTTTTAAACTTTAAGGTTTTCAATTATGTGGTCGATTCTGGCACTTGGTGCAATTGAACGAATCATTCATCATACAATTAACTTGGATGCAATTACCCGCATCCAAGTTAACCAGCTCCAAGGCAAAATGTTGAGGGTGATTATCGACTCCCCTCAGCTTTCTGTTGATGTGTTTTTTGATGACAACAAAGTTCGTCTTGAACCTACTGTCACTGGACATACACAAACACCATCGATCTTTGAACAAAGGCCTTTTGACCAAGCGCAGCCGATCAGTGAAGCCACTGCTGTTTTGCATGTCAGTAATATTGTTAGCCTGATAAAACTGCTGTTGAATAGTGATGTAGGCACGATTCCTGTACAAGGTGATTATCACCTATTGCAAGATATTCAAAACATTATTCAAAATGCTGAGCCTGATTTGGCAGCTCAATTGAGTCCTTGGATCAGTCCTGCTCTTGCGCATGAAATTGGAAAATTACAGGCTGTACCCAAACTATTGCAACGTAGTTTTGCCAGTAAACTATTTTTTGCTCAGGACTTTATCAAAGAAGACAGTGGTCTATTTGCTGCACGTTGGCAAATGGATGATCTACAACAAAATACCCGTAAGCTCAATCAAGAACTTGATCGTTTTGAAGCCAAAATTGCACAGCTAAAAAATAAACTGCAATCAGGGCCACAAGATCTTGCAGCACAAACTTCTCCCCATTAAGACTAGGTAATACGCATTATGATTCCGCACGTTTCACGTTTACTCGAACTTTGGCGTATTGCAGCGCACTATAGACTCGACACGTTGTTTCCTGCGGAAGAATTACCAGAGAAAGCACGACATGTTTTGTCCTTGATCCGTTTGCATCCTGCTGCATGGTCAAGTAAAGAACGTAAAAATCCGTTAAAACTCAAGCTCGCTCTTGAAGAAATGGGGCCACTTGCAATCAAATTGGGCCAATTACTTTCTACCCGTCGTGACCTGATTGAACCTGAGATCTTAGCGCAGCTAGTTCTTCTACAAGATCGTGTTAAACCTTTTGATAGCACCATTGCTAAAACACGTATTCAACAATCCCTCAAAGCGGATATTGATACTTTGTTTGCTCGTTTTGATGAGCAACCCCTTGCAGCAGCATCCATTGCACAAGTACACACCGCAGCCCTACATGATGGCCGTGAAGTCGTAGTCAAAGTTACACGCCCGAATATTCGCCAACAAATTTTACAAGACTTTGAAATCTTACAGTGGTTAGGTGAGCGTCTTGAAAAACGTATAGAAGCTGCACGAGCTCTACATCTCACTGAGATTATTCAGGATTATCGTCAAATTATTTTAAATGAATTAGATCTAACCCTAGAAGCTGATAATACTCGCCGTATGCGTCACTACTTTACAGGCTCAAGCATGATGTATGTGCCTGAAGTGTATATGGATAGTTACGATGTCATGGTGGCAGAGCGTATCACAGGCGTACCGATTTCTGAGATTGAAACTTTTGATCGCTTGGGTATGGATCGCGCTGACTTGGCTGAGAAAGGTCTAACCATCTTCTTTACTCAAGTTTTTCGTGACAATTTTTTCCATGCAGACATGCATCCAGGTAATGTCTTCGTAGAAACAATTAACCCAGCCAATCCACGCTTTATTGCGCTCGACTGTGCGATTATGGGTGAGTTATCTAAACATGACCAAATGACCGTAGCACGTATGCTCTTGGCCGTCATGAACAGTAACTTTATGCAGCTTATTCAAATTGTGCATCAAGCTGGCTGGATTCCGCCAGGCACAGATCAAGATGCGCTAGCACGTGAAATGCGTCGAACAGTTGGCCCAATGGTTTCAAAACCCATGGATCAATTGGATTTTGCAGGTATCTTGGTACAGATCATGGATATTGCGCGACGTTTCCGCTTAGAGATCCCACCACAACTCATGCTCTTGCTAAAAACCTTAGTCCATGTTGAGGGCTTGGGTACAGATCTCTATCCACAATTAGACATCTGGAAACTGGCTAAACCCATTTTGACTGAATGGATTAAGTCAAATGCAAACCCAGTAAAAAACATCAAAGAAATCGGTCAACAAATTCCTGACTTACTTCTTGGTGCACATGATCTACCAAGCTTAATGATCGATAGCTTAAATGGTTTAAAAAACCAATCGGCTTGGCATGAAAAGCAATTACGCGAATTACAAACCATGCGTTTACAAATGGAATATCAACAAAAACGTAGTTGGATGTTCGGTAGTATCATCGCGATTTTACTAAGTATTGCTGTAATTAGTCCTTGGTATGTCTCCGTTGTTCTGATTGTGCTTGCCAGTGTCATTGCAATCTGGCGTATAGGTAAATAGCAACTAAACCAGCTGGCTCTTCAAATTATTTAATTTATGCCCCTAAAACCACACGTTCAATCGACGCTGTGGTTTTTTATTACCCACTTTTAGCTAAGCGTTTAAGCATCCTTCGCAATTTAATTTATACGATATTTATGTCTACCTAAGATCAAATTTTAACAACGCATGTTGATAACAAACCTGCTTATTAATTGGCATTAATTTATAAAACATCCAATCAAACAAGTGTTTATAGATAAAAATATGTGATTTCTGGATATATATCACAAAAATGTTAATTTCATAGCACTCTTTGGTTTCCATCTTAAAACCAAGAGATGATAAAAATTCACTTAGAGACAACAATATGAAAAAAATTGTATTTATCGCAACATTAACAACAGCAGTAATGTCAAACCTATACGCAGCAGATGGGACCATTACCATTAACGGTTTAGTTACAGATAAAACTTGTGACATTGTTACTCCAGCAGGCAAAGACTTTACGGTTACGCTACCTACAGTTTCTAAAACCACACTTGGAACAACAGGTAGTGTTGCTGGTCGTACACCTTTCCAAATCAATTTAGCAAATTGTTCGGCAGGCAAAGTTGCAACTTATTTTGAGCCTGGTTCAAACGTAGACTTTAACAGTGGACGTCTCTTAAACATGGATACGACTGGCGCAAAAAATGTCCATGTTCAGCTTCTAGGGAGTAACAATATGTTCATTCCTGTCACTGCTGCTGGGGCTTCTGGTGCTCAAAACAACTCTCAGTGGGTAACCGTGGCTGATGGAGCTGGCGCAGACCTCAATTATTATGCTGAATACTATGCAACTGCTGCTGCGAGTGCAGGTCTTGTTAAATCTTCTGTTCAATACACCATTATTTATCATTAATCACTAGCTCTTACAGAGTTTTTATCTTGGTATAAAAACTCTGTGTCCTGTTGTGCCCTATTTACACTGATGAGCGTGCTGAAATGAAATTGAACTTGAGTAAAGCATTATTTGCAACTGCACTTGGCACTGCTGTCTTTGCTACAGCAGCTCATGCCGAAATTATCCTACATGGTACGCGGGTGATTTATCCCTCCAATGCCCGTGAGGTCACCTTACAATTGAGTAATAATGGTAGCAAACCCTCTTTGATTCAGGCTTGGATTGACGAAGGAAATCCACACAGTACACCGGATCAATCAAAAGCACCTTTTATGATTAGTCCACCCATCGCACGAGTTGAAGCTGAGCGCAGCCAAACACTGAGAATTACTGCATTGCCACAGGCTGAGCAATTTAACCAAAATCAGGAAACGGTACTTTGGCTTAATGTTGTTGATATTCCTCCAAAACCTACAGCAAGCAGTGAAAATGATGCGCCTGAAAACTTTTTACAACTGGCTATTCGCTCAAGGATTAAAGTTTTCTATCGACCAGCTAAGCTTAAAGGTGATGCGCATAATGCAGCTGAACAATTGCAATGGTTGAAAACAGGTAACTCTTTAAATGTAAAAAATCCAACACCTTTCCACATCACCTTAACGGCCCTTTATCAAAAGAAAGGTGAACAACAAGTTGACCTACTCCCGCATGGAATGATGTTAAAGCCGTTTTCAACTGAAGAAATAGCATTACAAAGTAGCAATGTTGAAAACATGATTTTTATCAACATTAATGACTACGGCGGTCGTATAGAACACAAAATTAAGCTGCAATAACAGACCACTAACCATTTAAAAAATTAAACATTTATAAGAGACCTACTCATTTGAATAGGCGGGGTAATTATGTCCACATACAGCTCACCCTCTCACTTTTTTAGGCGCCATATCCGCTTTTATTTTGCTAGCGGTATGATAACTTTCGCGATTCCATTGACGGTACAAGCCGAAAATATTACTTCAGCTCCAGTAGTAACAGCGGCTGACTTTGACTCAAGTTTTCTAATTGGTGATGCACAAAAAGTTGATATTTCTACTTTTCGGTACGGAAACCCAATTTTAGCGGGTGAGTATAATGTTGATATATATGTCAACAATACTTGGTTCGGCAAACGTCGTGTGCAATTTAAAAATAGTGAAAATAAATCAAAAGCCCAAACCTGTTTTACTGAGACCCAATTACTTGAATATGGTGTAAAGAAACAAGTCCTAACACTACAAAATAATTTATCTTCTACAGGTTGTTATCACATTGAACAATGGATTGAAGCTGCTTTTTACGAATTTGATAGCTCACGTTTACGTTTGGATATCTCTATTCCACAAATCGCATTACAGAAAAATGCGCAGGGTTATATAGACCCAAGCGTATGGAATCGTGGAATTAATGCAGGTTTTTTATCTTATAGCGGTAGTGCTTATAAGATTTTTAACCGTGACTCCAACCACAACAAAGACAGTACCAATGCCTTTCTTAGTTTGAACACTGGAATAAATCTTGCCAGTTGGCAATTGAGACATAATGGTCAATGGCAATGGTTAAGCCAACCAGCGGATGGTCAAGCGAGGTCAGATTATCAAGCCAATAGCACTTATCTGCAACGTGCATTTCCTAACTATAGGGGCATGGTTACCATTGGAGATAGCTTTACTGATGGTGAGGTCTTTGACTCGTTAGCTTATCGTGGAGTTGACTTTTCAAGTGATGACCGAATGTTACCTAACAGCATGTTGGGGTATGCTCCCCAGATTCGCGGTAATGCAAAAACAAATGCCAAAGTTGAAATTCGTCAGCAAGGTCAACTGCTCTATCAAACGACAGTAGCTGCTGGTAGTTTTGAGATTAATGATCTTTATCCAACAGGATTTGGTGGAGAACTTGAAGTATCCGTCATTGAAGCCAATGGTGAGATCCAACGTTTTACCGTGCCGTATTCATCGGTAGTTCAAATGCTGCGCCCAGGTTTAAACCGCTACTCAGCAACACTTGGACAGTTTCGTGATCACCATATTGATGCCACACCATGGTTCGGTCAAATTAAATATCAGCATGGGATCAATAACTACTTAACAGGCTATACTGGCCTACAAGTTGCTGAAAACTATGCTGCAATCTTACTCGGAAGTGCTATTGCAACACCAATTGGCTCTATTGCATTTGACGTCACTCAATCCAACGCAGACTTTGAACATCAAGGGAGTAAATCGGGGCAAAGTTTTAAGCTCAGTTATAGCAAATTATTCTCCCCAACCAACACTAACCTTACCCTTGCAGCTTATCGATATTCAACAGAGGATTTCTATCGTTTCCGTGATGCAGTGTGGATACAAGATCTAGAAAGTAAAGGCATTGATACTCACGCACATGGCAAGCAACGCAGTGAATTCCAAATTACCCTTGACCAAGGTCTCTCTCAAAATTGGGGCAATATTTATGTTGTCGGTTCTTGGCTTGACTATTGGAACCGTAATGAAACCTTACAACAGTATCAAATCGGGTATACCAATAACTATCGCGGTCTAACATATGGTTTATCTGCAAATAAACGTCAAGTGCAATATGGCTCTACCCATAGTAGCAATGACACTGAATATATGATGAGTTTATCCTTCCCTTTGGATTTCAAAACACAATCAATGTCAACACAGCAGTTACCCAGCATAGCCAGAATATTGGCATCAGCAGTATGGTCAATGACCGCTTTAGCTACGGTGCTTCTTTTACCCGACAAGATTATTCTGAACCATCATTGAATATTAATGGGCGATATCGTACCAATTACGCCACATTAACAAGTAGCTATAATATTGCAGATCGTTATCAGCAGGCGATGCTCAATGTCAGCGGAAATATCGTCGCACATGCAGGTGGAGTATTATTTGGCGCGGAACAAGGACAAACCATGGTCTTGGTTTATGCACCAGATGCGGCTGGGGCCAAAGTCAATAACGTTGCAGGACTGAGCATCAATAAAGCAGGATATGCGGTGATTCCTTATGTCACCCCCTACCGTTTAAACGATGTCACTTTAGATCCACAAAATATGTCTACACGCGTTGAACTTGAAGAGAGTAGTCAACGTATCGCACCATTTGCTGGCGCTATAGCTAAAGTCGATTTCAACACCAAAAAAGGCTACGCCATCTATATCCATACACGTACCAAAGATGGTGGTCACCTCCCTTTCGCAGCTCAAGTCACCAATCAAGACCAACAAGTTGTTGGTATGGTCGCACAAGGAAGCATGATCTATTTGCGTAGCCCCCTCAGTAAAGATCATTTGCAAGTTCATTGGGGTGAGAACAATACAGTACAGTGCCATATTGATTATGACATTAGTCAACAACTTAAAATAAAACAACAAGATGCGATTGTAACGGAGGCGATTTGTCAATGAATCAGTGCTTAACTCAAACAGCGCTTTGCATTTTATGTCTCGGTGCATGGCAAAGCATTAATGCAGCGTGTATTACTCAACCAGGCTTTGCGACTGTAGATATCCCAATGAATGTCGGGCGTGTTGTTGTACGTCCAAGCCATACAGTGGGTCAAATATTACATACAGCAAATTTTGTCATTGTGCCCAATGGCTCTTTATCTCAGTGTGATGGTTCTGGCAGTACGATTCACGCTGTCCTAGACAAAAATCCAAGCTTAAGTCCTGTTGGCGATTCAGTCTATAACACCAATATTCAAGGAATTGGTATTCGACTCTATCGTAAGGCACTAGAAGATGATCAATTCTCA
Organism: Acinetobacter rudis; assembly: GCF_000829675.1. Taxonomy (GTDB): domain Bacteria; phylum Pseudomonadota; class Gammaproteobacteria; order Pseudomonadales; family Moraxellaceae; genus Acinetobacter; species Acinetobacter rudis. The sequence continues at coordinate 51,898 of NZ_BBRX01000017.1, forward strand.
GGCTATTACCCCTATGTACGTAATCTTATTGCGAGCGAGTACAGACTCAGCCCAGGCTACTTTGTGGTAGAAATCATTAAAACAGCAGCAGTAACAGGTTCAGGTGCTTTTTCACCTGGTCGCTATAGCAGTTATAGCTATAGAGACAATTCTGTACCTGTGCTTACATCAACTGTATACGGTAATGCCATTACCATTGCTTCGTCTTCTTGTGAAATTCAAGGTAATACCAACCGCTTTATTGAGCTCGCGCCTGTGACCAAAGCTGACTTCAAAGGTGTGGGTACGACCTTGGCAGAGCAAGCTTTTAATATGACTATTTTATGTAATGGTGGTGAAAACCCTTCTGGCTATACGGAAAAAAATCTGATCAGTTTAAGTTATGATTTTACACCCGAAGGTTCAGCACAAAATGTGATTAAAAACATTGCCTCAGACAACAACAAAGCTCAAGGTGTATCGACACAACTCCTTTGGGAAGGTCCAAGCAAACAAGTGATTTCCAACAATGATAAATTTGAACTTGGCAGCGTCAACTCCAATCAAACCGTGCAATATCAAGTCCCAATGACTGCACGTTACTATCAAAGTGCTACAAGCGTAACGCCTGGTCGGGTAACAGGACTTGCCACAATGACAATTCAATATGACTAATCTGTTAATGCATTTATAGGTCATTAAGAGATTTATATTGAACAAAATACATAACAACAATGCTCGCTTGCTCAGCTCACAAGCTCCAAACGAGCTTTGTTGTTATTTAAATTACTGATCACTTAAAAATTAATCTGCCATTTTGCATAATATCGATAACCCTGATGATTTCATATTTTCTATGCTCTAAGACATCGCCAAGCTTTATTCAATGCGATGAATCAAAACAAATATAGATCAGGATGATAGACATTATGAACCAGTTCGTTGAAAACAAAACTCAGAGTACTTATCAATTTTGGCACGCACTTTCTCACCCAAATGAATGGCGTACACAACAACCATTACGCATAGTTAAAGGCGATGGTCTCTATGTCTGGGATGACAAAGGCCATAAAATGCTCGATGGCTTTGCTGGACTTTGGTGTGTCAATGTCGGTCACAATCGTACAGAAGTCAAAGATGCTATCAAAAAACAAATGGATGAAATCTCCTACTATCAATTGTTTGCAGGAGTTAGCCATCCACTTGCTGAGCAACTCTCTAATAAATTGATCGCAATGACTGCCCAAGAAGATATGGCCAATGTAGTCTACGGCAGTGGTGGATCAGATGCCGTTGAAACTGCGATCAAAATTGCGCGCCAATATTGGGTACTCCAAGGACAACCGCAAAGAACTCGTATAATTTCACTAAAAAATGCTTATCACGGTGTCAATATTGGTGGGACCTCACTCAACGGTATGCCAGTATTTAAGATGAATTACGGCCCACTCCTCGAACAGTGCATACAAATCGAATCACCTTGGCTTTATCGAAATCCGTGGAACTGTGAAGATCCTGATCAACTTGCACAACTGGTCATTGATGAGCTTGAACGTACTATTCAATATCACGGTGCAGACAGCATCGCAGCCTTCATCGCTGAACCGATTCAAGGTGCAGGTGGTATCATTGTTCCACCTGATGCTTTCTGGCCTTCACTGCGTAAGTTATGCGATAAATATGACATTTTACTCATTGCTGATGAGGTCATCACAGGCTTTGGCCGTTCAGGAAGCATGTTTGGTTCACGTGGTTGGGGAGTAAAGCCAGATATGATGACCCTTGCAAAAGGCTTAAGCTCTGGTTATGTACCTCTTTCAGCAACGATATTTAACCACCGTATTGCCAAAGCATTTTATGACAACAACGATCATAAAGGTTTGTTCATGCATGGTTATACCTATGGCGGACATCCTCTAGGTTGTGCAGCAGCACTGGCTGTCCTCGACATCGTTGAAAAAGAAAATTTACCTGAAAATGCAGCTCAAATGGGCCGCTACTTACTCACTGAGCTACAAAAAATCAAAGAGCAATATGCGTTAATCGGTGAAGTACGTGGTAAAGGTTTGATGCTTGCTCTTGATCTGGTTAAAGACCAAAAAACCAGAGAGCCAATCGATGCAGATAGCGATATTGCTAGTCGTTTAACAGAAGCTTGCCGAGATGCAGGTGCTGTGATTCGTCCTATTGGTACTAAACTCTGCCTAGCACCACCGCTCACGATTGATCAAGCCGGCTGTGATGTACTGATTAATGCACTCAAATCTGCATTTAAACAAGTGACTGCATAAGTCGCATATTTTAGTTCCTGAACTCATGGCAATCTTGCTGTGAGTTCAGTAGATTAGAAGTGAATTTAGGATGAGTTTACTGTATTTAGATGGAGCTGGTGATGACGCTACAACATCAAACGACCGACTTAGGCTATCAGTCATATCCCAATATTAATAACCTTTCTCAGCATACCGCTTTAATCAATGAATGGGACTTTCTCTATCATCAAGTCTCTGAAGGAAAATTTAGTAGCCAGCTCAATAGCTTTTGGTTAGATGAGATCGGGATCTACGAAGAACACCTCTCACCGTGCATTTTTCAACAAGGTAAAGCCAAAGATGATGTCATCTGTATTGGCTTATTTAGGCAAATTCAACAACCTGTACTATGGATGGGAAAAGCAATTGATCAGCACGATGTGATGTGCATCTATCCAGACAGTGAAGTCATCATTAAGACACCCGAAAACTCATTGTTTTATGCCTTACATTTCCCCTTAGCCTTACTGCAAGAGTTTGATTTACAAAGATTACATGATGCTAAAAATATAATAAAAAATAAAAGACTAAATATGCAGCTCTATCTAAAAATGACCGAGATGATTACTTTTATTCAACATAATCCGCATAGTCAACTGAGCGCATTACAATGCGAGTATCTCAAATCAGATCTCATTGATTTGGCTTACCGATATTTTCATACTGAACACGATCGCCCTTTTCATGATGCGATTTCCAAAAGTAAAGCCTATGAAGTCGTTAGATATTTAATCGACTATTTAATTGAAAATAAAGATCAGCCAATATCACTATCTAAATGCTGTGAGCTCACTCAAACTTCCAAACGTACCCTACAAAATTATTTTGAGATTGTCACAGGGCAAAGCCCCTCTTTATTTTTAAAATACTGGCGCTTAAATGGTGTACGTCGCATGTTACAACAGGCAAAAAATAAAATTTCTATTGGAGATGCCGCAAGCTATTGGGGTTTTTGGCATCTCTCCCAGTTTTCTACAGATTATAAACGGCTCTTCAATGAAAGCCCGTCTAAGACCTTAATTATGAAATAGAGTTAAGCACAAGGTTTTGTTTCAAAAAGCTTTTTGTTGTTACCACGCTGGCATTTGTAGCTGGTTTCAGTTTGCTTCAATGCCCAGTGACCCGTATCTTCTCGTTTAAATTGATAAACCGTTCGGATTGCATCGATGGAGTCATCCATCAATCCTGATTGTATGACGGTTACTTGTGCAGCAGTCGGTGATTCGACGCGATTAAATACCTGTTGGATAGAAACTTGATTTAACTCAGTGGCTAAGTCAGGTTGTAAACGATGTAGCTGTTGCAACGGCGTTTGTACGATCGGTTGTACAAGCTTAGGCGGTGTTTTCTGTTCTACGTTCTTTTCAGTTTTTAATGCTGATGGATAAAGAGATTGAAGGCTATTACAGCCAGCCAGACTCACAGTCGCGAGGAGTGTGGCAGCAAGGATCAAACGCATGGTCAGCTCTCTATAAATAATGTATTTCTGCAAAATTTAAGTCATATTGTTAAACAGCGCAATGTTTCTCTACTTTCAATTGAAAAAACCACACTATATCTGGATATAGTGTGGTTTTATAAGTCTTAGCGACTCAATACAACATATTATTTTAAATCAAAAAGTTTTCCAGGGTTCATCACACCATTTGGATCGAAAACCTGTTTTAATGCACGCATATATTCTATTTCTTCAGCACTACGGGTGTAGTCCAAATACGGCTTTTTGGTCATTCCTACACCATGTTCAGCAGAAATCGAACCATCGTATTTTTTCACTGTATCAAATACATATTTGTTAACTACCTGACACTTAGCAAAGAATTCATCTTTACTCAAATCAGCTGGCTTTAAGATATTGAGGTGTAAATTACCATCACCAATATGGCCAAACCAGCAAATTTCAAAATCAGGGTAGTTTTCAGACACGATCGCATCAATTTCTTCAATAAATGCAGGAACATGACTAATTAGAACTGAAATATCATTTTTATATGGAATAAATGGCGCAATAGATTCAGAAATATCTTCACGTAAGCGCCATAAATTTTGTACTTGCTCGAGGCTTTGACTCATCACACCATCTAGCACCCAGCCTTGTTCCATACAATGTTCAAAGATTTCCATCGCCGCGTCCATAATTGGCTCATACGGCGCTTCAAACTCTAGTAATACATAAAATGGGCATTCAGTTGCAAATGGACGTTGTACGTGGCCATGGTCGAGTACTTTTTGCATTGCAAGTTCACCAAAGAACTCAAATGCAGTTAAATCGATTTTATTTTGAAATGCGTGAAGTACCGGCATAACCGCAGCAAAATCAGGTACACCTAAAACGATCACTTGAAGATCATGTGGTTGACGTTCAAGCTTAATTTCAGCTTCAGTCACAATCCCCAAAGTCCCTTCTGCACCAATGAATAAATGCTGCATCGCATAACCGGTTGCATTTTTAATCATGCCTTTATTTAAACGGAGAATATCGCCCTTACCTGTCACTACAGTAAGACCTAAAATCCAGTTACGTGTCATGCCATATTTGATGACTTTAATACCACCCGCATTGGTCCCGATATTCCCGCCCATTTGCGAAGAACCTGCAGAGGCAAAATCAACTGGATAATACATCCCTTGCTCAGTTGCATAGTCTTGTAATTGTTCAGTGACCACGCCAGCTTGAATACGCACCATACGGTCAGCAGGTAAAAACTGTAGGATTTGGTTCATTTTGTCCAAACTCACTACGATTTCACCATTACTTGCTACAGCACCAGCAGAAAGCCCAGTACGACCACCACTCGGTGTAATCGCAACATTGAACTGATTTGCAAGTTTAACTATAGCTTGAACTTGTTCAGTGCTTGATGGGAACACGATAACCGATGGATTTGGATCAAAGTGCTTAGTATGGTCTCGTCCCCAATTTTCGAGACTATCGCTATCCGTTTTAATACGATTTTCGCCAACAATAGCGGTCAATTGGGTCAGTAATTCGGGGTTTAAAGCGACTGGAGCATTCATTGTCAGCAGACCTAGCAAAGTAAGACACGGGGTAAAAGTTCAGCAAATTCATGAACAGTAGCGAGCTGCTTACACTGTCCAGATCATAGACAAGATCACAGACAAGCACATGATATTTGACTCAGCAGTACAGAAACTGCCTGATTAGGCTTTGTAGTATAAGGCATTTTTAGACAATCGGCTTAGTTGAATTGGCTAGACTCGACCAAAACTCGGCTAAAATCGCGTGTTCAGTACGCTATCAAAGGCTTTATTCATCAAGCTTTTACAGTAAAATCACCTCAAAATGATTAAAACTAACACTATGAAGCAAAAACGTTTAAAAAATATCAGCATACAACGATTGAAAGCAAATGCGTATAGTCGCTTTGGTGTGCTAATATACTGCCACTAAATTTGGCCTTTGTAGCGGAGCCGTAATGAGTCAACATCTTTCACTACCTAAAGATAAAATTCGTTTTCTATTGCTTGAAGGTGTGCATCAAAATGCAATCGACACCTTAAATGCAGCAGGTTATACCAACATTGATTATCGCAAAACAGCACTTGATGGCGATGCGCTTAAAGAAGCTATTGCTGATGCGCACTTTGTTGGAATCCGTTCCCGCACGCAATTGACTGAAGAAGTATTTGAAGCTGCCAACAAATTAATCGCAGTAGGTTGTTTCTGTATCGGAACTAACCAAGTTAATTTAACAGCAGCAATGGAACGCGGTATTCCAGTATTCAACGCACCATATTCTAATACCCGTTCTGTAGCTGAATTGGTTCTTGCTGAAACAATCTTATTGTTACGTGGTGTACCTGAAAAATCTGCATCTTGTCACCGTGGTGGTTGGAACAAGTCTGCAGCAGGTTCATTTGAAACTCGTGGTAAAACGCTAGGTATCGTGGGTTACGGCTCAATTGGTTCACAACTTTCTGTTTTAGCTGAAAGCTTGGGTATGCATGTCATTTATTATGATGCAGTCACTAAATTGCCAATGGGTAATGCACGCCAAGTGGGTAGCCTTAACGAATTATTAGCGAATGCTGATGTCGTCACGCTACACGTTCCAGATGTACCATCTACTCGTAATTTCTTTGGCAAAGATCAGTTTGCACAAATGAAACAAGGTTCAATCTTCCTTAATGCTGCACGTGGTACGTGTGTTGTCATCGAAGACCTTGCTGATGCAATCAAATCTGGCCATGTTGCTGGTGCTGCAGTTGACGTATTCCCGAAAGAACCTAAAGCAAATGGTGAAGAGTTCATCTCACCACTTCGCGGTTTGGACAACGTGATCTTGACTCCACACGTGGGTGGTTCAACCATGGAAGCTCAAGCCAATATTGGTCTTGAAGTTGCTGAAAAATTTGTTGCTTACTCTGACAAAGGTATGACTTTATCTGCGGTTAACTTCCCAGAAATCGCATTACCATTGACTGAAGGCAAACACCGCTTATTGCACATCCATCAAAACGTTCCGGGTGTGTTATCTAAAATCAACAACCTCTTTGCTGAACACGGCATTAACATCTCTGGTCAATCTTTAATGACTAAAGGTGATGTTGGTTATTTAGTGATGGATGTAGATGCAACTGCATCTAAAGAAGCTTTAGATACGTTACACGAAGTTGAAGGTACAATCCGCGTTCGTGTTTTATTCTAAGCGTTTCTATACATTGAAAATGCTGGGCTAAGCTCAATTTAGCGACACATTTTCATTGCTAAAAAACCACACTTGTATTTTGATATCGTGTTAATTTTATCAAATACAAGCTGTGGTTTTTTTTGCCTTTACAAGAGGCCCAATCAGATCTCCAAAGTGATCTCAAGCCACAAGCCCATCGATTTGGTGAGACTATGTCCTTCCTTAAAAATGCTCCTCAGCTGCAAGCAATCGGCTTGCTGCTCTTAGCAATCATTTCATTACAAAGTAGTGGTTCGCTTGCTAAAGTTCTATTTCATGAGTTTCCTGTGCTCACCGTCGCTGCTATGCGAATTTTACTCAGCGCAATTATCCTGACAGTTATATTCAAAGCGTGGAAAATTAACTTTAGTCAAGTACGCTGGAAAGCGGTTTTAAGCTATGGCTGTGCTTTAGCAGGAATGAACATCTTATTCTATTCGGCGATTAGCCGTTTACCTCTTGGCATTGCAGTTTCATTCGAATTTATTGGCCCGCTCGGTGTTGCACTATATTACGCAAAACAACGTTTTGATTTTGTTTGGGTGGGTATGGCCATATTGGGTATTATCCTTTTATTTCCCTTCGATCAATCAGCACAAGACTTGGACCTTATCGGTATTGCACTTGCTTTAGGTGCAGGAGCGTGCTGGGCACTGTATATTGTTGCTGGACAAAAACCATCTGGCGTATCAGGCAACCATACCGTCTGTTTAGGCATGTGTATTGGTATGGTCGTCATGTTGCCATTTTTATTGTTCTCACCAGCATTAGCACAAGTCGCCGAACTTCCTGCACTTTATTATTTTATTGCGCTGGCTGTATTGGCAAGTGCTCTACCGTTTAGCTTAGAGATGGTGGCTTTACGTAATCTCAGTCCACTGAGTTTCGGTACACTGACCAGTCTCGAACCTGCAATTGCAGCACTATCAGGTTTTATCTTTCTAGGTGAGTATTTACTTTGGACACAGTGGTTAGCACTACTGACCATTGTGATGGCTTCCATGGGGTGTACCTACACCACTCAACGTGCTCGACAACAACGTGAACAACAAGCTGCAGCACTCGAACAGCCTGCTTCAAAATCTTAATTCTGCCTCACAAAGATCCAGTTATGCTATTAGACATAAGCTGGATCATGTTAAAATTCATCCATTCCATTGTGAACGCCTTTGTCATGCCCAATACTCAACTCACTGCCATTTGCTTCATGATTTTATCGATGCTGGCTTATCAGGTCAGTGCTTCATATGCTAAGCAATTGATCGCAGTATTGGACCCACTCACTGTTGTCACACTACGCTTATGCTTTGCCTCCATCATGATTTTCGTCATGTTTCGTTCTTGGCGTATTATCAAACGTCTAGGCGATCTACGTTGGCGCGACCTGCTACTATATTCAGGCGCTGTAGCCCTAATGAACGTCTTATTCTATGCATCTTTGGGTAAGTTACCGCAAGGTATTGCAGTCGGGTTAGAGTTCATGGGACCGCTTACACTGGCCTTGATTTCGATTAAGCAACGTATGGATCTGCTTTGGGTCTGCTTAGCTATTGCTGGAATCGCCCTCTTAGTGCCATGGCAAGATGCAGCACAAGCGCACTTCTCTTATCTCGGTGCCGCTTATGCCTTAGGTGCTGGTGTATGTTGGGCTTTTTATATTTACTTTGGTCAACGTGTTGCACATCAAAATATCGGCATGCATGCGCTCAGCATCGCGATCTGTATTTCAGCACTTTGCCTATTGCCTTTTAGCTTGGCCTATAATGCAGAAGCCGTACTTAATACCCAATATTGGGGACATGCCCTGCTGATTGCGCTTTTGGCAACCGCTATTCCATACACATTGGATCTAATGGCACTTAAGCGCTTAAGCAAACTCAGCTACGGCACCTTGTCGAGTCTATCGCCTGCACTTGCTGCCTTAGCTGGATTTATCCTACTCAATGAACGCATTAGCACATTACAAATGGTCGCTTTAGCCTGCATCATTATGGCGTCGATTGGCGTGACTATTGGCTCTGCACGACAAAAAGCTGAACAACTCATCTCTCCAAATGATAGATCATTAAATCAAAAATAAATGCCATTTTCACTGATCAATAGTCTGTGTGGAAAACCGCCAAGTTATCCACAAGTTCATCGATCAGTGAACTAAAATGCTCATATATTTTTAGATTGGGCTATACTTTTCTGAAGCTGTTTTAAAATTCGATGCCGAATTAAACCACTCACTGGGCGAATCAAATACCAGTATGGTCTAAATTTAGATAATGCCTTTGCACCTAAACAGGACACGCGAGTTTCAGTTGTAACACGGCAACGCGTGTCATCTAATTGTTCAATTGAAAAATATAAAATGAGTTTTGCATCACCAAGCTGATCAAAAGCCAGAAATGACTCTGCACTATCAATGACAACCTGCCCGTAATCAAGTTTCCAAAATTGACCGACCAGACCAAAAACAACTTCTTGATCGCCATTTTTTTCGAGTAAAGTAAAGTTATCAAGGCCAAAGGTTTTTTGGGATTGTTTTGACTTATGCAATAAACGATGAGGAAGCTCTCTCAGTGCAATCGCATATCTGAAGAACAAATCACGATCAGCCTGATAGTTTAAGATTTCCTTCATCACCTCCGCAGCAGAGCCTACCATATCTAAATGATGTTCTTCGCAATAGTTATAGACTGGTAAATATTTTACATTCAATGACATATTACATACTCCGCAGGGTTACTCTACTTTGCTATGTAATACCCAATAAGTCTACACATTGATAAAAATCCTGAATGGATTTAGCACAGCGTTCAATGATGACGTCATTATCTTTTTTCCAGATGAGCTGAACTTCAGCCTGACTATTGTTGTCACCTAGAGCAATTAATTTGACGTTCTGCGGTAAAACTGTAGAAAACTCTTCAGGCACGATACAAATCCCTAAACCTTGTGCCACTAAGTCTAATTGCGAGAGCTTCCTTGAAGATATTCTCGATTTCTTTTGGGAAAACCCATGACTTAAACAAAGACTAGAGACTAAATAACTTAGACCTCCTCGTTCAGCATGTGGGGTAGAGACAAAGTTAAAATCCTTTAAATCACCAACATACACACTGCTCTTATCATCAAAGTTTGGATCAGAGCTTGATACCGCGACATATAAAGGTGCGACATATAAACACACAGCATTCACTTCGTTTAACGTATGATAAATTGGTGGACGAATAAACCCAATATCAATCTCACCACTCTGTATCGCCTCAATTTGAGCCTCAGAAGAAAGCGTATTCAACTCGATACTAATGTCATACTCTTCACAAAGTTGATCTAAAAGCTGCAGTTTTTTTTGATCTAAAATAATACTACTCGAATGGCTAAGCTTTAACGTTCTATTTTCACCTCGACTGATTCCCTTTGCTAACTCAATCGAATGATTAAAATAATCCAGATTTTTTTTTATATTTTTATAAAGAAAAGACCCAGCAGCGGTTAATTTAATTCTCTTCTCAGATCGATCAAAAATAATAAAACCCAGTTCATCTTCTAAATTCTTTATTTGACGGCTCAAGGCAGATTGGGCAATAAATAGTTTTTCTGAAGCTGAGATAAAACTCCCTTCTTCAACAATTTTAACCAGATAAGTGCATTGTTTGAATGTTAACATATCTCATAATTAGATAGGTGGGGATTATTTCTATATTAGATTAGATCATTAAATTCTTATATCTTTTTATCAGATTTTCTCTGAGTTGAAATAAAGATGGCGATTAAATATAAAATTACTCTATTCGTTGTGATGGCTATTATCTGCTTACTTGCCCAATCTTTTGATACCTATATGGGAACGAGCAATCTCAAAAAAGACTCAGGAATAGATCAGCTTATTGATTAACAAAGACACTCCTCTCCCTTGTTCTCATTGCATCATCTGTGCGATGCAATGCCAAATGAGTCGATGATTTAAGTCATATCATCCTCATTTAATTGAGCTTCTTATACTGCAAATATGGATCTAATATTTTCATGAACCATAAAGCATCTTAGCGGCAAATCACAAACTGTTTGGGCATTCCAGCGCATAACGATTGAACAAGGGAATACCGGCTTCATTACTCAGCAATGATGTCGTAATAAAGGTCATCCAAACACAGCACAGTAGCAATTTTTTTGCCTTCAATTTCGATAGGAACGTGAATCACTGTACGAATCAGTTGTGTCCCTATTTTCTCCTCATAACGATGAATACGCACTTGCTCAGCAATCACTTCCGCACTTTTTAAATATTCAATAAAGTTTGGGTCATAACCCTTTTGCTTTTTAAAATCAGAAAAGCACTGCTCCCCCACAGACATGTCTTGCTTCGCCCAAGTCGTAGTACTTAAACCAAACAACATTAGAATCGCCAGTAAAGAAGAGAGTAACTTTTGCATTTTATTTCAGCCTAAATCATCAAAACACCCGCAGCTATCCTGAGTTTCATCGCCCCATTCAAGATGTGGAACATACCTGTATATTTATTTTTAAATCCAAAAAATTTGGTAAGCTAAACGACAAATCAACACGCTCACCAGAATTAAAAATAGAATACGAATAAATCCGCTACCATATTTTAGTGCAACCTTAACACCGACAATTGCCCCGAGGACATTGGCAACCGCCATGGTCAAACCATATTGAAATAACACATGACCAGCTGGAACAAAGAAACTCAGTGCAGCAAAATTAGTCATAAAATTGGCAATTTTAGACAGTGCCGAAGCATGTAAAAAATCCACTTTTAAATAACGAATAAAATAAAAAATAAAAAAGCTACCCGTACCTGGGCCGAAAATACCATCATAAAAGCCAATCAGTACACTTCCCACAGCAGCCAGAACCAGCACTTGTGTTGTGATCACTTGCTCAACGTGATCTTGGCCGAATTGTTTTTTTAAAAATGTGTAGATCGCAATCACGATCAGCATGACAAGGACTAAAGGTTTGAGCACATCCGTGGCAATATAACTGACACACATTGCCCCTATATAAGAGCCCAACCCTGCAAATATAGCGATGACGAATAACAATCGCCAAGGAATACGTACACGGCGCATAAATGAAAAGGCCGCTGAAGCAGTGCCACAAATTGACGCGAGTTTATTGGTACCAAAGATCGTCGCAGGTGCTGTAGAGGGAAATGCCCCCATTAATGCTGGAATTTGAATTAATCCACCACCTCCTACAGCTGCATCTATTGCGCCGGCGCAGAAGGCAAAGAACACCAAGGTCAGGATTAAATCAAATTCCATACTTATCTACTCTTATCATGCGATGACTGATCATTACTTCATCACTAATCAGCTTGATTATTCACTTTAGAGATTAAGAACACGTTTCGGGATTAAACGTTTTCGGTCACTAATTTCTGCTAAACCTAAGCAACGCTCACCATCAAACACTAAAACTTGTGCTTCAGCCGTATGATCAATATTACTTTCCATACCTCGACTAAAGTACTCTGCACGACCTTCTGGCGCTTGTATTTGCGGTAAATGTGCAACTGGCGCATAGCATGGCAATAATAAAGCTTCTCGCTCAGCCTCAGTTAACGACTCTAAATATTCAATGGTGTATTCAGGCAATAACTCAAAGTCACCTGTTTGAACACGGTGAAGATAGGTTAAATGGCCCACTGTGCCTAATGCCTTAGCAATATCTTCACCCAGTACGCGAATATAAGTGCCTTTACTACAACAAATATCTAGTCGAATACTATTCTGATCGAAATCAATCAACTCGATCAAAGGTACATGGATAGGACGAGCTTCTCGTTCTACCTCAATCCCTTTACGTGCCAACTCATATAAAGGACGACCTTGTTTTTTTAAGGCTGAATACATTGGGGGGATTTGCTCAGTCTCTCCCAAGAACTTAGCAAGTACCTGTTCAATCAAAGCTGCACTGAGTTCTGGAACTGATTTCTCTTCAAGCACTTCACCTTCAACATCACCAGTCGTGGTACAACGACCCAGCTGAATCACGGTGTGATAGCGTTTATTAGAATCAAGTAAAAAATGAGAGAACTTGGTCGCCTCACCTAGACAAATTGGTAACAGGCCACTCGCCAAAGGATCAAGTGCTCCTGTATGACCGGCTTTCTCTGCACGAAATAAATAGCGAACTTTTTGTAAGGCAGCATTAGAGCTTAAGCCCAAAGGCTTATTTAAAAGAAATACACCGCTAATGTGACGACGCTTTATTTTGGGACGTGCTGTATTCATAAAAAAGCTGAGTTAATCCAAGGTGTGCTCATGTTAACAATTCAGATGAAAGATTTATAGAACAAAGCACAATAAAGCAGTTCATTAAATGAAAGTTATCTGGCCAACTTAAATTATTTTTAACCAAAAAAAAAATGCGCCAATTGGCGCACTTTTTTCTGCAAATAAACGCGGTTGATTAACCTTGTTTACGAGCTGGCAATTTTTCACGAATACGAGCAGCTTTACCAGACAATTCACGTAGGTAGTAAAGTTTAGCACGACGAACGTCACCACGACGTTTCACTTCGATTTTAGCAACGATTGGTGAATGTGTTTGGAAAACACGTTCAACACCAACACCGCTAGAGATTTTGCGAACAGTGAAAGCAGAGTTCAAGCCACGGTTTTTCTTAGCGATTACAACACCTTCAAATGCCTGAAGACGTTCACGCTCACCTTCTTTTACTTTTACTTGAACGATGACTGTATCACCTGGTGCAAAAGCAGGAATATCTGTTTTTAACTGTGCATTTTCAACAGCTTGTACTAAAGGATGTTTACCACTCATTGTGGGAATCTCCAATATGTGCAGATCAGAAGAGGTCTGATGACTGCTGGGGATAGAGGCTAAACGCATATCGACCCGGTTATCTTTCCCTTTTATTGTTGACCTTTTCAAACAATAAAGGGCCTGTCTAGAGAGATTTAAAACCTTAAGATTCTAAATCTTTGAGCCATTTCTTTTGCTGCTTAGTCAGTTCCACCTGTTCAACCAATTCAGGTCGACGCTGTTGTGTACGCTGATAGCGTTGCAAAAACCGCCACTTTTCAATATTTGCATGATGCCCAGACTTTAAAACCTCAGGCACATCCAAACCTTCAAAATGGTCTGGCTTGGTATATTGTGGGCAATCTAAAAGACCATCCACAAAAGAATCTTGCTCCGCTGATTGCTCATCAGACATTGCATTCGGTAAACGCCGAATAATACTGTCTAACAACACCATCGCAGGGAGTTCACCACCCGATAAAACATAATCACCAATCGACCATTCTTGATCGACATATTTCTGGATCAAACGCTCATCGACACCCTCATAACGGCCACACAACACAATCAAACCGTCATATTTGACAAATTGTTGTACCGCGGGTTCATTTAAGGTCTTGCCTTGTGGTGACATATACACCACGGGGACATGAACACATCCTGCTTGCTTTGCAAGCTGTTTGGCATGCTGAATCGCTTTGGACAGAGGTTCTGCCATCATCACCATACCTGGACCACCACCAAATGGACGTTCATCCACTCTTTTGTAGTTGCCCTCAGCAAACTCACGAGGATTAATACAATCAACTTGTATCAATTCACGCTTTGCTGCGCGTCCGCTAATGCCGTAGGCTGTAATCGCTTCAAACATTTCAGGAAAAAGCGTTATGACTGCAAAATACACCGCAGACTCCTCAATTTTTCCTGCTGTGTTGGTCCTTTCGGACTAATAATCTACGCCCCAATTTACGTAGATACGACCAGCTTCGAGATCAACTCGCTGTACCACATCTTTGTGCCATGGAATCATACGTTCCTCACCATCAATGCTCTCTGCCGTTGCATGAACGACCATTACATCATTGGCACCTGTTTCGAATAATTCGTGAATTTTCCCGAAATTAATTTCTTGTTCTTGCTCATCGAGGCCCAGTACAACTAAACCTTTCAAATCAGACCAATAATATTCATCGACCCCAGGTTGAGGTAACTGTGATTTGGCAATCCAGATATTAGCGCCAACTAAGCTATCCGCCATTGTGCGATCAGAGACGCCCTTTAGCGAAGCCACCAAGCCTTTGCCATGTGGTTTCCAACGTTTAACATCTACTGTTTGCCAACCTGCTTTAGTTTCAACAAACCAAGGAAGGTAATCAAACACGTTGCTCATAGGTTCTGTATTGGAATAGACCCAGAGCCACCCATTTAATCCATATGCTGAACGTAACTGTCCAATCTGAATACGATCTTCCGGAACATTCTGTGCTGGTGTCATGGGTTACCTACACTTATGCAGTTGCAGCAGCTTTTTTAGCTTGAGCAGCTAAAGAAGCAACACGTTCAGACGGCTGAGCGCCCAAAGCAACCCAATGTGCAAAACGATCAGCGTCTAAACGAAGTTTTTCTGCTTGACCTTGAGCTGTAGGGTTGAAGAAACCAATACGTTCGATGAAACGACCGTCACGCGCATTGCGGCTATCAGTTACAATAACTTGATAGAACGGACGTTTTTTAGCACCACCGCGTGCTAGGCGAATTACTACCATGTTAATACTCTCACATGAAGGAAAAACTTTTCAGATTCGGTTGAACCTAAAAAGGCGGATATTTTACGATATTTTAAAGATAAGTGAAAGCTCAATATTTGAGTTATCCGCAATTTTGAATTTATTCTTTTAAATTTATCCCCATTTCCATCATTTACTTCATGCCGATCCACTGATTTTCTTTGTATCATTTTTATACTGACTTTTGTTTATTGCCCTAAAAATCTAAGTACAAAATTCACTCAAGTTTCGCCTCTGACCAACTCAGCCGCTGTAATACCAGACTAAACTTAAGGCACTGACTGTTCTTGGAAGGAGTAACTTGGCAAAAACCTGATGGTATATTGAATAGATTGAATAGAACATCTGCCCAGATATTTTGTTCAATGATCACAGATACCTCTTTTCCACCCCTTCCCTTACCAAGTAAAACAGACTGACTTGGCACCTCACTCGGCCTTGAGTAATTGCAGGTTTGAGGGGTCAAACAGAAGCGGTATAAATACATCTGAGCTGGTGTAGTTCTATCCTGACACCCTTTCCTTGATGCGCTGACCTGCGAACCCACTTGATTTTGCTCTGATGTTTGATACACATGTGCATATAGCACATCGTTCATTACTAAAATTTCGCCTAAACCAACAACGCTTTGAGTAGATTGAGTTTGAGGAGCATATGGATACCACCAACCGTAGGCATCTTGATCCTTCTGATTATCTGTATTTTGAGCAGTCGATTTCCAACGCACAAGTTTATCTAGACTAATATTCAATGTATTGAGCTGGTCTGTGTGATACAAATCAGTACGGCTAATATCATGGTCATTAAGCACAAATAAGCCATCTTGCACTTTAAGCACATCTAATCCAGTAAAATTAAAACGGCTAGACTGTAGTGCTACACGGACAAAGAGCGCTTGCTGATTAGATTTATGATGAAGAGATATACTCGGCATTTGATAAAAGCGAGGACTTCCACCCTGTGCTTGATGCACATCCAAAATCCGCACAACACGTCTCACCAAGGGCTGAGCCTGATTGTCGAAATCTACGCGGAAAACTTGCCCACCTAAATCACCAAAATATAATGCATCGACCAAGCCATCAGCATCGCGATCAATCGTATTAATCTGTGACACCACACTATATTTTAATTCTGTATGGTATGTCGCCTGTACTGCGCCTAACGGACTACTTGCTCTTGCACTCGCCCACCAAAGCAAGTCTCCACTATGAGCATCAAACATATAGACACCAGCCCCCACAGCCAAATCAGGATCATAATGAGGACATTGATAACCTTGGTGATGAAACTGAGTATCACGGCAGTTCACCTGTGTAGTTGCATCATAACCACCTCCCACAAACAGCACCAACTTAAGCTGACCTTTCCAGCTCACATAAGCTAAGCTAGGTTTAGACCAACTCTGCCCCATGTACTGTAGTGCTGCAAAACTTTTCCTTGTATTTCCAACAATTACTTGCTGTTGTTCTGGCTCAATACTAAATAATGTTGTTCTGTTTTTAGCGCCAACAATATAAGCATGGTAACCGCGCCCCTGTTCACCTTCTCCAGCATAAGCAAGCTTCGTCCCCATCCCCACAGGCCAGATTGTTTCTTCAACACTGAATGTATGCTGTTGCGCCAGATTTGTAGCCTCACACTGAGCTTTAAGACCATCCTCGACGACATTCCCGCGCCCCACACCAACCACCACGGCAGCCAAAACGCCGAACAAGGACACTAGGGCGAGTTTTATTTTTTTATTCATCTCGTTTCTACTGTCATCACTTCTCTTCAAGCGATCCTTTGTAGTCTCCCTGATAAGCTATAAATTGCCTGCTGAACATTGAACCTCACATTCATTTGAGATAAACAAATTTGAGCCTGTAACTTCGAGCGCTGTAAACAAGCAGCAATGCTTGCCAAGGACTGAAGCCCCAACTGCGGTAAAATGGAAATCACTGTAATTTCATAGTGCTGATTGAGATGTGGAGCAACACTTTGACCTAAACTCATCGCCTCAGGTGTCGCTAAAAATGGCGTTAACCTGTTGCGATTCAGTTCGATATAAAACTGTGAAAGCCCCCTAAATGACTCCTTTTCAACATGATCAGCTTGGCAAAATCCTCGATGAGTACTTAGCTTTCCGTGTGAATCAATTACTCCCATCTGCTCCACATCAATGACACTCGCTGATGCGTCATAACAAAATATTAATTCATGCTGTACATGTTGCTCGTCACTAAAGTACTCCCATACGCCATGCCAAGCCTTCGGTTGATGAATCAGCTGCACATCTTCCAAAGCAAATAAAACCGCATCCGAGTTTTGCCAAAGCAAAGTATAAATATGTCCTTGGCGTGCTTGTCGCAACCCTAAGTAACTTGAGTTGATCGCGATTACAGTGATGATGGCGATCAATAGACTTACAACCATCACGACCACTAAAGTTGCACCACTCTGCCTATTCATTTAGCACGGCCTTGGGCTGTAGTTTTTGTGTATTCCTTAAAGCCACAACCTGACTCACTACTTGTCTTAAATAATATGGATATTGTTGCTGTGAGCTTAAACTCACCATCTGATCTAACAACATATAGCGCTTTTGTCCATCTGCTTGAGACTTCATTGTGCTGGGCATACTGGCGCGTATTAAAAAGCCAAGCTCTATCGATATAATCTGATAAAAAGGCTGTTGATCTATGACCAATGCAGCCATCAATGTCTGGTACTGATTCACTGTCATATAAGCCAATCGACCATCGGGTGCTTGTACACCTAGACGTAGTTTAAAAGCCTCAACTCTTTTAACTAGTTGCTGCCCACCACCGTTTAAACCATGGATATTTGTATCACCCGGTCGATACCAACCACTTTCACAAAACAAAGAATACCCAGTGGGTTCATTGGGGATTTGCTGTGGATCTGGGGCAACGAAATAACGATTGACAATAACCTTTGCTTTCTCAACATCAGCAGCATTCTCCTCAATTTGCCGCCCTTCACAATCAACGCCAGCAATATAGCTTTTTTTGATATTTTGCTTGATCTGATTGCTCTGTCTGAACTGAAAAAATGGCCGGTATTGAATTAACAATTGATCACTTTTTTCTAAAGTTCCAGCTTCGCTATATGCTTGTTGTGTTGCCAAGTCTTTAATATTTTGTTGAATACTCTCAGGCAAATTAGCTTGACTAAAAATGATGCCTGAACCATTGACTTGATTATTTATCTGTCCGCCTGAAGGCATATTAAAATTACTTTGTCTTATATCCTGAGTAAGTATTGCCAAGCCCCAGTAAGCATGTTGTTGCACTTCGTCTAAAGCATATTGTGAATGTAACATTCGCTGCGCACTTATCAGCATCGTAACCGCAGCTAACATCACAATTAAGCCTAGAACTAAAGCAATGATCAGCTCCAACAAGCTAAATCCAGCAGAACTAGCCCACATAGGGATAAGCTTCTACAACTAAACAGTGCGCATCGGGATAATCGTTTCGAGCATGAATACATTCAGTCATTGGCGGTTCGGCTTGATCGACCTTCTTATGTCGCCATGCCACATAAATACATTGCCGTTTTTTCGTTGAACTTTGACAAGGTAAAATTGCAATTTGCATCGCCCGCTCTTGTGCCTTATGGCTCACTTGAACAAAGTCAAATTCCGCCATCGCCCCTGAAGAGCACGGTATTGCCAAAGTACAAGTCACAGTTGAATTTATTGTAGAAAAATTCACTTTTTGCATAAAACCTTGGGGATTAACTCGTATTCGTTCAGCCATGTCTTTCGCCAGATTAACCGCATCAATATAATGACTTGCCTCCTGAGCAGCATGCATAGCCCTCACCTGCAAAGCGGCATATCCAAGTACACTGATCGAAAGCAGTAGTAAGGCCAAAAGCACTTCAACTAGCCCCAAACCGTGTTGATTAATGTGATTGCTTGGATCTGAAATAATATCCATACAGCGCAATGTCTACGTTCAAATCGTCCAAAAAATAATAGCGGTTCTATTTCTCATACCAAGTAAATACTGACTAGATGTAGCGAAAAGCAGATTGCTAGTTTTCTATGCATCACCTCAACACAAGATTCATCATAATTTAGGCATAAAAAATCCCAGCCTAAGCTGGGATTTTTAATCACACCTGAGTTACCTGAAGCACTCAGATTTTGATAGCTCAATTAGCCAGTAATCTTTCTGTATTTCTTACGTTTTGCATCAACGTCATCACCTAACTTAGAACGGCGATAAGCTTCATACTCAGCATAGTTACCGGTATAGAACTCTGGCTGTTCATTTTCAAATGACAAGATATGTGTTGCAATACGGTCTAAGAACCAACGGTCATGCGATACAACCATTACTGTGCCTGGGAAGACTAAAATTGCATCTTCAAGTGCACGCAAAGTTTCAATATCAAGGTCGTTTGATGGTTCATCGAGCAAGATGACGTTTGCACCTTGCTGCAAGATTTTCGCCAATTGTAAACGGTTACGTTCACCACCAGACAATTCGCCTACGCGTTTTTGCTGATCTTGACCTTTAAAGTTAAAACGGCCGATATATGCACGTGAAGCGATTTCATAATCACCCACTTTCAAGATATCTAGACCACCTGAAACTTCTTCCCAAACTGTCTTGTTGTTGTCCAAAGTATCACGGATCTGACCAACATAAGCGACTTTAACAGACTCACCTAAAGTAACAGTACCCGTATCAGGTGATTGCTCACCAGTCATCATACGGAATAAAGTTGTTTTACCTGCACCGTTTGGACCCACGATCCCAACGATTGCTGTAGGTGGAACAGTGAAAGAAAGGTTTTCGTAAAGCAGACGACCATCAAAAGACTTACTGATGTTTTCAACTTCAACAACTTTATTCCCTAAGCGCGGGCCAGGTGGAATATAAATTTCTGAAGTCTCATTACGCTGTTGGAATTCTTTAGAGTTAAGCTCTTCAAAACGTTCCATACGCGCTTTGTTTTTCTTTTGCTGACCTTTAGCATTCGAGCGTACCCACTCTAATTCTTTTTTCAAGGCTTTAGCAAAAGACTCTTCTTGCTTCTGTTCCTGTTCTAAACGAGCATTTTTTTGCTCTAACCATGAAGAGTAGTTACCTTGGTAAGGAATACCATGTCCACGGTCAAGTTCAAGAATCCATTCAGCAACGTTATCTAAGAAATAACGGTCATGGGTAATCGCAACAATTGTACCAGCGAAGTCTTTAAGGAAGCGTTCCAACCAGCTTACTGATTCAGCATCCAAATGGTTCGTTGGTTCGTCTAGTAACAACATGTCTGGTTTAGACAACAACAAACGACACAAAGCTACACGGCGGCGTTCACCCCCAGAAAGCAATGTTACGTCAGCATCCCAAGCCGGTAGGTTCAATGCGGCAGCCGCAATTTCCAACTGGTTATTGAGATTGTGTGCATCCCATGAATGAATGATTGCTTCTAACTTTTCTTGTTCTTTCGCAAGTGCATCAAAGTCTGCATCTTCTGCAGCGTATTCAGCAAAAACCTCATCCAAACGCGCTAAAGCATCAAGTGGTTCACGTAAACCATCTTCAACGTTACCACGAACGTCTTTATTTGGATCTAGTGGTGGTTCTTGCTCTAGATAACCGATTTTGATCCCCGGTTGAGCACGTGCTTCTCCCGAGAAATCTTTATCTACACCCGCCATAATACGGAGCAATGTAGACTTACCTGCACCGTTTAGACCTAGTACACCAATCTTTGCACCAGGAAAAAATGATAAAGAGATGTCCTTTAAGATTTCGCGCTTAGGCGGAACCATTTTGGACACACGGTTCATCGTGTAAATATATTGGGCCACGTAGGACTCCTCAGTTAAATAACCTAAATATCGCATTTGCGAAAAAATTCCCCGCCATTATACGATGAAAGCGCTGAAAAAATAAGGCATGTCTTTACAATCAACACAAACTTGAAAAACTGCCAACTCGCTTAGTTAAATCGAATATTTTTATTTTAAATCTCGATTAAATATCGAAAAATATTCCTTAGAATTCAATCTATCCATATCATTTTTAAATATAAATATTGGGTTGAATTAGCTCTTTCATTGCAAAAGATAAATGCTACACTTGCTGCACAAATAATGTCACACAAAGATGATGGAATCATGACGTATAAAGATGAGACCCTAGCCATTCATGCTGGTTACAGCCCTGAAAGTACAACCAAAGCTGTTGCCGTGCCAATTTATCAAACCACTTCTTATGCCTTTGATGATACGCAACATGGCGCAGATTTGTTTGACTTAAAAGTACAAGGCAATATCTATACACGCATTATGAACCCGACCACTGCCGTACTTGAACAGCGCCTTGCTGCACTTGAAGGTGGGATCGGTGCATTGGCAGTAGCATCAGGGATGTCTGCTATTACTTATGCGATTCAAACTATTACTGAAGCTGGTGACAATATCGCATCCGTTTCAACACTTTATGGCGGTAGCTATAACCTATTTGCACATACTTTACCGAAACAAGGTATTGAAGTTCGTTTCTTTGATTATCAAGATCCAGAAGCTTTACATAACCTGATTGATGAAAAAACTAAATTGGTTTTTGTTGAGTCAATCGGTAACCCACTAGGTAATATTATCGACCTAGAAGCTATTGCTAAAATCGCACACCAATATGGCGTACCTGTTGTTGTTGACAACACTGTCGCTTCACCAGCACTACTTAAACCATTTGAACATGGTGCTGATATTGTTGTGCATTCTTTGACTAAATATATTGGTGGTCATGGTAATAGTATTGGTGGTGCAATTGTAGACAGTGGTAAATTCCCTTGGGGTAAATACCCTGAACGTTTTAAAGTATTAAATACACCAGATCCAAGCTATCACGGTGTCAACTACGTCGAAGCACTTGGCGATGCAGCCTATATTGCACGCGCTCGTGTTGTGCCATTACGTAACACAGGTGCTGCAATCAGTCCGCTTAGCGTGTTCCTTATTTTACAAGGTCTTGAAACACTCAATTTACGTATGGAACGTCATACAGAAAATGCGATTCGCGTTGCTGAGTATTTAAAAGCGCATCCAAAAGTAAAATGGGTTAACTATGCTGGCCTAAAAGACCATCCACAACATCATCTCGCACAAAAATATCTTAAAGGTAAACCTTCTGCGATTTTATCTTTTGGTGTACAAGATGGACGTGAAGGCGGAACCCGCTTTATCGATGCATTACAACTATTTACTCGCTTAGTCAATATTGGCGATGCCAAGAGTCTCGCTTGCCACCCAGCGACAACAACTCACCGCCAGCTCAATGAAGAAGAGTTAAAGTCTGCAGGTGTAAGTATTGACATGGTTCGTCTCTCTGTCGGGATCGAACATATTGATGACCTCATTGCAGATCTAGAACAAGCGTTAGCACAAGTTTAAGTGATATACTAAAACAGCGTAAAATAAGTAAAGGCCGAGCGATAATCTCGGCCTTTGTTTGTTTAAAATGCGAACCACCTTTGCTAAAACATGTATGGATCTTTTTTAAACCGCATTTCAACTGTGCTTTATTTCACAATCATTCGCCGCGATTGCAACAAAGAATATAGCACTAGAAATAATCAAAATATTAGTTATTATGAAAAAGGCAAAGCTGCTTAATATTCGCTTTGCCTTTTATATAACAATTAGTATTTTAGAGATGGTTTTGCAGATCAGGGAAAATTTATGAATCAAAAATTAGAGCAACTTTTTAATGCCAAAGTAAACGGTAAAACTGTACTCATTACCGGAGCCTCGAGCGGAATTGGTTTAACCATCGCTAAGAAGCTTGCCGCAAATGGTGCCCATGTATTATTACTGGCACGTACAGTAGAGACTTTGCAGCAAGTCCAGCTAGAAATTCAAGCAGAAGGCGGCAAAGCAACGATTTTTCCTTGTGATCTCAATGAAATGGCCGAAATTGACCGCGTGTCTAAAGAGGTTTTAGCAAGTGTCGATCATATTGATAT
Organism: Acinetobacter rudis; assembly: GCF_000829675.1. Lineage (GTDB taxonomy): Bacteria > Pseudomonadota > Gammaproteobacteria > Pseudomonadales > Moraxellaceae > Acinetobacter > Acinetobacter rudis. The sequence continues at coordinate 75,445 of NZ_BBRX01000017.1, forward strand.
ATTAATTAACAATGCTGGACGTTCGATTCGTCGCGCAGTGCATGAATCCATTGACCGTTTCCATGATTTTGAACGTACCATGCAACTCAATTACTTTGGTGCGATCCGTTTAGTACTCAACATCTTGCCACAAATGATCAATCGTCGAGATGGACATATTATTAATATTAGTTCAATCGGTGTACTTGCCAATGCGACACGTTTCTCAGCTTATGTCGCCTCCAAAGCTGCACTAGATGCATTTAGTCGCTGCTTATCCGCCGAAGTACATAGCCATAAAATTGCGATCACTTCAATCTATATGCCTTTGGTTCGCACACCAATGATTGCACCAACCAAGATATATAAATACGTACCAACACTCTCACCAGAGCAAGCTGCCGATCTGATTGCTTATGCGATTGTGAAACGACCGAAAAAAGTAGCAACCCACTTGGGTCGTCTTGCCTCAATGACCTATTCTGTCGCACCAGGAATTAACAACAAATTGATGTCTATTGGTTTCAATTTATTCCCAAGCTCTTCAGCATCAGTGGGCGAACAAGCCAAACTTAACTGGATCCAACGTGCTTATGCTCGCCTTTTTCCAGGTGAGCACTGGTAGAATAAACTAAGTTCTTCATCTAAAATGGCCTACACAATAGGCCATTTTTTATAGAATTCTCAACAATAATAAATGTAATCATTAACGCTTTAAAATCTTAAATTAAAATAATAAAACTGCAAAAGTTCAAATCTGTTGGCTAAATTAAATCTATGCAACGTTAATATTAATTCGTCATTTAAATAGAATGAATTAAAATCATATAGTAATGACATTTCAACTTATATAAAATATTTGTGACTTGAATCAACATTTTAAATTTATTGATTTAAATAAAATCAAATACTAATGAAATACTAAAGTAATAAAAAAACCGCTTAGATATACGTCTAAGCGGTTTTTTCTAAAATTTAAGGCTTACTTCGAGCCTTTAATCCCAGCTTGTAATAACAATGCACCTAAACCACCAATTTTATTTTCTTGTGGTTTCGCTGCTTGTGGCTTATTACGCTGTGGACGGTCACCTTGTGGACGCGACTGTTGCGGACGTTTAGCTTGTGGCTTACGCTCAGTACGTTGTTCATTTTGCTCACCACGACGTGGCTGTTGACGCGCAGCTTTAGCAGCAGAAGCTGAACCTTCAGGACGCATAGACAAGTTCACACGCTTACGCTCAACATCGACTTGAATTACACGTACTTGTACAATCTGACCTGGCTTAACCACTTTATGTGGATCTGAAACAAACTCATTCGCCAATTCTGAAATATGAATCAAACCGTCTTGGTGTACACCTACATCAACAAAAGCACCAAAATTAGTCACATTAGTAATCACACCTTCAAGTTGTAAACCTTCAGTTAATTGTGATACTTCAGTAATATCTTCACGGAACTTTGCAGTACGGAATTCTGGACGTGGGTCACGGCCAGGTTTCTCTAATTCACTTAACACGTCTTGGATCGTTGGCAAACCAACTTGATCATTGACAAAATCTTCTGCTGTGACTTGACGAATGATTTCTGTATTACCAATGATATCTTTCACAGTCGTTGCCTTGGTCTGTACAATTTGCTCAACCAACGCATAACGCTCAGGATGCACAGAAGAAGCATCTAAAGGCTCAGAACCTTCTAAAATACGTAAGAAACCCGCAGCCTGTTCAAAAGTACGCTCGCCAAGACGTGGTACATTTTTCAACGCTTGACGGTTGTCAAAACGACCATTTTCTTTACGGTATTCAACAATTTGCTGAGCAATTGCTTTGTTTAAACCAGCAATATAGCCCAAGATTGCAGCAGATGCTGTATTTACATCAACACCAACAGCGTTCACACAGTCTTCAACTACAGCATCAAGTGTTTTAGCCAAACCAGTTTGGTTAACATCATGTTGGTATTGACCTACACCAATCGACTTTGGATCAATTTTCACTAATTCAGCCAGTGGATCTTGCAAACGACGCGCAATCGAAACTGCACCACGAATCACGACATCCAACTCTGGAAGTTCAGCCGCTGCTAACTCTGAAGCTGAGTAAACCGACGCACCTGCCTCACTTACAGTGATACGAGTCAAGTTAAGATCAGTATTTTCAGCCATCATTTCAGCAATAACTGCTTCTGTTTCACGGCTAGCAGTACCGTTGCCAATCGCAATTAAATCAACATTGAATTCGCGGCATAGACGGGCAAGTTCAGCAATTGAACCCGCTTTATCTTCTTTAGGCGCAAATGGGTAAATTGTGCTGTGTGCAACCACATCACCAGATGCGTTTACGACAGCCAACTTAACACCCGTACGAATACCAGGATCTACACCTAATGTGCAGCGAGCGCCAGCGGGTGCAGATAAAAGCAAATGACGTAAGTTTTCTGCAAATACTTGCATAGCTTCAGCTTCTGCAGTCAAACGCTTTTCAGTCAATAAAGAATGTTCAATACTTGGACGAACTTTACCTAACCAGAATAACTGAGCAGTTTTCTTCAAGAAATCTTGACGTGCTTGAGGTTGGATTTGGTCAAGTGCATATTCAGCTTCGATATGAGCTAAAGGCTCTGCATCTTCACCATCAACTTTAAGACCTAAAACGTTTTCTTGACGACCACGTAACATTGCCAATAAACGATGTGATGGTACTTTGTTCAAGTTTTCCGAGAAGTCGAAATAGTCTCTAAACTTCTTACCCACTTCTTTCTTTTCATCACTTGCAACTAAACTTTTGAGGACAGCATCTTTAGAGAAGATCGTCTTCAGTGCCGTTGTCAGTGCAATATTTTGCGCCCATTCATCAATAACGATGTGTTGGATCGCATCAAGTTGGCTCTCAACATCGCTGTAGTCTTCATGACTAAAGCCTTCAAGCGCTACTTGTGGTTCAATATTTTCATTTAAGATTTTGTCCGCGATTGGACCTAAACCTGCTTCTTTAGCCTTAAACGATTTGCTGGTACGTTTCGGACGATATGGTGCATAGATTTCTTCTAATGCATTTTTGGTCTCTACAGCATTTACGCGAGCCAGTAAATCATCTGATAATTTATTTTGTTCTTGTAGTGATAAAATAACTTTTTCACGTCTTTCAAATAAATCACGTAAATACGCTAAACGCGTATCAAGTTGGCGCAACTGCGTGTCGTCTAAGCCTTGCGTTACTTCTTTACGGTAACGTGCGATAAATGGAACGCTGGCACCTTCATCAATCAGCTTGATGGCAGCCTCTACTTGGTTTGGACGTACGGCAAGCTCACTTGCCAACTGCTGAACTAAGTCAGTCATCGTGTTTAATTCCACAGGGATAAGGACTAAAAGTTAGTGATTATAAAGACCAAGACTATAAAATCCACAACTGTTTTACATTTTCTTCTTTTATTAACCCACAAATGTTTGATTTTAAATCATTTTCTAAGAAAATTATTCCTTATTTTCTGTGCGTATTTGAAGTCCTGTTTACAATCGCAGAGCTTATCATGACTTGAGTTGGCTATATACTAATTTTTCACTGGCTGGCTTTCAATAGCTACTTGCCAGATCCTAACAAGTTTTTCTCAAGAATATTTATTTTACATTCGCTTTCAAATCGTTTTGAGATCAAGCATAGCCCCGAATATATTTTAAAACCCTGATATAATATAACCACTCAAAGCACCAACAAAGTACAATAAATCAGCAAATTGCACAATTCAACCAGTGCAATTGAATGCAAAGACTTTAAGATGTTGCTTTTTGGTATTTTAATACTCGACATAAATTGTGTTTTTGAGCAAATTGATACATAGTCTTAACAATAAGTTAAGCAGTATACTGAGCTATACCCATATCTATAATTAACTATGTTTACGGAGTGCATCATGAGTTTGGTTGTACCTGCTGAAAATACGGATGTTGTACACAATGACACCGATCGCGTCGAACGCATTCTCGTAGTCGATGACGATGTCCGTTTGCGTACTTTATTACAACGTTTCCTTGAAGATAAAGGCTTTGTAGTCAAAACGGCACATGATGCAACGCAAATGGATCGTTTATTACAACGTGAATTATTTTCATTGATCGTACTCGACTTTATGCTTCCTGTTGAAGATGGTCTAAGCATTTGCCGCCGCTTACGTCAATCGAATATTGACACCCCAATCATTATGCTTACCGCACGTGGTAGTGATGCTGATCGTATTGCTGGACTCGAAGCAGGTGCAGATGACTATCTGCCTAAGCCATTTAACCCAAATGAGTTATTAGCACGTATTCGTGCTGTATTACGCCGCCAAGTCCGTGAAGTCCCTGGTGCGCCAAGTCAAAATATTGAAGTGGTCTCTTTTGGCCCTTGGTCACTCGACTTGTCTACTCGTACACTAACTCGTGAGGGTCAAGTTGTTACCTTAACCACAGGTGAATTTGCTGTACTCAAAGCCTTGGTTCAACACCCACGCGAGCCATTAACACGTGATAAATTAATGAACTTAGCACGTGGTCGTGAATGGGGCGCAATGGAGCGTTCAATCGACGTTCAAGTTTCACGTCTGCGTCGTCTTATTGAAGAAAACCCTGCGCGTGCTCGCTACATCCAAACAGTTTGGGGCGTAGGTTATGTGTTTGTTCCAGATGGTGCTGAATAATCACCTTAAGACACCCTCTCTCATCTAGGAAATGCTGTGAAATTAGAACCCTCAGATCTACGCGAATTTAAAGACTACGAAGCTTATTCGGAGAAAAAGCGTACGACCTGGGAGCGTTTCCTTGATAAAATCAAACCGCGCTCCGCAGCAATGCGGACCACGGTTTTAGTTATTTTTGTGGTCTTTATTAGCTGGTTTACGACCTTATGGTTTTTTTGGCGAACGCTCTATTTACCTGAAATACAACAACATGCGCGCTATATCGCCTTAGAACTTGAAATTATAAATAACCCCAAATTACGCATCTATCACGACAAAACTGAACTCGATGCTGATCAGTGGTTATACAAACGCATCGGAATTGAATACGTTACCGATCCGAAAAAATTCCCCAATGTAAAAGACAAACTACTGGCTGACTATATTACAGGTCATCTTGAAGAAAAATTAGCTCAAGAACTCGCAATTAAAGACGTACTCGTCTATTTTCAATTTAAGCCAAGCCCAAGTATCTGGATTCAAACACCAGAAATGAAAGGTAACTGGGTTCGAGAGCCCCTTAAAACTTATGCCAACTACAGTTCAGAACTGGTTTTTGGTTGGCTGCTTGGCGTACCAATCTTATCGTTTATTATCATTCTCACTTTAGTCAGACAACTTAACCGCCCATTACGCCGCTTACAAAATGCAGCAAACCAGTACAGTAAAGTAGGCACAGCGCCCTATTTAGAGACCAATCATGGTCCACAAGAAATCCGTGAAGTTAACCAAGCATTTAACCGCATGATTTATACACTCGACCAGACTGAACGAGATCGTATGATTATGCTCGCTGGGATTTCTCATGACTTGAGAACTCCTTTGACACGGATTCGTCTGAGCGCAGAAATGATGCCTGACGAAGATTTCTTAAAAGCAGGTCTTATCTACGATGTTGAAGATATGGACGCTATTTTAAATCAGTTTATTTCATACATGCGTGATGGCTCCGATGAAGAACTGCAAGAAACCAATATCAACTCACTATTACAAGAACTGGTTATCCAATTTAAACCACTAGATTTACGTTTTGAACCTCAAGAATTACCAATCATTTCTGCACGCTCACTTTCACTAAAGCGTTTGATTGGTAACTTAATTAACAATGCGAAGCGCTATGGTGCAGAACCTATTGAACTCAGTGCCTATCTCCATGAACAGCACATCAAAATTTGTGTTGCAGACCATGGCGAAGGCATCCCTGAAGATCAGATTTCTGACCTTATGCAACCCTTTGTACGTGGTAATGCCGCACGCACTGTACAAGGAAGCGGCTTAGGTTTGGCAATTGTGAAACGAATAGTTGATATCCATCAAGGGGAGCTTTATATTCATAATCGCGAATCTGGTGGACTAGAAGCGATTATTACACTGCCTTTACATCCTGCTGCTCTAGATTCTGTTGCTCCCAGCAGTACTTTAGACAAAATTAAGCAAAGTTTAAGCGATCGCCTCTAGAAAAAACCAGCAACTGCTCACTTAGTGAGCAGTTATTTCCCTACCCCTGCTTTAAAAACTGCATTTTTTATCATTAAATATCAACCAGTTAATAGCCATAAAATAAATTTATGGTGGTATTTATTTGAAAAATTAGACCTTAGCCTAATAGCGATGCACATTAACTTGAGGCATGGGTAAAATCCCTACCATACCCGAGATGTAATTGAGAGAAAAAAATGGCAATGGACCGTATTCGTTTAGCTTCACTCCACGATAAAGTAATCAGCGCTGAACAAGCTGCTACTTTCATTGAAGATGGCATGACTGTTGGTATGAGTGGATTCACCCGCGCAGGTGAAGCTAAAGCTGTTCCTTTAGCCTTGGTAAAACAAGCCCAAGCTAATCCTTTAAAAATCACCCTGATTACAGGCGCAAGCTTAGGTAATGATCTCGACAAACAACTCACAGAAGCAGGTGTATTAGCACGTCGCCTTCCTTTCCAAGTTGATAACACGCTACGTCGTGCAATCAACAAAGGTGAAGTGATGTTTATCGACCAACACTTGTCTGAAACTGTTGAACAAATGCGTAACCAACAGCTTAAACGCCCTGATGTTGCAGTCATCGAAGCCGTTGCGATCACTAAAGATGGCGGCATCATCCCGACAACATCTGTTGGTAACTCTGCGAGCTTTGCAATTTTTGCTGAAAAAGTAATTGTTGAAATCAACACTTCACTTGATCCAGCTTTTGAAGGCTTACACGATATTTATATCCCGAGCTACCGCCCTACACGTCAACCGATCCCTTTAACAAAAATCGACGAACGTATTGGTACAACTGCAATCCAAATCGACCCATCTAAAATCGTTGGTATCGTATTTAACGACACAGCAGATTCGCCATCTACAGTGACTGAACCAGATGACGAAACTCAAGGTATTGCTAACCACCTTATCGCTTTCTTTGAAAAAGAAGTTGCTGAAGGCCGTTTACCTAAAGATCTAGGTCCACTTCAAGCGGGTATTGGTTCAATTGCTAACGCTGTATTGACTGGTCTTAAAGATTCAAACTTTGAAGATTTAGTGATGTATTCAGAAGTACTTCAAGACTGTACTTTTGAATTGATCGAAGCTGGCAAAATGAAATTTGCTTCAGGCTCATCAATCACACTTTCTCAGCAATGTGGTGACCGCGTATTCGGTAACATCGAAGCATACAAAGATAAACTTGTTCTTCGCCCACAAGAAATCTCAAACCACCCTGAAATCGTTCGCCGTCTTGGTATCATTGGTATCAACACTGCGCTTGAGTTTGATATCTACGGTAACGTCAACTCAACCCACGTTTGTGGTACTAAAATGATGAATGGTATCGGTGGTTCAGGTGACTTTGCACGTAACGCTCACTTGGCTATTTTCGTAACCAAATCAATTGCGAAAGGTGGTGACATCTCTTCTGTTGTTCCTATGGCTTCTCACGTTGACCACAGCGAACACGACGTTGATATTCTAGTGACTGAACAAGGTCTTGCAGACTTACGTGGTCTTGCACCACGTGAACGCGCTAAAGCAATTATCGACAACTGTGCACACCCAATGTATCGCGATGCGTTAAACGACTACTTCGACCGCTCTTGTGCTATTGGTGGTCATACCCCGCACATTCTACGTGAAGCGCTGTCTTGGCACGCTAACTTTGAAGAAACTGGTCATATGCTTACAGCTGAAGCTCAAAGCAAAATTGCTTAAGCTCCAGTAAGTAATATAAAAAGACCCGCTTAATCATTTAGCGGGTCTTTTTTTTCATTCATATTCACTCAAAAGATCCATACACTCTTATATCGCTCGTGCCATTGCAGTATTGATTCGCCCAACACGCATGAATATTGGAAAACTAAGATCAAACAAGCAAGCTTGCTGCCCGATGTAATCACGAATTTCCTGCAAAGGATCCTGCTTATTCTTCACCATATAGTGTTTAAAGGCAGACCATGTAGACAGATAGTTTAGTAACTGCCCTGCATTCCATTGATAGTCCATAGATAAAGCAGGCATCTCGATCTCTTCAAACGGAAATGGGATCGTCTGGTAAGCTGCATCGACATATTGGCGCTCAACATCCCAATATCCACTGAGGGTTTGCTTATATAAGCGCTGCACCAGCTGATTTAGCTCTACATCAGCAAGTTGCAATACCCCATAACCAATCACAGCCAATAGCCCGTCAGGCTTCAAACAACGCTGCACTTCTCGATAGAACCCATTAAAATCAAACCAATGAATTGCCTGTGCCACAGTGATTAAGTCAAAACTCTGCATAAAGAAACTGGTTTTTTCTGCCAACTGCACTTGATAGCTGACATTTTCCAAACGCGGTGCTTGCTCTAACTGCTGAGCACTTAAATCAGTAGCAACAACATGTTCAAAATATGGTGCCAACACCTGAGTAAATTGTCCTGAACCAGCAGCACAATCCCAAGCCAATTGACGCTCTGGAACATGTTCTAAAATTGCTTCTAATACTGTTGAAGGGTAACTTGGTCGAGCTTGTTGATACAGCCGACTTCCTGTCGAAAATAAATCTTTCATCTACTTTATATTGTTATTCGTTCACTTAGTGGCGTTATTTATACCATCAGACCCAGTATAAAAACTAATTTTTATATTTTTTTACAATAAAAAAGGCCTATCTTGTATTTAAGATAGGCTTTTTCAAATATGGTGGCGAGACCCAGGATCGAACTGGGGACACACGGATTTTCAATCCGTTGCTCTACCTACTGAGCTATCACGCCGATGCCGTGTATTAAGCCGTATCTAAGATAATTAGTCAATAAAAATCATTTATTTTTAAACTGATCGAATATTTTTTATGCAAAAAAAATCCCTGATGGGATCAGGGATTGAAAACATTTAAATACGTTTTTAAATATGGTGGCGAGACCCAGGATCGAACTGGGGACACACGGATTTTCAATCCGTTGCTCTACCTACTGAGCTATCACGCCGATGGGGCGTATTAAACAATTATCCGCATTTTTCGTCAAGCAAGATTTAAAAAAAATCGTGCGATAGCTTATTTTTAAAACAAATTAAGCTTAAAATGGCGAATTAATCACTTATAGTTTACCCAAATGCATCAAACAACGGCGAATTGCACCACAACCTGGCTCAAAACTCTCCACACCTTTGCTTTGTTCCATTCGGCAAGCCTCTGCAACTAAACGTTCAGCAACCCCACGACCACGATTAGCTGGGTGCACCACGATATTTTCCAATACTCGGCTGTTCCCCTGCCCACTAGACCAAATTGCGCCAATTATTTTTGTATTAAATACAGCAGCATAAACTAGGGTATACTGAGCTAAATTTTGCTCAAGTTGTTCAATCGCATCTTGTCCATCCGCAAACTCTGGACTGGTATCGTAAATACGTTCCAGTTGATCACGAATTTCATCATTTTCCAGTGTAGTGTATGGATGTACGGTAATTGGCATTGATTAACCCTCCAGAGCAAACTAATATGCCATGACATTGTCACAGCCAATATTTTTTATTTCAAACTTTTTTTGAGGAATGTGTCCATGACGCAACGTATCAGTGAAGTCGTTCGCAACACCAACGAAACCAAAATTCGCGTTCGCGTGAATCTTGATGGTACAGGGCAAGGCACCCTCAATACTGGTATTCCCTTTTTAGACCATATGATCGATCAAATCAAACGTCATGGACTGTTTGATATTGATATTGAATGTGATGGTGACCTTGAGATTGATGATCATCATACTGTAGAAGACTGTGGTATCACACTCGGTCAAGCTTTTGCTCAAGCACTTGGTGATAAAAAAGGCTTACGTCGTTATGGCCACTTCTATGCACCATTAGATGAATCACTCAGCCGTGCTGTGGTAGATTTATCTGGTCGCCCAGGCTTATTTATGGACATTCCATTTACACGTGCAATGATTGGTCGTTTTGACGTGGATCTGTTTTCAGAGTTCTTCCAAGGCTTTGTAAACCATGCCCTAATCACTATTCATATCGACAACCTCAAAGGTAAAAACAGCCATCACCAAATTGAAAGTGTATTTAAAGCCTTTGCACGTGCTTTACGTATGGCTTGTGAAGTTGATCCACGTGCTGCGAATACCATTGCTTCAACCAAAGGAACACTTTAATGACCCGTATTGCACTTCTTGATTATGGTATGGGTAATCTACACTCTGCTGGCAAAGCTTTAGAGCATGTCGGCGCTCGTGTTGATATTACCAACGATCCGAAGTTAATCACCCAAGCAGACAAAATCGTCTTTCCTGGTGTAGGTGCAATGCGTGATTGTATCCATGGTATGCAACAAGCAGGGATTGATGAAGTTATCAAAAATGCTGTATTTAATAAACCTGTACTGGCGATCTGTGTGGGTATGCAAGCGTTGATGACACACTCAGAAGAAAATGGTGGTAGTGAAGCTTTGGGTATATTTCCAGGCACAGTCAAACGCTTCCCAGATTCAGCAGAATTAAAAGTTCCACATATGGGTTGGAACCAAGTACAGCAACGTGATCCATCTCACCCCATGTGGCGCGATATTGCCCAAGACAGTCGCTTTTACTTTGTCCATAGCTACTATGTGCAACCTGAAAATGCAGATTTAGTGGCAGCACAATGTGACTACGGCCTACCGTTCTGTGCTGCAATTCATCAAGACAATTTATTTGCGACTCAGTTCCACCCTGAAAAAAGTCATACAGCAGGTTTACAATTGCTCAAGAACTTTGTCGAGTGGAATATCTAAGTCAGGATTGAAGCATCACTTGATGATGCTTCTCTTTGATTTGTCACAACTTCATATTTTTTAAATGAATAAATAAAAAGCAGCATTGAGTACTTAGCGAATGATCAATACTTTGCTAAGATGGCGGCGAATTAATTTGTTTAAATGTTACAGGCAAGGAGCGTAAGCATGCTGATCATCCCAGCAATTGACCTTAAAGATGGTAAATGTGTTCGTTTAAAACAAGGTCGTATGGAAGATGATACCGTATTTTCCGACGATCCAGTGGCAACAGCACAACATTGGGTAGATCAAGGTGCACGACGCTTACATCTTGTGGACTTAAACGGTGCCTTTGCTGGTACTCCAATCCATAAACCTGTAGTTGAAGCCATTGCAAGAGCACAACCTGAATTACCTATTCAAATTGGCGGTGGTATTCGCTCCTTTGAAACAATTGAGCACTATCTCGAAGCTGGCGTAAGCTTTGTCATCATTGGCACTAAAGCAGTAAAAGAGCCAGAATTCGTTGAAGAAGCGTGTAAACGTTTTGCAGGTCATATTATCGTAGGTATTGATGCCATGAATGGCATGGTTGCAACCGATGGTTGGGCTAACGTTACCGATGTTAAAGCAACTGATTTAGCAAAACGTTTTGCTGATGCTGGTGTATCAAGCATTGTTTATACCGACATCGCACGTGATGGCATGATGCAAGGTGTAAACGTTGAACAAACTGTTCATCTTGCTCAATATTCAGGTTTACCTGTGATTGCTTCTGGTGGTGTAACTAACCTCGATGACGTTCACAACCTCAAAGGTCAACCAGGCATTTTAGGTGCGATTACAGGTCGTGCGATTTACGAAGGTACCTTGAACCTACGTGAAGCTCAGTTAATCTTGGATGAACAATCTCTCTAAGACGCTAAACAGCTCAACACGATTCATTTAAAAAGAGATCTATATGATCTCTTTTTTATATGGTGAATTCCCCCTGTACCTACAGCTTCACGATATAATCTGTGTGCCGTTTTATCCTGTGTGATGATCTTCTTTTTCATGTCAAATATCTCCCCGAATTGGATTCAATCCAAAGCCCCTCAGCTCTCTCTGTTGTTTATGACCGTAATTTGGGGAGGCACTTTTATTGTGGTGCAATATGCCCTCAATTACAGTACACCGATGTTTTTTGTGGGCTGTCGCTTTGCCGCTGCTGCTTTTTTTGTCAGTCTACTTTACTGGCGTGAATTGCGTGGTATGACACGAAAAGACTTGATAGCAGGCTTTATGATTGGTGCGGCAATTGCTGGCGGTTATGGTATGCAAACTGTTGGCCTACAAAGTATTAGCAGCAGTGAATCCGCTTTTCTTACTGCACTTTATGTGCCTTTAGTGCCAATCTTATTATGGATTATTTTTCGTAAAGCACCACATATCATGACGTGGATTGGGGTCGTCATGGCTTTTATTGGTTTGCTCTTACTCACGGGGAATGGGTTAAATCAACTGCATTTCAATTTTGGGCAAATGATTACAATCATTGGCTCTATTTCCATTGCGCTAGAAATCATTTTTATTGGCTATTTCTCTAAGCATGTCAATCTAGCAAGAGTCACTGTATTACAACTTGCTTTTGCCTCGATTGTGAGTTTCGTCAGTATGCCCTTCATTGGTGAACTGGCGATCCCTGCATTTTCATGGCCACTACTGCTGATCGCAGCAGGACTGGGTGGTGCAAGTGCCTTTATCCAACTGGTAATGAACTGGGCACAGCGATTCGTTGATCCAACTCAAGCTGCCATCATCTACGCAGCAGAACCCGTATGGGCAGGCATCATTGGTCGTCTTGCTGGAGAGCGTCTACCCTTTAGTGCCCTAGCAGGAGGCATGCTTGTGGTTTTAGCGGTGATAGTTAGTCAAATCAAGCCAAGATTTTTGCTCAAAAAACTCAAAAAACAGCAAAAAACCTCTTAGCACAAGTTCAGACTCAGCCATCAATTTGATGATATAGAAATACACGGTGTGTAATATTCAACAATAGGAAATGGACTATAAAAGTGGTGCAATAATGCCTTCCATTCTTGATATTGCACCGATTTTCTAAATCCTTGCTGATGATCCTCAAGACGCTCCCACTGGATCAGCAATAAATAACGATCTGGTAACTGATGATGTTTGAGCAGTTCTAACCCCAAAAAGCCAGGCATCTGAGCAATCAATAATTTTGCTTGCTGCATTGCTTGTTCAAATGCCTCTGACTGATGCGCTAAAATATTGAGTTCCACACGCTCTACAATCATCAAATTACTCCTATAATTACTGCTCAGTATACATGGCCTTGCCATCACTCAAATTAATCATGCCTCGAATAGCACGATAGACAATCCAAACCCATGACAAACCAATAACGGCAAAACAAAAACTACTTGCGCCTAAAGCCACGCCAAAGAAAGCGTCAGGATTCTCTCCAGTGAAGAGTAAAAATAAAAATGGAATAAATGCAATCACGTTCCAAATTAAATACCACCAAAAACTACGAATCTGCCAGCGAAAATGACTTTCAAATATCGTGCCCTTTACCCGATCCAATCGAACATAATTAATAATAAGTGCAATAATCGCCAAAATACCTGCTGTAAAAATAGCAAGGATATAAAGAATATATAAGGCGAAAGTTAAGCTTCGATCTGCTTGTTCATTTAAATTCTGTTGCATATTAAGCTCCTTTGAACCATCAAACTAACATAGCATTGAATGGTGAAATTAACCAAAGTAATAACAAAACATGAAAGATAATAGTCAGACGATAAATCCGTAAAAAAGAAGCTTTTTGTGTCTTATGCCGTAGTCTTTGTTGAGCTAGCCAAGCTGCAGGCCAGCCTCCTAAGAACGACAAAACATGTAAAGTTTGTTCCGGAACACGTCGATTACCCAACTGTGCAGCCTCTTTATCCTGACTATAAAACCAATAACAAACTACATTCATCAGAATCAAAAACATCGGTAGTAGTGCAGGTAAACGCCCTATAGCCGCCAAGACACCTAAAACCACAATATAAATCACGATCACAATGACCATTGGTGACTTGACTTGGATATCCTTGGTCTTGAATACCTTGACGTTATTGACAACATTTTTTTGTGTTTGAGATGCTTTTAAGTAAACAACTTGGGTTGCCCGATAACGCCCCTGCCCATCTAGAGCCACTTGATAATCCAAGGCACAACCCACGATCGGGCGTGGGCCTGGTCGAGAAAACTCTTTGATGTGTAAAAATACACGTGCTTTATTTGTGTCATTAGGTTGAATAAAACCATAGCCTTTTTCATCATGCCATTCGACCAAACGCCCTTGATCACGCATATATTTTTCCTCTTTACTTACTGTATACGCAAGATCAAACCTTAGATGCGCTGTAATCGATCTACCACTATGGCTCGCATTTCTAACGGATTTTTAAATAGAATATCGTCACCACTACGTCCTTGTGCATGGTTTTTTTGAGCGACGGATAATCGCATTAACCAAAAACGACAAGCCACTACAGCCAAATATATATGTAGACACGCCTGCTCATCTGTAGTGAGCGCACGAACTTGATTATAAGCACTGACATAATGATCAAACTTTTCAGCATTCAAATCTGGAGCTGGATACTCCGTACAGAAGTCATTGATACTAATGGCTAAATCAAACAATAACTCATCATAGTTCAATTCATAAAAATCTAAAATACCCACTAATTCATCACCTTGAAACAAAGTATTATCTCGAAATAAATCAGAGTGGATAAATCCTTTCGGGCGCTCTGGATAGCGTTCACGAGTTTGTTGAAATAGATCTAAAACCAATTGTAATAAAGCAGCATCTTCATCATTCATATCTTTTTGCAAAGTGTAAGCAACATTTTTCCAATACTGATGATCACGACTAAACTGACGTTGCAATGAAAAATCCATTAGAGCGACATGCATACCCGCCTGCGCACGAGCAATCGCTTGGATCTGTTGTAGACTGGCCTGCTCTGGATGCTTACCCTGTAAACGTGGTGCAATCTGTGCAGCTTTACCAACAATATGATGAATAGCACGTTGCTGATGTTTAAGTGGCACCGCAACAGGAATCTGATATTGCTGTAGACGATCTAGCACAGGTACAATCTCACCTGCTTGAACTTCATCCATGTCTTCAAAAACAGTCAATACATATTGTTGATGATCAGCACTTCTTAAAAAATAATTGGTATTTTGAATACCCGCTTGTATCGGAATTAATTCAATCACCTCAAGCCCATAGGGCGCTGCAAAGTTCTGAACCTGCGCTAAACTTAAAGTGGTGTAGACCGACATAGAATTCCTGCAAAAAAATCAACATAAGTTTGATAGAATACTCGTTCACACTATCAAGGTGTAGCATCTTGGTAGCAAAGTTTAATAATCGTCTGTAATTGTTGGAAAAAATTATGCTTGCCAAAAGAATTATCCCTTGTCTGGATGTGGACAATGGTCGTGTGGTTAAAGGTGTACAGTTTTTAGATATCCGAGATGCAGGCGATCCTGTTGAAGTGGCGCGTCGTTATAATGAACAAGGCGCAGACGAAATTACTTTTCTAGACATTACAGCGACTTCAAGTGGCCGTGATACAACTTATCGCACCGTTGAGCGCATGGCTGAAAGCGTATTTGTACCTCTGACCGTCGGTGGTGGTGTACGTAAAGTTGATGATATTCGCTTATTGCTCAATGCAGGTGCAGATAAAGTCAGCATTAACTCTGCTGCAGTATTCCAACCAGAATTTGTCCAAGAAGCATCTCAACGCTTTGGTGCACAATGTATTGTTGTTGCGATTGATGCTAAGAAAACTGCTGAAAACAAATGGGAAATCTTTACTCACGGTGGCCGAAAACCAACAGGGATTGATGCGATTGAATGGGCAGTTAAAATGGCTGAATACGGTGCAGGCGAACTCCTAGTCACCTCAATGGATGCTGATGGTACTAAAGCTGGTTATGACTTGGCCCTTATGCGTCAAATCAATGACCGAGTAACGATTCCAACAATTGCATCTGGCGGTGTAGGTAATCTACAACACTTAGCAGATGGTATCTTAAAAGGCGGAGCAGATGCTGTATTGGCAGCCAGTATTTTCCACTTTGGCCAACATACTATTCCTGAAGCAAAACAATACCTTGCTGCACAAGGGATCGAAATGCGTCTTTAAGACACATCTAGCTTTCCACAAATTGTAAAAAGGAGTCTAGTTTTAGACTCCTTTTTAAGTATTCAACTTCGACCAAACAACAAATCACGACTGCACAACATCTACTGAACCTGTCGATGTAATAATTTGGGCTCTAGCTCAGGCAAAGCTTCTACTTTCTCCACCCATTTGGCTGGAAAGTACTGTGCGGCCTGTCGGTTTAACCAATTCGAAATCATCCGCGGCAACGCAATCCCAAGAGGGTTTTGTTCTTGTAGGTCTTCAGATGAAATCACCCGTGTACCCAATAGATAGTCAAACCAAGGTTTAGTCACACACCAATTGGCATCCTGATTACTATTCATGTGATGGTCATAGTGCCATGGAATGGTTTTCTTAGCCCAAACAGGGTCAAGGTGTGAACGGCGGTGAATATAATAATAATTTCCCGCACTATACACAGCTGCCGCCACCATTCCCTTAGACACAGGGTAAAAGATCAAACTGGCAACACCGGCAACGACAGCCAAAGAAACCACTTCATTCTTCGTCCGCCAGTTACTGAGTCCTTCGACATAACCCTCATCATGAAATTGTTGTTTACGTACATAACGATGATGTTCCCAATGTGACTTCATACTCTGTGGAACAGGGCTATATCGTGGTTTTCCAGCGCTATGTGTACCATGTAATAAATATTTATGTGCAACCCATTCGAAGCCATTGGCAACCACCAATCCAACAACAAATCCTTTGAGCATAGCCTAAACTCCTGTATTCATTGCATCACTATAGCGCTCTGACTGCCGGATATATTGACGCAAAATCACTATTTCATTGACAAATCACGACAGATACAACGCAATCAGGTATAGCTCGAAAGTACAACACCTAGTTGCTGGCTATTGTTTTCATAAGAATTTTACATACAATTGAATCTATAACGTTTATATATGCAAAGCTATTTTTAATCACTTAATAGGCGCACAGACCGTACATTCACATGCCGCAAAGACCACAGATCAATGACTATTCTGGCTCGGTATATGGTGGCTTAGGCCAGTTACTCTATGTATTTAGTCTAAGTAAAAATATTCCAATTTCAGCCAAACTACTGAGTGTGCAACAACTTGAACGCTTTGACTTTGGCTTATGGCGCGAATTACTCGATGAAATTTTTACGCATATCCCCAGTCCTACATTAGGCCTTGAAATCGCAAGTTGTGTTGAAGCCAAACATTTAGGGATTATTGCTTATATCGCTATGTCTTGTGAGAACATCGCTGAAGCAATACACAGATACTATGATTTACATCGTCTAATCTACGATGGTAGCCCGCTGCTGGTTGAGGTCGAAGAGGACTATATTCAAATTCGCTGGCGGGAACTCCCTCCCCACTTGGCGACTCCACTTACCGATGAAATTGCCATCGCGATTTTGACACAATTTTTAAAGCAGCTATTTAGCTCAGACAGCCTCAAACTCCATCAGGTTCATTTTAGTCATAGCAAGCCTAAACAAGTTCAGGCTTATCAACAGTTTTTTTCCTGCCCTGTATTATTTAACCAAGCGCACTCTGCATTACGCTTATCAAAGCACATGTTAGAACAGCATATTGTGCATGCTGATCAAACCTTGCAGAAACTGTTAATGCAACAGGCTCAAGCACTCTTACAACAACTTCCGCACAGCACACAACTCGATGAACGACTGCAACAGAGCATCCTCATCGGACTACAAAAAAACAATTATCAGATTGAACATGTTGCGGATCAACTGTGCATGTCTGTACGACAGTTACAGCGCTATTTACAAGCGCAAAATAGCAGTTATCAGCAACGTGTTCAGCAAATTCGCCATGTATTGGCTTTGCAATATTTACAAGATCCACATTTAAGTTTGCATGAAATCGCCCTGTTACTTAGCTATTCGGAACAGAGTTCATTTCAACGGGCTTTTAAACAGTGGACAGGTGAAACACCACAAATATGGCGTAAGCGAATGTTATAGAAATGGATTTTCTACTTCATCTGCATCTTTTATTTCAATTTTCTCCGCCAAATCCGTTTGCTGTTCCAGCTCTTTCACCATATCATTGAAAAATGCAGCAAGCTTTCGTGCAACAGCTAAGCCCTGTTGGTCCTTACTGATCTGTAAGTTGCCATAAATATTAATATGATCAAACTGGTTTTCAAACGTCAAATCATGCACGGCAGATGAATCTGTTTCTGTTGCAAATGGTTTAAACATGCTGATACCCCTGCTTTTATTTTTACTTGTTTATTGGATCTATTCTATGCAGTCACATCATAACAGACCCAATTTTAGCATTCACCTAACCGGCTAAATATTTAAGTAGATAGCGTAATAAGCTTTGGATAACCTCTGGAGGCTGTTCACTGCTCTGCTGGCCACTTGAAGACTCAGTTGTTGCTGAACTTGAGTTAGTACCTGATCCTTTGGGTTGAAACTTACGTTGTAGTGCTTGTAGATCATCAGATGCTACAGGCTGAGCACATTGGCTTTCACCATCCCAAAATGCATAATCAATAGATTGATTAACTTTAACTTGACGAGCATTCAGCGGCAATTGATAGACATTACGTTTCACATCTTCGCTGAGTGTCGAAAAAATGTTAATGCCCGTCAACTCTTCGAGTTTACATACACTAATCACTTGAACCTGTAGCGAGTTATTGTTTGGCGCATAATAAACACCGATTGCCCCCTTATGCGAACCACTCTTATTGTTAGGGATATAAATTGCTTTATATACTGCCGTAGGAACCAACACCCCCTTGCCAATAGTTTTAAGCTTTTTGCTTGCAAAGACTGGCCCTGTCACCACATAAACATCTTGCTTTTGTTTAGTGACAATCGCACGTGTTGCTTCTTCTAGTTCGCGCCAAACTTGTTGGTTATTTTTAGGTGCTTGAGGCACCATATTGGCCAATGAAAAACTATCTGCCTGTGATGATTTGGTACTCATATCACCATTAGGTGCCATATGCCCACGATCATAACCAGAACCACGATAATCTGATAACAGGGCTCTGTGCTGTGAACTAACCTTCAGTTCTTCATGAAAGCTGTCTTCACGTTTAATTTTTTGACTTAAACGTGCTGGATACAAATGTTCAGCCACCCACAGTGGCGTTTTTGATACGCCAGAGTACATGACATTAAAACCGTCAAAACATAAGGGATAAGTATGCTTTTGCAAACTTTCACGATTTAAATAAGGTGGTTGTTGTTGATAAAACTCACCTAAACAGGTGCTACTTTTACTCTGAACCGCTGGAATATACTGTGCAATTTTATCTTGGCCAAAGACAAACGCGACTACAATAGAAACGATGCCCCCGAGCAAAATTTTAATGCCTGAAGTCTTCAATTGATGCTTCTCGATCTAAAAAATAATATCTAAGACACCGACACAGATTTATGGAGAAACTCGATATTTCAATGTGTACGGCAAAAAATTAGCTTAGCAACTCACCACTATGATGTATATCAACACAATTACTAAGCGGACAAAGCTTAGTCAAAATAAGCTGATTAATACAGCTTTGTGCGTAACAACTTGTCGTTCTTCTTTTTCAATTCACTGTAGATACGCTGTCTTTGCGTATAAGAAAGTGCTGTATTACTCAAAGCTGTGCCAAGCTAAATCACGAACATGCGTAGCGTGATCATTTTATTCATACTAAAGGCACATATTATGCAATTGAAATTCATACCTTATTTTTTAAGCCTATCTTTATTTAGCGTGGCAGTTTATGCAGAACCTCCTGTACAAGCAGGTGATACATTAGAAAGTCTAAGTAAGGTCCATATTCAAACCAGTGTGAATGGTCAATCAGGCTCTATTCAAGACTTAGTCGACTCTGGACAGATTCAAATTGTACAAGGTAACCATCAAGATCAATCATCCGTTGCAGAACCACTTGATCCACTCAACTCTCAACAACAATCGTCTACACCACCTACTGACCCAGCAACACCGAATAACACGATTCCAGTACCCGATGTAAAACCCTCCCCATCACCAGAAAACAGTACATTACCTTCGCCCGATACTCCAGCAACGCCCAATAACCAACCAGCAACTCAGACAGACCCTCTTAACACCCCCAATCTAGAGCAACCCGATCTTTCCTCGCCCCAACCTTAATTTCACAGCTTATCTGCATAAAAAAACCAAGGACTTGAGCCTTGGTCTTTTTATCAATCACTACAGTTAAATCTCAATCTGGCTTCCCATTTCCACGACACGGTTAGGTGGGATCTGGTAAAAGTCACTCACAGGACTGGTATTACGTTGCATCGAAATAAATAACTTCTCTCGCCACGGCGCCATACCATCGCCCACAGTGTGAATCAGACGGTCACGTGAAATAAAGAAACTCACGTGCATCATATCTAACTGGAAACCTAACTGTTCATAGGCATATTCAAGTGCCATTGGAATATTTGGCACATCCTTAAAGCCATAGTAAACAAAGATTCGATAAAAATGGTCATCTAACTTTTCTACACAGACACGCTCAATTCTTGGGACATAAGGCACATCACGAGTAATTACCGTCACCATAATATTGCGTTCATGCAAAACCTTATTGTGCTTAATATTATGCAGCATGGCATGCGGAACAATATTTGGCGTACCTGTTAGGAAGACTGCATCACCTGGTACAAAAATTGTTTCACTGCTTAAGCTCACACTCTTTATAAATAAATCAATAGGTAAAGCATCTTTGCCTAACCGTTTGAGCACTAGCGCTCGACCATCTTTCCAAGTCATCAAGATCGTAAAGGCCACAGCCCCAATCAAGATCGGCACCCAACCACCCGATGCGATTTTGAGTGATGTCGAAGCCACAAATATAAAATCGATTGTTAAAAGAGGTACAGCAAATAATGCCACTTTCCACAGCGGCCAACGCCAGTATCCATAACTTAATACTGAGATTAAAATCGTGCCACATAGCATGGTCATGGTCACAGCAACACCGTAAGCACTGGCCAGTTTTTCACTACTTTGGAACAATAAGATCAAGACCACTACAGAGACAAAAAGTACCCAATTAATAAAGGGCAAATAGATTTGCCCTTGTTCTACATCCGAAGTGTGGCGTACGCTTAGACGTGGCAAATAACGTAATTGAATTGCCTGATTTGCCATAGAAAATACACCCGTAATCACCGCTTGTGATGCAATCACAGCAGCAGCTGTCGCAAGTATAATCATCGGATATAAGATTTCTTCGGGAACCAGCAGATAAAACGGGTTAGCAATCGCAGACGGATCACGCAATAACAGCGCACCCTGACCCGCATAGTTCAACAATAAACTAGGTAAAACGATAATAAACCAAGCCAAGCGAATCGGCATACGACCAAAATGCCCCATATCGGCATAGAGTGCTTCACCACCTGTCATGGTCAAGATCACCGCCCCCATCGTCAAAAATGCGACATAAGGCTGATGCACGATAAAATTAATCGCCCAATACGGATTCATCATGCTCAACACATAAGGTGTTTTAGCAATACTATAAATCCCAATCAGACCAATTGAGACAAACCAAAGTAAAGTGACAGGGCCAAATAATTTACCCATCGTCCCCGTACCGTGACGCTGTGCGAGAAATAGACCTGTTAAAATACCAATTGCCAGAGGCAACAACCATTTATTAAATACAGGTGTTGCAATACTCAGACCTTCAATCGCAGAAAGTACCGAAATTGCGGGTGTAATAATGCCATCGCCAAAAAATAACGAGGCACCAATAAAGCCTAAAGCAATTAAATAAATCTTCTTATTTTCAGCAATACGTGTGGTTCGCAGATTTAATGCCAATAAAGACATAATACCGCCTTCACCATTGTTATCCGCACGCATGATAATCGTGACATATTTAAAGCTAATGCTCAGCATCATACACCAGAAGATCAACGACAATATGCCAAGCACCGTCGCTTCACTAATTGCTATATGTGCAGTGAGAAAACATTGACGTAAGGCATAAAGTGGGCTGGTACCAATATCACCAAACACCACCCCTAAAGCTGCGAGTGTAATCGCAGGCATGGCCACTTTTTTTGCAGAACTTTGCATATGAATTCATCAATTAGAACACTAATTTTTCGCAATAATATCACTGAGCTAAAAGTTTTGCTTGAAATCAATGTTTCAGCTTGGCATCTGCATTGTTTTTCGTTATCATCCCTCGCGCAGTGGTGAGGTGTCCGAGTGGCTGAAGGAGCACGCCTGGAAAGTGTGTATACGTTTGCGCGTATCGAGGGTTCGAATCCCTCTCTCACCGCCAAAGATATTTATCATGAGATCTCATGATGTATTAAAGGCTTAAATCTAAAGGGTTTAGGTCTTTTTTATTGGTTTTGCATAGTCTCATAATGGTCATTCTCTAAATGAATCATTGGACTATTTTTCTATAATGAAAATCCGAGCCATAAAAATAGCTCGGTCAATTGATTACGATTAAATCTCAGTATTTTGCACCGTCAATCCGATTTCTTGACCATAAGAAACTTCTAGCACATGTCCATCTGGATCGTGAATGAATGCCCAGTATCCGACAGGGTAACCCGAGTCCGTGGCATCCTTTGCAAGGATGCCTTCCTGCTTCGCTTGCATACATAATTGATCTACTTCTGCCTTATCTTTGCAACCCACACCAAGGTGTGCAAAAGGACCGAGTATCGGTGTCGGATTCTGACTTTGTACCAAAACTAAAACAAAAGGGCGGGTTTTATCAGACAGCCAAACGACACGCTTATCAATTTCTTTATCTATTCGTTCATGCATGATGTGCATATTTGCATAGCGACGATAAAAATCAATACTTGAATCAATATTCTTAGCAGCTAATGCAACATGGGTTAAACCAATGTCATTTCTCATACCATGATCTCCAAATTTATACTTGTATTAAATAGTGCGAGGTTCTCTACTTTAAGATACTTATAACAACTTAAAGTCAGTAATGTAAATTTTAAATAATAAGGCCATTTTTAATTCTAATTTTTGAAAATATTAAACTAAGAAAATAAGGGAAGCCATGATCCAAAATAAACCCCAGTCATTGTTCACAAAAAAGCCTAGCTCCATCAGTGCTAGGCTTGTTATATCTTACACTCTATGATTAAAATTTATGCGTCACGCTTAATTTCACTGTTCGACCTGGTGCTGCAATTGCAGAACGTGTTAATGGGTCAATATAGAACTCATCGGTTAAGTTGGTTCCGACTAACTCAAATAGCGTATCTTCTTTTAGTTTATAGTTCACATAAGCATCTACAGTGGTAATCGAGTTCCATGACAAAGGTGTGTTTGAGTAATAGGTCATTTCTATACCACTATAGTTTTTGACCTCAGGGTTCTCATACTTATGATAATAATTGGCACGTGTACCAACTTCGAGTTTTTGATCGAGGAAACGCCCACCAAGTGTTAAGTTTGCTGAGTATTTAGGTGTTGCCATACTCACTAAATAGCCTCCGACAAAACCATCATCAACACATGAATCAATTGAGAAGCCCGTGCCTGCACCTAAAAGCATCGCTGAGGTTTCATCACAAACTTCATTCTTTAAATTATAGTTGGCGCTGAAGTCAGTAAAGAAACGGCCATTATCAAATCGGCTTTGGAGCTCTAATCCTGAAGTGGTATGACTATCGACATTACTGAAAACTAAACGTGGGCTACGTTCAATCGCATTTTTAGTTTCATTGTAATAATAAGCCAATTTAATATCTGCATAACTGCTATTAAAGAATTGTGAGAGGTCATGGACATAAGCAACCTCGTAGTTATGCGCATGTTCTGGCTCTAGTTTAAAACCACTTTGTGTTCCTGAAAAACCAATGGTCGTTTCAAATAAACTTGGCATTCTATAGGCTTCGCTATAACGCATATACATACGGCTATTTGGACTGAAGTTCACTGTCGCTGAAAGTGTCGGCGTCCAACCATGATCTTTATTTTTCTGAACACCAGTTTCAGCTAAATCAATATCTTCATAGCCTCCTGGCCCTTGCAGGGCATAATATCCATAATCACGCCCTTCGACCAATGTGCCATTTAAAAATGGATTGTTATCTTTCGTTAGCTTGCCACGGTCATCCATTTTATATCCGATTTCGTTTCTTTTCTTATAAACAGCTTTATTAATTTCATGCTGCTTCCGCTCTTCACTCCATTGTTGAGCAATCGCTAATTCATTCAGATTGTTTCGTAGATTCGCTTCAGCCTCTGGCGTCATATTGGGCCTTTTAGTAAAGTAGGCCATGGTCAACTCTGTGGCTTTTTTAAATTGACTATACTGCGTATCTCCAGCATGCACTCGATCATTGAGAAAATCATCAAATGCCCAATAGTTTTGATATCTAGCCCCTGCATTTAAACTGAGCCATGACACAGGTTTATAATCGAAATTAAAATTAAACTCCTTCTCTTCACGGCGACCTGCCCTTGGCGCCATTTTGAAACTCATAAAAGTTCCTGTGGTATATGGGTCTTTATAAATATCATCTGATTCTAGTTTTTCCTTCTGCCAGCTTGCACCAACAGTTAAACCGAGTGTTGGATGCAGTTTAAATTTATTACTGAGCGTAAGACCCTCACGAGTATTATCCGAATTTGCAGCGGCACTATTGATAAAAACACCCAGATTGGAGTTAGTGTCATTTGGGAAACCACCTGAGCTATAGGTATGACTCTTAGTATCTGTACGCCAGACATTGCCATAAAAATCGATCAGATTACTACGCTCAGGTTGATATTTATATTCGAGATTATATGCCTTTGAAGCAATTTCACTTAAAGGCCACTGTGGTACCCCTGTTTTATCCTGAACTAATGAATCCCAAGCAATACGTGAAGGTAATATTTCCCCATTAATCACCGAAGTATCGCGATAACCAAACTCTAAACGTTGATCATCTGTTGGCTTCCATGCTGCTTTAACTAGATATGATTCTGTTCTCAGTGAAGTATTTGGAACTTCTGTACCACCAGGATAAACCTTGGCGAGATAAGGTACATAATTAAATCGCTCTTGTGAGGGGTTATTATAGTATTCAGTACCTCTACTGCCTGCAAAGTGGTTGCCTTTATTTCGATAGGCATAAGCTGCTAATAATTCAAATTTATCTGTACGACCAGCCAATGCAATCCTTGTTGCAACGTCATCGCCTGAAAAAATATTATTTTCTTTATGCTGTCGTGCCTCTTTAAATAATGATGGATCATAGTATGGCTCGAACATAGGATTACCCCAAAAGTCCGTCCCTATAGATGGATAGTTTGGGTTGTCGTAAATACTTTGACCTGTGAGTAACTGAGGCTTTCTGGCTTTTACCGCATTATTACTGGTCTCAACTTTAATTTCACCACCAAAGTTTTTACCGTCTTTTAATACATCATCGACAGCAAGGGTACTAATAACAACAGCACCACCTACTCCAGAGTTGACATTACGTGTTAATGACGGACCTTTAATTACTTGCAGCCCACCAATTAAGTTAGGGTCAATATAATTACGGTTATTGACACCATTATAACCACGCCATACCGTCAAGGCTTGCTCGGTGCCATCGATTGTGACAGGCACCCGCCCGGGGCCTTGGATCCCACGAATACTTGGATCAAGTGCGCCACTATTACGCGCATCACCACTATATACGCTGACCATACCTTTAAATAAATCTGCTGGCTGAGCACCTTTATAGCGTTCGATCTGCTCTTTACCAGCATAGACGCTGGATATATCGGCATCGTAAACTTCATTTTGCCCTTTGACATCTCGACTTACTGTGCCATATAAAGTAATCGGTTCCAGTCGAATAATATTTTCATTGATTGGGGAATGAATAGGCTGAGACTGACTAAATGCAGCGGTATGATCTGACTGTTCGGCTGGTTTAAGGATATAACCATTACCGACTTTGACTGCTCTAAATGCTGTTGCAACCAAGATCGTTTGGAAACCATCCTCTAAATCATATTGCCCCGCCAACCCTGAACTTGACATGCCTTTTAATTGGTTCGCATCAATGGCTATCGTGGTATCTGATTGCTGCGCAAAAGTATTTAATACCGTTGCAAGTGACCCTGCGGGTATATTGTATGAACGTGCTTGCAAAGTCTGTGCATAGCTTTGCTGTGTCATTGCCGTTGTTATCACACCAACACAAGCAACATGAATGGCCAAAGCCAATGATGAAACCCGAAAAGAATATCTTGGTTGCTCTTTCTCACACACAGCTTTGCTCATAGTACGCCCCGATTAAATAGAAATAAGAATCATTCAATATTGATAGATAAATGAATCCTAATTTTTGTTTCTATTCTCTATGACGAATAACGCTGAAAAATGTGGAACCAAATGAGTAAAAATAGTTTGTTCATCTAAATCTAATCTACTTTAAAGTAACAATAGTTAAATAAGGCGTCACCTGATAAACATTCAACTCTGGGAAAACACTGGTCAGTAATTGCAAGGCATTTTCAGTATTGTCTAATGGTAAAACTGCATTCACCTTTATTTTATCAAGGCCTCGACCACTAAATACAATCTTGCTCTGACTACTCCGATCAAGCTCTGCCAATACGTTATCTAAAGACATATTTTCTACAATCAGATGTCGTTGATTCCATTTTTGTTGTTCACGATTGATATCAAAGCCATGTATAGGATGTATACCTTGTCGATCTAACCTAAGCTCTTGCCCTTCCTTCACAATAACAGGGTGCTTAGTCGCTAAATTCACTGTTTGATGGTAGGAATCGACTCTTACCTTAGAATGTAACATCTTCAGTTCAGTTGCATCAGACTGATAACTCACACTAAAAGCTGTGCCCAAGGCCTCAATTTGGCCATGTTCTGTTTTAACGATGAAAGGACGATTTTTATCTTTGGCGACATCTACATATATTTCACCTTGTACCAGTTCTACAACACGCTGATTTTCCGTGAAATGTAAATTAACAGCACTTTTAGCTCTCAATTTAATTTCTGAACCATCTGCCAAAACCTGTGTTTTCCATTCCCCTGCTTGGCTTTTAAGATCAGCAACTAAATACGCTATCGGGTGATAAGAAAGATAACTATAAATCCCCCCTAAACAACACAAAGTCACAGCAAAAAAACTGCCATAACGCATAGTTTTCTTCTGACTCGAACTTTGCAAACCAGCTTTCAACACAGATTGTGTCATCTTCTGATGCTGCGGGGTTTGTGTTAGTTTTTGCAATGATTCAAGTGATTGTTCAATCTCCTGTGCAATTTTTTTACGCTGTGGACTGACACTTTTCCAAGCTTCAAACTCAGCCCTTGCTGCTGTTTTTTCCGCTTCATCATCAGCACTCAGTAGTACAATCCAGTGCGCAGCTTCTTCTATTAATTGCTCTGTATTTTTTTGCTCATCAATCATTTATTCTAAAAAATCCTGATGTTGCTTCATCCGATAACATTGTACTAAACATGCTGCGAGATATTTTTGAATCATTTTAGTGGAAACACCAATCTGTTCAGCAATTTCTTTATGCGTTAAACCTTCAAAATAATGCAAGACAAATGCACGCTGCGCTTTCGTAGATACAGCAGATAATGCCTGACAAATTTGATCTATGGCCTGAATAATTTGCAACTGATCTTCTGGAGAAGGCACAGTATCTAAAATATACTCCATTTGGCTTAATTCATTGAGGTAAGCTTGCTCTATGCGTTTACGGCGCACCTGATCAATCATTAAATTTCTTGCGATTACAGCAAGATAAGCCCGTGGTTCTTTTACACCAAAAAGCTCATCACGCGTTTGCAAAATTTTAATAAAAGTATCCTGCACTAGATCAGCGGCATGCTCGTTGCTCCCTATTTTCTTTCTCAACCATTGATGCAGCCATGACTGATGATCGCGGTACAATTGATCGATAAGTGCAGAATTCTCACTCACAATAAAATCAACTCTATTGATATTTACACAAATGATAATGATTACCATTTGAAAGTCAAGTTGCTATTTTAGATCCCTAATTTTGACTACTGCTCTTTGATCCACTGTGTAATTTGACGATAGCTATCTACTAAATAAGCATCACGCCCCAGATAAAGAAAATAAACCTTTTTCCACCATGGCCAATCTTGTTCTAATTGATAATTAAATGTTGGTGCTTTCATTAACGTATGCGTGACATTTTCTATCAATGATACTTTTGCTTGAGGATTCCCTGCCAACCCCGTTCGAAAACGATCTACATCAGTTCGTGCATCAACATTGAGATCATCGCTTCCCAATACCACCCATACAGGGCCACGCATAGTTGTTAAATCCTTCATTGAATCATTTAGATAGTTTTTCCCTACAAAAGTAAAACGGTCTGCGGACATATCGTGCCGCATCAATCCACTATTTTTAGGTGAATGCTCACCAAAAATACGGTCATTGTCTTGTCTTTCCTGATGCAATAATGCTTTGATTTCTGAAGCAGATTTATTTTGATTTTGATAACGAATTTTTTGATAGTACTGACCTTGGTCACGCCAATTTACAGCCCCACCAATAATCACTGAAAAGTCGGCATCTACGTGACTCGCTGCAATCGGAATTACCCAACCTGCTTGTGAATATCCGAGAAAACCGATGGGATACTTTGGCTGCTTCAAATGTCGCGTAATCATTTCTTTTGCAGCAATAGCCTCATCAGCACGATCAGACATCGACTGTAACAACCAGTTTCCACTACTTTTACCAATACCAGCCTTATCCCAACTAAAAATTGCTACATTCTCAGTTAATAACATATTAAACAGTGGGTTATAACCTTGATTAGCGAAGCGATCCATAGGACCATCACCATGAATTAAAATCACCACAGCTTCAGGTTGCCCTCCCTTAGGAAGTAAAAGCGTTCCAGACAAAGTATTGCCTTCACTTTTAAAACTTAAGGGGATCTGCTCAATATTTTTAAACTCAAAATCGCTAATACGGCTACTTAAAAAAAGTATAACCAGTAAAACTAATGTCGCTAAAAATGCGGCCAACAATACATCAAATAGCTTTCGTTTCATCATGAACTGGCTGCCCCAATATAAATCCCAAAGATGTGATTAAGCATTTAAAACCTATTTTCTCGAACTTAGCCATAAATCATGGTGGTATCCCCCATGCTTTGGCATATCCCAAAATCACATAAGAAAGAGTTGTTCAAATCCCGATTAATAAATTAAAAACCCAACATAAAAATGCTGATCTATCGATCATCGTATGCGCATTTGAAGTTCACTTTCGAGCTCCCCCGTAAATGATCTTTATCAATGCCTCAGATTTCATTTATATGGATCATCTATTGAACGAGATTCAAACTGAATCTTTCTGTGATCGATCTTTTTGACCTTGGCGTAATAATTCTGCGTAGACGCCATCCAATGCTACCAATTGATCATGCGTTCCCGACTCAACCAATTGACCTGCCTTAAGAACCAAGATTCGATCAGCATGTCGAACAGTCGACAAACGATGTGCGATTGAAATAACTGTACGGTCAGGAGCAATCTGTGCCAATGCTGCTGATATTGCACTTTCAGTCACGTTATCTAGTGCACTTGTAGCTTCATCTAAAAGTAAGATCGGAGGGTTACGTAAAATAGTCCGTGCCAGTGCTAAGCGTTGCTTTTCTCCACCAGAAAATCGATAACCTCGTTCTCCAACAACGGTTTGATAGCCTTCTGGAAGCGATGCAATGTGTTCATGAATCTGAGCTGTTTTAGCGGCTTCAATCAGTTCTTCATCAGTTGCTTCTGGTTGAGCAAAACGTAAATTTTCAGCAATAGTGGTATTGAGTAAAAATGGTTCTTGCATAACAACACCCAGCACATCAGCCAATTGCTCAAAATGCATCTCTCGCAAGTCGATACCATCAATACAAATTCGCCCTGCCGTAGGGTCAACTAAACGTGCCAGCAGATAGCCAAACGTACTTTTCCCAGCACCAGTAGGCCCAACAACGGCAATATGACTACCTATAGGAATATCTAGATTTAAGCCTCTCAAATTTGGCGTATTTTCAGCATCATAGTGATAGCTGACATTTTCAAATCGAATATGACCACGTGATCCACTGCTGCTAATTTCTTGACGTTTTATTGGCTCAATAATTTCAGGTACTGTATCTAAGTATTTAAAAATACGTGCAAAAAGCGCACGAGTTGTCCGTAGTTTGACACCACTTTCAAGCAGATTTTCTAAAGGCCATAACAACTGCTCTTGTAGCGCAATCAAGGCAACCAAAGTACCGATTGTGACAGGTAGTCCTTGACCAATTAATAGTCCACCTAATAATAAAGTCATTGCAGGCAAGGCACCTAACAATATCTCAATCATAGACCATTGCCATTCGCCAGCGGTATGCGCACGTACTTCTAGATGCAAGGTCTTATTTGAGGCTTGTTCAAAGCGATGAGTTAAAAATTTTCCACGTGCCAAAGTCCGTGACAAGATGATGCCTGGTGCGGACAAGGTCTCTTGTACAATCGCAGACATATCAGCATGACCATTTTGCTGCTGATTGGTTAATCGCTCTCGCTTTTGTCCCACATAATGACTTAACCACAGTGATGGAGGTAAGACCACAAAAGAAAATAATGCCAAGCGCCAATCAAGCAATAGCATTGCGATCGCAGTAGTCACAACGATGGTCATATTACGTGCCATTTCTGTAATGGTATTGCTCACAACTGACTGTAAACCACCAATATCATTCGCGATACGTGACTGGATTTCACCAGTACGAGTCCTTATAAAAAAGCTCAAGGACAATGTTTGCAAATGACTATAAAGACGAACCCTTAACTCATGCATAATGGCTTGCCCAATTTTGGTGGACAAAATAGTTTGCAATACATTAATTACCGCGACGCCGACAGTAATCGCAACCAAACCAACAACCAAATACATCAATAATGTTAGATCTTGTTGGGGTAATGCTTGATCAATAATTTCTCTTAATAGGAACGGGGCAATAATACCAATACCCGCTCCAATCAAAATCAATATCCCCACCACTAAAAAGCGATGTCGCCAAGGTTTAAATAGCGCGACAATGCGTTTTAATGAAACATGGCGTGCAGAAAGCGCTTCATAGTCATCCTCTAAATCATCAATTTTATTTTCCACAAACCTAGCTCCTAAGTTAGCTGCGCTGTTTCCAAACTGAACTGTTGTCTTAGATGCTTCTCTGCTTCTTCCGCTGTCAAACGTGTTGCACCTGAAAGTAATAATCCAACTAAGCCATCATATAATGCAGACAAACGCAGTGCTGTTGCACTTGCATCAGGTAGTCGCCACAGTCCCTGTGCATGCCCTTTCGCTAAAGACTCTGTAAGGTGAGTCAACATCCGCTGCTGTACTTTTTCTAATGCTTGCGCCATAACTTGGTCATGAATTGCAAGATCGGTTGCCTCCAACCATAGTTTCCAGTAGATCGGCGCATCAGTGGTAAATGCACTTGCCAAATAATATTCTATAGCCTGATCAGCTGCAGTGAACTGAGCAAACTGATCATGGATCACCTCTTCAAATATCACTTCCCATGCAAGTACACGCAGTTCTTGCCAGTTGTAATAATGATTAAGTAAGCCACGTCCAACACCAGCTTGCTCTGTAACCTGTCGTGTTGTTGCAGCTTGCAAACCATTCGTTAATAGAACATCTATTGTGGCTTGTAAGATCCGTTCTGCACCTTTTTTAGTTTCATCCACCATAATTACCCCTTTGATTGAGCGCTCGCTCAATGCATTATATTGAGCAAGCGCTCAAAATGGAATAAAAAAATAATTTTTAAATCTTTTTTCTTGCTTTGAATAAAATAATTAACTGACACAGTAGCGCCAAAGTTGTAATAAATGCAGCAAAATAAACTAAGCTACCAGCGTTAAAACCATGGCTAATTAAGAGCCCACCACAAATGGTACCCACTGCACCACCTAAATAATTACATGAACTATTTAAGGCAACGACTGTAGCACCATGTTCTGGCTGTAACTCTAACAAGCTATGTTGTTGTGGAGCCAACGACGACCATCCTGTTGCCCCCCATAATACAAAAGGCAGCCATGCGAAAGTCAGTCCATGTATGAGCACTGTGGGTAAACTCAATAAAGTTATGCTCATCAGTAAAAGAATACCTGCCAACAATAATTGTGGCTTTTGCAACCAATCAATAAGATAACCTATGCTAAAACTTGCAAGCATACCTCCAATCCCCCATGCCCATAAATAAGATGTAACATTGATGATATTGGCGAGGTCTTTTAAAACAGGAGCCACAAATGTATAGAGGCCCAAACTTGCTAAGGCAACCAAAAAAGTCACAAAAACAGTCGCTGCAACCTTATGATCACTCAACATTTTTAAACGCATTTTTAATGATGGCGGTGTAGAAACTGTAATATTGGGAAAACCTACCACTATACCCAGCAATGCAGCAGCACCAATAAGTGTCACCAACCAAAGAACACTCTGCCAACCATAATAAGAAGACAGCATCAATCCCAGCGGTACGCCTACGACTGTTCCTGTACTCATCCCACCCAAAATCATGCTCAATGCCCGACCTTTAAACTCAGGGGGTACCAAGGCTGTCGCAGCGGCAGCCGCAACAGGGGAAAATAGCCCCGCACCAATACCAGCAAAAGCACGGAAAATCAGTAAGGCCTGCAAATTAGGACTTAATGCACTGCCAATGTTTGCTAGAGAAAAGAGAACAAGTGCGATACTCAAAATTTTACGTATAGGCTTACCCGCAAGTAGCGTTGCAAAAACTGGGGCAGCAATTGCATAACAGAGGGTAAATGCTGTAACCGTCTGGGCATTTTCAGCTTCAGTCGTGCCATAACTTAGTCCAATTGCTGGTAGTATTCCTGCGATCACATAGGCATCAAGACCTAAAGCAAACATGCCTACTGATAAAAAAATAATTTTTTTCATTTTATTGTCAATCTATTAAATAAGTTAGTTAACCCAACTGTTCTAAACTGCCATTTTCGCTAAAGTACTCTCGGTGCTTTTTCACAGTATATTTAGCAGCACCAATACACTGTGCCTTATGCGCTATGTTATTCAGCATGCTTTGTAATCGAATAGAGGTATTTACATCAACAAATTCGTGTTGGGGTTGTAGACCATCTATAAGGAAAAGAAGGATCTCACGGACCTGCGTTCTCAGTTTTTGAATTGTCTTAAATGCTGGCGATGCGCCATCAAAGGAAGTGGTAAAATCTTTTATTATTTCATCACCTTTTTTTGTATGTTTCCATAATTTCAAATGATCTACATCCCATTCCGGGGTATCAAAAGTCATTCGAGCATATATAAGCTCTTGATCTTGTGAGGAGAAAATAAAATCGATTGTCCGTTGGCGAATGATATTGACGAAACTGCTATATCCAGAAATGAATGACTCTCCAAGCTGTGCCGTAATAGCCAAACTGTCAATAACATGTTTTCCAGAGATTGAAAAATCAGAGTCTGTACCAATTACTGCGCTTAAAACCAGGTGTTCCTTGCCTCCTAAGACCCATTCAATTAAATCTAGCGGGTGAATAATTTCACTCAATGCTCCACACGTACTTCTATGATCATGTATTCGATCTTTTCCCCAAATAAAATTAGCCCGTATTAATTTCAACTGATTTTCTCGAATGAATTTTTTAAGATCGTCTGTTATCTTTGAGTACCTTTCGACCATATCCATACAAAACCCACCAGTATTTTGCATAGCTGAATAAATATATGACAAATCATCTATACTATTTACTAAAGGTTTTTCGCAAATGATAAAACCATCATAACCATCGAGCTCTAAAAGCACCTCAGCATGTCTACCATCTGATACAGACACCACCACAATATCTGGAGAATAATACTTAAGTGCTTGAGCAACTGTAGAAAAGTAATTTAGTAAGGTGTTTTTCTTTGAAGGTGAAACATATGCATATCGAAATGCTATATCCGGAAATTCATTTTCTAAAGAATCAAATGTTTTGACATATCTATTTCCAGCATAGCCAAGCCCAATAATTAGTATCTTGATTGTATTCATAGGTTATTCTCATTTTTTATTAAAAGATCTTCACCCGTTCTGTCAAAGCCCATTTTTATATACATCGCATTTGCTATCGGTGTAGTTTGTAATGCTATTTTTCCGATACCTTGACTTTCAAACCATAGAAATAATGATTTCATCAAAAGTATCGCAAGACCTTGCCCCCGCCACTCGGGAGCGACTACAACAGACTGAACCCATCCTTGTAAACCATTTAAAGCCCCTATAACAGGAGCCCTTTCATCAATGATTCCGGTTGCACACCCAATAACATTATTATTTTCATCTCGAATAACGCTAATTTGAATATTAGATTTTCTATTATAAAATTGATTAATAAGCCACTTACGATAATATGCTTTCCAAATGTCGTCTTCTTCAGCAGATATTGAAGAATAATGTGCAGCTCCTCCACTCAATAAAAGACCACGTAAGCCAATAAGGCCATCTATATCTTGGTATTCAGCTGTTACACATTTTTGAATCACTGGCATCACTTACTCCATGAAGTCCATATGAAGATTTCAAACTAAAATGCTGCTTCTTTTAAGAAGGGCACATCAAATTTATAAAAAACCTCTTCAAGTGCATCAGCTAACGCATAAATTTGGGCTTCAGAATGATGGGGAGTCACATTTACACGAAATCTTTCTGTTCCAATAGGTACAGTTGGGTAATTAATTGGTTGAAGATAAATTGCTTTATGATTTAAAAGATATTGAGCCGCAGCTTTGCATTTTTTAGCATCACCAATAAGTACAGGCAAAATATGTGTTGTACTTGCTGACATGACATTGATTCTTTTTTTTTCTCAAAACTGTTCTTAAAAGAAATGTTTTTTGATGAAGCTTCTCACGCTCAACACTCGATTTTTTTAAATGTTGAATACTGGTATAACAGGCGGCTGTAATTACTGGTGGTAAGGATGTTGTAAATATAAAACCCGAAGCAAAAGAGCGAATAGCATCAATCATTAACGAATTTCCAGCAATATACCCTCCAATAATACCGATCGCTTTTGCCATTGTTCCCTGAATAATATCTATTTGATCAGCAATACCAAGCTGTGCAGAAATACCTGCTCCTTTTGGTCCATACATTCCAATCGCATGCACCTCATCAAGATAGACAAGTGCATTATATTTTTTTGCAATCTCAACGATTTCCTTCACTGGTGCGATATCACCATCCATTGAATAGACCGATTCAAAAATAATCATTTTAGCGCGCTCAAATGGCTCTTTTGAAAGCAGTCTTTCTAAATCGACAATATCATTGTGTCTAAAAATTCTTTTTTCTATCGCTGGGCTACGAAGCCCATTAATGATTGATGCATGATTTAATGCATCAGAAAATACAATACAATCTTTAAACAGTGTTAATAAGCATTGAATCGTGGCATCGTTTGAACTGTATCCAGTAGGAAATACTAGCGCAGCCTCTTTTCCATGCCAGTCTGCAATACTACTTTCTAGTTTTTCAAAGTAAGAATGCGTACCGCCAATATTTCTTGAACCACCAGAACCAGCACCATAATTTTCAATTGCCTCATGCATGGCATAAATTACATCGGGATGTTGAGACATATTTAAATAATCATTACTACACCAAACGACCACTTTCTTTTTAAAGCCTTCCGTGTAGGCCTCAGGATAAGCTCCTTTAATTCTATTGATTGTTTGAAATGTGCGATATTGACCGTTTACTTTCAACTCAGAGATTTTTTCTGCTAAAAAAGCTTCATAATCCATTCTTATTACCAACCTGACTATGTGTATTTACTTGTATTTTTTTAGTAGTTGATCAATCAATTGATTAATAAACTTAAATTAAAATGAATTATTAATTAATAACAAAGTTGCAATAAAAATTTGTGTGTTGAATGTAGCCATCTATTTAATAAATATTATTTTTTAAAAGATAAAGCAACTTAAAAATATTTATTATTTATCAATAAATTAAAATAAAAATATGATAAGAAAGCTTTAGTTATGATTAAATAAATATTAAATCTAAGCTTAAGTTTTTTAATTAAAACCATGGTATTTGCATAAAATATATTTAATTTTACTTTTATTTATTAATCACATTACACATACTCTTAAAACATGAAACGTAACATTTTATAGATTATTCATGGTCTATCTCTGAGCCTCATTCCTTGAATAACATATTGACCACTATAAAAATTAACCGATCATATTAAAATATAAAAGAATTTAAAACTCACTATTCGTTACTCCATGCACAGCTAAAACGTGTGCAAAAACATTCCATCACTGTTTTTTTTAATACCAACGACCTCAGCGGTACAAAACAAACAGCATCGTAAAATATAATCCATGTATTGATAACTTTTTTCAAAGCTTAAATTCAGTATGCTTTTAAAAAATACTGCGCAAGTCTGTACTATGCTCAATTTCTTCTTATTAATGTATAAAAATTAAATTGATACAGTTAAGGACTTGCCAAACTGAGCAAACACATCATATAAATGAAATGTGTAAGCACTACACTGTAAATGCGGTATCCAAAAAGCTAAAAGCGTAATGAAAACATAGAACACTGCTATTCGGGAGTCGGAATGAATAACAGCATGAATTATGTAAAACAGATCAAAAATGCTAAACGTGGCGGATATACACCAACCATTGCGAAGGATATAAACAAACATAAGATTCAGAAAGTCTCACGTTTAATAGAAGAATGGCGATCTCTCGCTAATGAATTAAAACCACAGATGCAAATCGATATGGCACTTACGTTAGAAGAATGCGCTCAAGCTCTAGACCAAATCTTAAGAGGGAAATCTTAGTAGCATTACATCATAAGAGTAACTTTTTTAAATTAGCTCATACACTTTTAGCTAGACCGCAATCCACTTTTTACCCACGCACAGCTCACATTAGTGAGCTGTTTTGACTATAAAACATGCATCATGTCTATCAAAAACAATCAAGCCTACCCAGTGTTGTACATTAATCAAACAAACACACAATATCTGGCTAATTCATCCAAATAATTTAATATTTTTTCTTGCAATCTAAGCTAATTTCGATAGAATTACGCCACGTCGCCGACATAGCTCAGTTGGTAGAGCAACTGACTTGTAATCAGTAGGTCCACAGTTCGAATCCGTGTGTCGGCACCATTATTAAACCTCGTAAGTCTAAGATTTATGAGGTTTTTTATTGTCTGCGATTTTTCTTTGTCTGCTTTTTTCGGTCCATTTTGTGGTCCATTCGCTCAATAGTCCTGTGGTCTAGACACAACAAGGGTCCAACCAAACTCAGCTTTTTTACTCCCGTGAATCATTTCCATGCACTCCACTTTTGCAATCGGGCTACACAAGCGATGCTGCACTGAGTATCCCATCGATGTGTTGACGAGTGCGAAATGGAAAGCTTGGGGGATTTTTCATATTTGTTGGATTAGCTGATTCGCTCAGGAGATTCAGGCTCGATCCGTGGAAGTCGTGGGGAGTTCTGCTAGAAGATGATGGATTCTGTAGATTCGATCTAGTGCTGATCGTTAAAAGTCAGCCATAGAACTTATCGCTTTATGCAACCAGCCCTTCTGTTTAGGCTTACAGACCAGTATAAAACTTCTCAATAAAAGCACGTGTCTTGAGTACCAATGTATTCATCAGCGTTTTACGCTCTGAAATCTTAGGTCGTGTGATCGGAAGATCTTTGACATCTTCCCGACTTGGTAAACGTTTTGTGTATTCGTACTGACCTAAAACGGCTTTAAAGACCTCAGGCTTGAGTGCTTCTTGCTGACATAACTCCCCCAGCGCTTTCTCTTTCTCCACATCCCAAAATGTTGCAAATGCATCATGTACGCTTTGCCCATTCGCCATACGTGGGATATTTTCATCCAGAAATTTTTGAATCAGTACTTGTTTATCGTATAAATTATGATTGGTTGAGATAATCTCTTGAACCTGTGAGCGATATTGTCGTTTCTTCTCTTCATCCTTGTTATTTACCACTGCTTGCAGCAGATTCAGGATGTATCCAACATTCACAGTATCTCTATGAATGAGTTCCAACTGAAAATTAACATCATTCAGTACAGAGACCTTATCCTTAGGCTGCACAATACGCACATTATTATAAAGATACTTGTACTGTGAGGTATGCTTTTGGAAGTCTGCCTTGTTGAGTAAGGTATCGTCCTGATCGTACTCTACAAAGTTTTCCAATTGTGCATTGATACGCATGACTTCACGGAAGGCTTTGACATACGCCAATTGCTCTTGTTCTGTCACAAGTGTATTTGAAACTTGATCGGGATCAGGGACAATACAGAGTAAATTCTCTACCGCAGCATTATATTTTTCTTTAATACTCTCAAAGCTAGGAATAAGCACAATCTTTTCTGCTTCTGCACGATTAGAAAATAATGTGAGTGCTTGATCTGTTGCTTGTTTGAGATTACGGAAACACACGATATTTCCGAATGGCTTATCAGCATTTAAAATACGGTTGGTACGTGAAAAAGCTTGGATTAACCCATGATATTTGAGGTTTTTGTCTACATACAGCGTATTGAGCGGTTTTGAGTCGAAGCCTGTCAAAAACATATTCACAACCAGCAAAATATCAATTTCTTTTTTGCGCACTCGATTGGCTATGTCTCGATAGTAGGGATAGAACTCTTCACCTGAATTGAAGTTCTGCCCAAACTTGGCATTGTACTCTGTGATGTATTGATCAAGTTTATCCCGATTGGACTGACTGATCTTTGTGGGAATATCTGCCGACTCTTCTTCGATCAATCCCGTGAATTCTTCGACTGTACGCTCTTCATTCGCCGCAAAAGAAAAAATCGTGGCAATGCTCAATGGATTATAAATTTGACCCTGCTCTTCTGCCTGTTGTTGTTTCTCTTGTTGTACCTGCTTAAATAATTCATAGTACTGCGTGAGGACTTCTACAGAGCTAACACAGAACATTGCTGTAAAGGTTCTATTCTTAGTTTTAATGTGGTGATTATCAACAATATAACGAGTAATCATCTCTAGACGAGCAGGATTGTCAAAAAGTTCTTTGGTGTCGATGCCCTCTACATCATCTTCATAGCTGTCACTTTTTTCGATGCCATTACTTGTGTATTTACCCAAATAGGCAATCTGAAAGGGTAAGACATTACCGTCACGAATTGCATCGGTGATGACATACTTATGTAGACACTCATCGAATAGTGCATTGGTCGTTACCGCTTTGGCATCAATTTTGACCTGACTGTTGGTTTCAAAAATAGGGGTTCCAGTGAAGCCAAACATCTGTGCCTGATCAAAGAAACGTTTGATATTCCGATGGGTATCGCCAAATTGACTACGATGGCATTCATCAAAAATGATCACGACTTTTTTGTCTTTGAGATAAGCAATCTGATCCGCATAGCGATTAGAACTAATGGCAATATTGAGTTTTTGTAGAGTGGTAACAATGAGTTTATCATGTGTTTGCCCCAATTGATCAACCAAGGTACTGGTGTTCTTGGTGGTATCAACGCTATTTTCTTTGAAGGCATTGAACTCACGTACTGTTTGCGTATCGAGGTCACTCCGATCTACTACAAATAGGACTTTTTCGACTTCGGGCAAGCGCATAATCAACTGACTGGCTTTAAATGAAGTCAGCGTTTTCCCCGAACCCGTGGTATGCCAGATGTAGCCATTTTTCTCTGAATGTTGCACACGTTGAATAATTTGCTGTACGGCGTAGATTTGGTAAGGCCTGAGCACCATTAAACGTTTTTCGACTTCTAAAACAACCATGTATTCAGTCAACATCTTGCTGATATGTTGATGATTGAGGAAGCATTCGGCAAAAGCATCTATTTTATGGATATGCTTATTATCGAAGTCAGCCCAAGGAAAGGTAAATTCGAAATTACTCGTTCCTGTTGAATAGTAATGGGTATGGTCGCGATTGCTAATAACAAAAAGCTGAATATAGTTGAACAAGCCCGTACCACTACTATAGGCATCTTTGGCATAGCGTTGCGTTTGGTTAAAGGCTTCGGGTAACTCGACACCTGCACGTTTTAGTTCAATTTGGACTAAGGGTAAACCATTAATTAATAGTGTTACGTCAAAGCGACTGCTATGACCATTACCTGCTTTATGATCAACACTAATTTGATGGGTGACTTGGTAAATATTTTTTTGAGGATCTGCAAATAAAAAATCAATATGCCGTGTAGAACCATCATCAAAAGTCACAGGGAAGCGATTACGCAATACCTTAGCACAATTAAAACTGTTGCCTGCTTTGAGATGATTGAGTACTTGCGCCCATTCATTGTGAGAGAAAGCAGCGATACCATTAGCACGCTCAATTTGAATTTTCAGATTACTCAGCAGTTGAGCTTCATCTTTGACCGCAACTTGGCTATAACCAAGTTGTTTAAGTTGCTTGATGAGTTCATATTCAAGTTGAGCTTCGCTTTGTATGGACATCTCTTCCTCAAGTCATAACTTACACATTATTATAAAGTTTGATTGACCAAGCTCAGGATATAAGTAGATTAAGTAATCTCAATTGCCTGTGCATCAAGAAAATTATCTAATCCTTCTGAGTACGCATCATAATCTTGCTCAAACAACGCTCTGCTATAAATTAAGTGATTAGGTAACTCATATTGTCCATCAAGATAATCATTAAAACCCGGATAATCTTCATATTTATAAGGCAGTGTATACGATAAATCGATTTCCAACAGCATTAATAAAAGAATATAGGCAAACCTATCCGTTATCTCTGAAATGATTTTTGCTAATCCGATATCTATTGAATAGGGCTTGGGTAAAATTTTCCCATGTGATATTTCACCAATATTATTTCTCATTTCTCCCAAAAACCTAATCCATTGATTTAGCGTTGAAAAATATTGTACTATATCACTCATAGGCATTACATTTTCTATAAATGAATGTTCACACATTACTCCTTTTGCTAGCTTTGAAAGCCTACCTAAATCACAACAGTTAATAGTTTTTTCATCCATTTCTGGCTTCAATTTAATAATTATATTTTTGAAAACAGCTTCCAAAAATGATTTAGTACACTCAATTAGTGTATCTCCGCACTGATTAGATTGTTGATCAATGTGATTTAAAATTCGCTCAAGTTCACTTAGCCATTTGTGGTCTTTTGCATACTGTTTAATGAAGTATCTTGACTTCTCCATAATCCACACTCTCTACACAAACATCTGCTGTAACAAGCCTTTTTTCCACGTTTTGGCTTGTTCGATTTGTTGTGCCACGACTTCAATTTTTTGGTCGATGGCAGATAGGAAATTAGCGATTTTGGTTTGTTCTTCTAGGCAGGGTAAATAAAAATTAAAACTCTGTAAAACTTTATTTGAACTATGTTTAACAGTAGTCCCTGAAGCTGTAGAAACAATTAACTCGTGAAAATCGTCCGTAAGTAATAAATAAAGTAAAAAGGTTTTTTCTAGTTTTTTATTAGGGATGATTTTAACGATTCGCTGATTTAAAAGTACATTTCCATCGCCCTGACTTAATAAAATCGGCTTTCCTAAAAGCTCACATGATTGGGTTAAATCAGTTAGCAAAACTAATAAATCATTTGGACTACAGATATATTTTTCATCAGATATTTCAGTAGTCCATTTTGTATTTGTTCTAGTGAAATTAGCCTTACCTGTTGTCGTGAAATTTTTGGGAGTAATTAATTTATTTCCATCTTCAGCGAAAAAATCACTTTTGAATGCAAAACCAGAAATTAAATCCACTAAATTTTCAAGTTTCACATGTTCCCACTCTCCAAACTCACTTCCATCATCGGCTTTAAAACGAATCTGCTGACTAAACAACTTTTGCATCATGCCTTGTTTATATTGGCTTAGGAGTTCATGTTTTTGAGAGAGTTGGCTAATCTTTTTATCGACTGCCGATAAAAAAGTAGCAATTTTGGTTTGTTCTTCTTTTGATGGGATTGCAATATCTACATTATTAATTGATGTGGTATTTAGGCTAGGCACACCCGTAGCTTCATTTAAACCTAACCAGTTTATTTGAAGTGCATGTTGATATAAAAATAAAGGAGTAGAATTTTCTTTTATTTGAGAATAAAAAAGAGTATCTACAGTCCAAAATTTTTCATTTACATATTTGGGTTGATCAATTGTCCCTTTACGACCGATTAAAATACTTTCACCGTTATATAAATATTGGTCTACATAACGCATGACACCACCTGTACCATAAACAGGAATATCACCATCATTTAGTAATTTGTGATCTTTACCATATTTAATAGTTAGAACATCTTTATATTTAAGGTTAATCCAATCCCCATCAAACTCTTTAAACCTTAACTTTGGCGCAGTCATTATTTAGCCTCCGCAAATGGGCTATCAATACCAAGTTCTTTACAAAACTCAGCAATGACTTTGTCGGTATTTTGACTTTCAACTTCAAGGGCTTGCAATTGTTTAGCAATATCGTCTAAATCAATCTCAGCTTCGGCTTCAAAGGTGTCGACATAGCGTGGAATATTGAGGTTGTAGTCATTGTCTTTGACTTCTTGCAATGTCGCCACCTTGGCATATTTGTCAATGTCCTGACGGTTTTCAAAGGCAGCAACAATATTGTCCAAATGTTCAGGCAAAAGTTTATTTTGGTTCTTTTGTTTTTCAAACTCATTACTGGCATCAACGAATAGGATGTCACCCGTATGCTGACGATTTTTCTTCAGTACCAATATGCAAGTTGGAATCGAAGTACCATAGAAAATATTGGCAGGTAGACCAATCACCGTATCAATCATGTTCATTTTCTCGATCAAGTATTGACGAATCACACCTTCACTCGAACCTCGAAACAGTACGCCATGGGGTAATACGACTGCCATCGTGCCATACTCATCCAATTGATGCAGCATGTGCTGCACAAAAGCCATGTCTGCTTTAGAACTCGGTGCAAGTTTGCCAAAACGGCTAAAGCGCTCATCTTGTAAAAAAATTGGATCGGCTGACCATTTTGCTGAAAATGGTGGATTGGCAACAACCGCCTCAAAACGTTGCTCAATATGCTGTGGACGAGTCAGTGTATCTTCTTGCTTGATGTCAAATTTGGCAAAATGCACATCATGCAAAATCATGTTCATGCGCGCCAAGTTGTAGGTGGTGCGGTTCATCTCTTGACCGTAAATCATATCGACATCTTGTACCTCACGCTTTACGCGGAGCAACAACGAGCCTGAACCACAGGTCGGATCATAGACAGATCGTAGACGCTCTTTGCCTTGAGTGACAATTTTAGCAAGCAAAGTTGATACCGTTTGAGGCGTATAAAACTCACCTGCTTTTTTACCTGCACCAGAGGCAAACTCACCAATCAAGTATTCGTATGCATCACCCAATACATCTGATTCAGAGTTACTCAGATCAAAATCAATATTGTCGAGATGCGTCAGTACCTTAGCCACTAACGCATTACGGTCATTG
This sequence comes from Acinetobacter rudis, assembly GCF_000829675.1. Classification (GTDB taxonomy): domain Bacteria; phylum Pseudomonadota; class Gammaproteobacteria; order Pseudomonadales; family Moraxellaceae; genus Acinetobacter; species Acinetobacter rudis. The sequence continues at coordinate 119,180 of NZ_BBRX01000017.1, forward strand.
GCATTGTTACCCAACTTGGTTGAGTTAAGATCAAGATCTTCAAAGAGATTGGCAAAATCATCTTCTGATTCTGCACCCAAAGTACTGCGTTCTATTTCTCGTAAGGTATTTGCAAGTTCATCGAGAATAAACACACCTTGACGACCACGCTCTGCAATCGTATGGAATAATTGCTTTGGCGCTAAAGCATAGCCCACTTCTTCAACTGAATTTTCTTTAATCCCCTTGATCAGTTCAGCATGGTCAACATTACTTTCATCCAGTTGATCGTACTGTTCAGCTACACCTTCATCCTGCAATAACTCATTGGCAAAAGAAATTGCTTTTTCTGAGAGATATTTGTAGAAAATAAAGCCCAAAATGTAGTCACGAAACTCATCTGCCCCCATTTTCCCACGTAGATCGTTTGCAATATTCCAAAGGTGTTTTTGTAGTTGTTGAAGTTGTACTTGGGTCATGTAGAAGCGAACCTGAAAAGCATGAAATTTATAATAGTTTACCTTGAAATCGTTGATTTGGAATGTCTTTCTTAAAACCAACGACAATATAGGGCGTTGCAAATCGTAAAAAGCGTAAGACTATATTTTTGATAGATATATTATTCCTATGGTCCAAACAACATAGGAGTGACCATGAATAAATATTACCCTGAGCTTGATACCGTTTCTGATGTTCTAGAAATTATCCCCCATCCGCAGTGCAGATCGATTGCCCATGCCATCCGTATCTGTAATGACCAAAATCAACACATTGTCACTAAGCTACATGCTGTTGCTGCTGTCTTACTCTAGGAGATGGTGATGCATGCACTACAACAATGGCTGATTACTCAGCGTCAGCAGAAAGGTCTGTCCCAACTGCAACTCGCACAACGTCTTGGTCAATCTATTGGATATATTGAGAAAATCGAGCAGGGTGACTATGTACTGGAAATCATCGAATATTTGCACTACTGCCAAGCCTTAGATGCTGATCCGAGTGTAGGAATCACCTTGATTGACCTCGCCATTTCCAAAGATTAGCGATCATCCTTTTTCTGCAAGAGTTTGCTGTATCAAGCTGAGTCCAACTTGAGGATCAAGCTTCAAGCTACGGCAATACCAAACGTATTCCACAACATCCAAACGACGTTCGCCTTGTTCTACTTTTTGCACATACGAATGTGGTTTATCCATGCGTTCCGCTAATGCACGCATAGACAATTGTTGTGATTCTCTTTCTTGCTTCAACCACTTAGTTAAAGCCTGCATTTCTGCGGTATTGATGCTTGTCGTCATGTACCTATTATCGATACAATGCTATTTGTACCCAAAAGAGGTACAATATGCATAACATGTTGATTGCAAAAAACTAAGTGCTTATTTAAACAATAGGATTTTTTATGGGGTTTTCAGATTTTCTTAGCTCTGCTTTGACTGCAGTAGCGACCTTTTCGGGTAATCCTGATATTCAGCAAGTTGCTAACTCTGCTAATGACATGGTGGTGTCCTACCAAACTCAGCAACTACAAGATATGGCTAATCGTATCCTGAGTTCACCTGATGGTATCGCTCAATTTACAGAAAAAGGGCAAACCGTATGGAGAGCGTTACAGTACAACGCCAATGGTGAAATTGTTGGCTTTGCCGACTTTGCTACCAAGGAGGAGTATTTACTGCTCAAACAGCAGGAAGCACAGGAAATGTATGCTGAGCAACAAAGACTCAAAGCTGAACAGGCCGAAGCTGATCGACGTTATGCCATTCAATATGCAGCACAACAGCAAAAGCAACCGCAGCGAGGTGATGTCTCTATTGCCGATATCGATAGCTATGGCAGTATGTTGGGTTCGTTGGAACAAGCAGGATGGAACTGTACTCAGTATCGGGACAATACCCCACCTTGGGATAAGTGTATGCAGCGCGAATTCAATAAAGCCGCCCGTGGTGGTCGCTAGTCTTCTTTACTTAATCCGTGGACAACGGATTTGGAGTTGAATATGCATCAACATTCTTCAGGCCCAGACAATACACATGACTTATCAATGGCACTCAGTCAAGTTAAGCAAACCAGTATTCTGTCTTGGACTGTAATCATTCTGATTGCCTTAATGATTAGTGCAATCCCTACAGGCTTTGGCATTGCTCTAGTTCCTCTTATTGGGCTAATCGGTGCTGTAATTGGCTTACCTTTCTCAAGATGGCTAGCAAAAAGAGCACATCACGTTGTTGTACTGGAACGTGATCATGCTGGACATAGTGAATATTTTTGGCTCTATGACCTTGTTGCTGATTTAGCGAGTACTGCCAATATCCCTATGCCCGAAGTCGGTATCTATGAAAGTTTAGATATGAACGCTTTTGCTTCTGGGCCTACACCCAACTATTCCGTTATTGCCTTTAGTACAGCATTACTTGAGCAAATGGATCTAGAAGAAATCCGAGCTGTGGCAGCCCATGAGATTGGTCACATCATGAGTAACGATATGCGAGGTATGGCACTACTGAGTGGTCTAATTACGTCTTTCATTCTGGTGTTTACCCTACCCCTGCAAGGCTTACGACTTCTCAATTTCTATGGAAATTCATACTCTGAAATCGTAGAGGTTATTCTATGGCTAGTAAAACTCATGCTGTCTATTGTATTTACTTTCCTAGGTTCCTTGGTCGTCAAAATGTATTCTAGAAAACGGGAGTATAAGGCCGATGCTATTGCTTCTTTGTTGGTGGGTAAACATGCCATGATCCAAGCTCTATCTAAGCTTGCACAAGAGTCAGAGGTTATACCCATTCAACAGAGAGGATTCAATTCATTCAAGATTTCTAATCATAGCAATTGGGGAGAAATCTTTAGTACCCATCCGAGTATCGACAATCGAATTGAAGCACTGCAGCTTGAAACACATTCCCCATTCTAAAGACATTTCACCCTTATTTATCACAGTAGATCCTCATCTACTCAAAGGACTTTTCATGAAAAAATTATTGTTTGTTCCATTGTTCGCTCTTACTGGTTTTGCTCATGCTGCCCCGAACATCTGGCAATTTAGTTCTACACAGGGTTTTGTCGAGTATTCAATCCAAGATGCCAAAGGCAATACGCTTTGGGTGACCTGTAATGAAGGTGCTGGGGATCAATACGACCACTCTGCACGCTTTGAAACTAAGAAAGCCCGTTATGAAAATACTGACTCAAAATATCCACTGACCTTTGTACTTGATGGAAAAAACAGTGTTGCAGCCCCAGGAACGACAAAATGGCGTAATGGTGCTAACGCATGGTATGAATTTTCTCAAGGCATAGCTAAAGCCAAGAAAATTGATGTCTACCTCAATAATAAAAAGGTCACCACCTTTACCCCAACGCAGCAAAGTATCCGAGCTGTAGCCAAAGAAATATCGACTTGTCAGGCCATGTTCTGATCCTATTTTCACAACTTTACATCCCGATGGCTCTCACCAGTCATCGGGATATTTTTTAGGGAAAACTATCATGTATAGACGATTAATATGCTCAGGTACTTTGGGTGCAGCAATTACGTTAAGTGCTTGTAACCCCTCCATCCAAACTGTAGATGCAGTAGCAAGCAGTAGTACTGATGCTTCTATTCCAGTAGTAGAGCAAACCGTATCCGAGCCTATTGCACCACCAGTAGAGACCGTTGCAGAAATCAAACCTGCCAAGAAAACCATCGTTGATGACACAAAGTGGCTCAAACGCTATGAGAAAAATGGTTATAAAATTATCTTTTCTTCGACGGACAGACGCGTTGGTATGCTATTAAATGTCAATGATCCATACCCTCGATTTATTGTCAAAATGGCAGGCAATACCATGCAATTAGATGATTGCTCAGAAGATCTAGTCAATCCTCGTCCAACTGTAGTGGGAGGATACAAAGTTCAATATTCTTCCTCCTATGTTTGCCCCTCGAACATGATGGAAATCGATATGGGGTATCGTGATGATAAGGATACAGCCGTCATTCAGGTTAAAGACGTTATGAGTCAAGAAAAACTCGTGACATTTCAAAAATTAGAGGGCCGTTAAGCTCTCCCATATCTCCATTTACAAACATCCACCCAATAAGCCTTACGGTTTATTGGGTTTTTTATCTTTTAAGGACTATTCATATGCAACCACGTATCGATGACAAAATCGGACATCGCCTCATCAACACCTTGACCTGCAACAAATTATCCGAGAATGCCAAAGGCCAATTGCATTACCAACTTTGGCAGAACAATGATGATCAAAGCTTTGCATGGGCACTCAGTCACAATGAATCCTCTGGTGGATTTAGTCGTGAATTGATCCACGTAGAGCACATCATGGCGGTACTGACTGAGCTTGATCAAACGGCCCAACCCTTTCACGCAACGGCATTCAAGTGCCTGTTTATTGGAAAGTCTGTCAATAATGCCAGCTTCTTTGCTGCGCTATTGGTCGATCAAGGTGTGATTCGACTGCATCCACAAACCACTCGCCTACTGGAGGTCTCGGAAGAATATGCTTCATGGCCAATGTCTTTAGTAGAGCATACGCAGGACAAATCAACAAGCAAACGAGGTGCCAAGGCTAAAGTCACTACGGACATGGAGGATGGTAATGCAGTACATCAAAACCAGCACTGATCTGATCCACATTACTGATCATGCCATACGGGAGAGCATCGCTTTACACATGCAGACTTTGGCCGAACAGTATGCTGAACCTTATCAGGCCAGCGTACATGGATGGTTTGTTGTTTGTGAACATGATGCCGATCTACTCCAACCCTTTGCTGGTTTGACCTTTAGTCTTGCTGAAAAACTGCAGTCAGGTGAAGTAGAATTTGTTGATAAAAAACAGAACTGGTACGAGGTCTTTATTTTATTGAACGACAACGAAGGCATCCTGATCTATGTTCCGACCTCAATACTAGAACGCCATCAACAGCTAGAAATCTAGCACTCCTCACGTAACACCGCCTCCACCTTTTCCCAATTACTTTTTATCTGAGACCTTTTTATGACAAAGCACTGTTTATTCGCTTTGGGTCAAGTCGTGTCTACACCCAATGCATTAGAACTTGCTAAACGAAAGCACATTGATCTGTTGGCCTTAATTCATCGTCATCAAACAGGTGACTGGGGTGATCTCTGTGAAGAAGATCGAGTGTCCAATGAAAATGCATTAGTCACTGATTCACGCATCCTATCCAGCTATCAGATGGACCAAGACAAAATCTGGATCATCACTGAGGCAGATCGCAGCGTTACCACCATCCTATTACCGAGTGATTACTAGCAGAACCCTAAAAAGGACCCTAAAGCCACTTCGGCTTTGGGGTTTGTTTTTATTGACCAAAGAACACTAAGGACGAATACCTTTTGGGAATGAGCTGGCTCAGTTTCTAGTAGTCAGTCGGTCCAATTTGATCATAAAAACAGCTATTTTTACAAATTAACACAAAGTATTTTGCAATTTGAAGGGCATTTCAAGCCTGAACATCCTGCCTCAAATCCGAGGCGACCGAAATCCCTTGGATGTCCAGTCTCAAACCTCTCTATATATTTATTTTTTAACCGTTTATTTTTCATACTGAACGAAAACATGAAGCTACCTTAGGCATAAATAAAGTCTTTTGTCTGAGGATTTCTTGTCTCTTTTTCTTAAACCCTTAATCAGGAACAACTATGAAGATAGACTTTCCATTAACTTCTTTCCCTCATGGAAAAGAAACTGATCTTAAGAAATTGGTCTCCAATCTTGAGGTTACAGGTATACGCTTTGTGCTATCTGCCCAAAACGCTCGCCTACTCTGTAGATTGAACTCTAAGGGAGTCAAAATCTCAAAAAGCTTGGGAACTTACGCTCATTCTGAACTTGAACAGCACTTGCCCATCATCATTGAGCAAGTACGCACTTTCCATACGCGTATAGCACAAGGCTTACACCCATTCAAGGAGACTAAAAGTCCCAAAGACATTACTTTTGCTGAGTTTGCACAATCGACCTACATGCCCAATGCCATGAGTCGAAAAAAGTCATATCGTGATGATGAATCTCGTTTGCATCTTCATGTAAACCCCGTTATTGGTGGACTTAAACTCAGTGAAATTAATGTCGGTACAATCCGTAAGTTACTGGATGATTTAAGTCAAAAACATCTAAGCCCTGCTTCCGTCAATCGTATTAGAGCAATGCTTTCATCATTATTTAACTTAGCTATCGACCATGAGTTGATAGAGAGCAATCCTGTTACCCGAGTTAAAAAGTTTCGGGAAAACAACCAAAAAGAACGCTATTTGAATGCCAATGAAACCAAGTCATTAATGACTATCCTTGGTCAACCTGCAGCTCACGGCATTCATAATTTGGTGATTGTCGCCATCATCCATTTTTTGCTACTGACTGGTGTCCGTAAACGTGAAGCAATGGATATGCGTTGGTCTGATGTCGATCTGAGTACAGGGGTTTGGTTACTCGGTGAAAACAAGTCAGGGAAAGCACGTCGTATCAACCTCAACCAAGATGCCTTGCAAATTCTTCAGCAATTACCAAAGCAATCTCTATTCATCTTTTCGAATCCTGAGACAGGCCAGCCCTACAACGACATTCGCAAGACCTTTGACAAGATCATGCATGCTGCAGGTATCTACAACATGCGTATTCACGACTTACGCCATAACTTTGCCAGTCTCGCTGTGAACAGTGGCCAAAGCCTCTATGTGGTGCAGCACCTACTTGGCCATGCCTCACCGCAAACCACACAACGTTACGCACACCTACAGTCAGACACGCTAAAGCAAGCCTCCGAGGAGATTGCTGCAGCACTTCGTAGTCAAAGCCAACACGTCGCCTAATCCCGTCAATCATCTGGGTGTATCTCCGTACACCCAAGGAGCTTATTTATGTCTGAATCTCGTCAAATTACCATACCACCAACTCAATGTGTTCTTTATCCTATTACTTTAGGAACAGGTGAATTTATTTCTCGCGACCACCTTCCTGAAATACAAGGTAAGCGCATTTTACTACAGGCAGGAACTGGGGTCGGTAAAACTACGCTTATTATGGAAGGAGGTCTCAAGGAGCATCCTTTTATTATCCAAGTCATCCCTTCTGTGTTTAAAGTCAGAGAGCTAGAGGAGCAATATTCAAACCGACATAATGAGATTGGCTATTTGTTTTACTACGACAAAAAGGCACCGAATGAGGCGGACATACTCAATAAAGATCGCCACATCATCGTCTGTACTTTTGACAAACTTGAGACCGTTATTCCGATTCTGAGCAAAAAGCAATTGGCTTCAACCTTATTAGTGATCGATGAATGCCATAAAATGTATTCTGCTGGATCTTATCGCGATGAAGCGATTAACTCCATTGTGATGAACATTAAGCACGGTACATTTAAATCAGTGTTAGCACTGACTGCCACCTTTACCCCATCATGTTGGGATACGCTGGAATTACCGTTGGATACCATCTTCCAAGTCAAAAAAGATCGTACGAAAACAAAACGTTCAGTTGAAGTGATTTTGCTTAAAAAAGGCGACCAATATAGCTTTATCTCGCTGGTTGCAAAGCGTATTAAACTGCTGCAGCAACAAGGACTACGCAAAAAGATTATTATTCGCCTCAACCACAGAGAAAAATGTGAGCTACTTACCGCTGCCTTAGAGAAATACCATGGTGTCAAAACCTTGGTTGTCCATAGTAAGAATAAGAATAACCTAGAGGTCAAATCTCTATTTTCCCAGCAAAGCATCCCCTCTGATGTTGATGTCGTCTTTTGTACCTCAATCATGGATGAGGCGGTAAACATTAACAACCTAGAAGATGAAATCGATTCTGTTTTTGTCATTGGCAAAGATGCCCATCCAGAGGAACTTGTTCAATTCTTAGGACGCTTGAGAAAGACCAGCGTACCTTGCTTTGTTGTACTTCATACCGAGATAAGTGAAAACCATCTCATTGACATTGAAACCCTAAAAAAGAGCTATGAGGAGAAAAATCTTAATTTCATCCAAAAACTCAATCAGCTCTCAGAGTTACTCTCTACAATATTTGAGGACTTTAGCCTAGATATGTACAACGAGGGGCAACCCATTACCAGTCTCTATAAACGAATGGCCTTGCTTAATGAGACCTTTAATGAGCTTGCTGGGGCAAAATTATTTGCACTATTTAAGGGGGAGGTTTGCCGTAACTCAGCCAGTATTGCAGCCAACTATTATCGAAAAGATAAGGCCAATTGCTACGAAAACTTCTACTATCTCAAAGACCGTATCCGTACGCTTTTGCCTGATTGCACAGTGAAATATAGTGTTGATACTGAAACAATCACGCCAAGCTACCTCAAAGAGTTTATGGATGAGGAAAAAGAGGCGAATGATCAAGCTTATGATGCCAGCATTGAGACCGCCTTTGAAATCGTTCTCGCCAATTCACCTATGAGACAACTGTCATCAGTGGATGAATACCCTGATACTGCATCAGATCAACTCGAAGATGAGGATGATCATCTTGGACCTGTTCGACTCCGTGATTTCGGTACAGATATTCTTCAGCAGCAGGAACAGGACGAGTTATTCATTGATCGTTTGGTCTCAAAGTATGAGGTTAAGCATCATAAGATAACGACTGAGATTGTTTATCAAATTGCTGTATTAACCACCCTTATTGGTAATCTTCCTGATATTTATCAAATTATCAAGCAAAAGCAATTTACGCATGTAATCACTGTCGCTAAAGGCTATTCATCCAATATTGTTGTGCAATATTTAGTTAAGCGATTCTATCGTTACCATCCTGATAAATATTTCAATGATCAGTATAAATTAACGCCTAAAGCTGCCGCTGCACTGATACATAATGCCTATGAGAGCATCAATAAGGACAGCTCTATTCCTATGCGTACCATTGTTAAGCAAAAGCTCATCTCAGGCCTCAAAGTAGACTATAAAACCAAGAATGTTGAGATTGACCCAAGTAAGGCAGCGAACTTCATTGCCAAGTTCTTTGCGGTCAAGGATCGTAATGCCAAAAAGGCAGACAAACGCTATTTGGAGTTTTCAGGTATTGTTTACGGTGATTACCAGTACATTTCTATTGCATCCATCCAAAAACAATTTCGAGATATATCTGATGTGCTTGTACTCGGGGAGCGCACTTTTGATGCAACCACGGGTGAGTTTGTTTCTGGCCCCTCCTCTCCACTCACCAAAAGCTCAAGTCCCTTTTTTGGTGAAGTAGATGTCTTTGATGAGGATGACGAGTAGCCAATTATCAAAACTGCCTAGACATTCTGGGCAGTTTGTCTTTGTGCTTTTTGACTACAAGAATCACAGGCCAGCATTATTTTCACTTCACCCAAGCCCTTGCTCGACAGGTGTGTTGCGGACTCGCAATGTGCTTTGGCGAAGTCAAAAACTGAGGTGATGTGCTCAGGGGGAAAATTTGATCTTTGGGTGATTTTGGCTTTGCTGTTGGTCTTTCTTCTGCGTTTGCCATCTGTAGGGGGAGTTTTGCTTGAATTATTTTTTTTGCTGCGCTATGTCTTGGGCACAGCCATGATCACAAGGATCGACACGGATTCTTTTTCTCTCCCTCTCAATGTGGAGACCCCAGCAATGCCGTTTACTTAGGGGCATTTTGGGCCAATCTTACCGCAAACATGGTCTGTGATGGTGAGTATCATAAACCAGACATTTTTTATTGGTGAGAATATAGATACTTTGAATGGGTTCTAACATTTGCAGTTCTCATAAGAAATTTTATGTTAAATATTTTAATCATCCACATAGTGCACTAAAAATGGAATCTTCTTGGGGTTTTGCTCATTAAACTTAGCAAGTTAACTGTCCATTTTACGAAGGATAATACATATTATTTAATATGATCATGTTTTATTCTTTTTTAATTTCAATATTTTAATTATAATGTATGAAAAATAGAGGGTAGTGAATGTGGCTATAATTATTGATGATTTATTAAGACTTAATGATGATGGTTTAGAGGAAGTCATTATTGGGTTAGTAGGAGCAGTAGGTAGTAATTTATCTACTGTTCAAAATATTTTAAAAACTGAGTTAGAAGATACATTTGGTTTCCACACTTTTATTATAAAAATTTCAGAAGATATTCTAGCCAATCATCCTAATATTAAAGATGTTCCTAATTTTGATACATCAACAAAATTTAAAAGAATTCATTCTTTGATGGATCTTGGTAATAAGTTAAGAGACCTTCATGGTGAAGATTATATAGCTTTAGAAGTAACCCAGAAAATACATGAATTAAGAAAGTCTTATACAGGCTCTAAAAAGCGGGTTGCATATATTGTTAACTCTTTAAAACATGATGCTGAAGTCATTTCATTAAAGAAGCTATACAGTCATATTTTTTTTCAAATTTCTGTATTTGAATCAAAAGATAAAAGAAAGGAAACTCTGAATAATACTGTCGGTATGTCTATAGAAGAAGCCAACCTATTAATTAAAAGAGACGAAAAAGAAAGCGAAAAGTGGGGGCAAAGAACTAGTGTAGCATTTCCTCGCGCTGATTACTTCTTAAAATTAGATGAAAAATATAGTATTCATATTAAGAATGCTGTTATTAGATTTATCAAATTAATTTTAGGTAATCCTTATATAACACCAACATTTCCAGAATCTGCAATTTATATGGCTTTCATGAGTAGCTTAAGCTCAGCTGACTTATCTCGTCAGGTTGGCGCAGTTATTGCGAAAAATAAAAGTATTTTATCTACAGGTACTAACGATGTTCCTAAGTTTGGTGGAGGGTTATATACACCTGAATACATGGAAAGTGATGGAATGATAGTAGATGAAAATGAAGGAAGAGATTACAAATATAAAGGTGGTCAAGATTGCAATCATATTCAACGTAATCACTTAATTGAAGATATTTATGAATCTATAAATCAAAATCTAGAAGGCATTCTTTCAGAAAACATTCCTAGCCAAAAGCAGGTTTTATCAGATATTAAAAAAGTACTTGAAAACAGTGATATTAAAGATATTACAGAATATGGCCGAATGGTACATGCTGAAATGGATGCTATTTTAAATTGTGCTAGATCAAATAATTCCACGGAAGGTGCAACATTATACGTTACAACTTTCCCTTGCCATAATTGTGCAAAACATATTGTTGCTGCTGGAATCAAAGAGGTTATGTTCGTAGAGCCTTATCCAAAAAGTAAGGCTTTAGAGTTTCACGAAGATTCTATTTCTCTTAGTAAAGCTGAAAATAAATTAAGATTTAAGCCCTTCGTAGGAGTAGGGCCTAGAAATTTCATTAATTTTTTCTCATTAACTCTAGGGATCGGAAGAGAGCTAGAACGTAAAGACAATAAAGGTAAAAGTGTTGAAAATGAGTGGAATCCAAAAACAGCTCCACTAAGAATTAAAGGAAATCCTTCCTCCTATAGATATTATGAAAGACAAATAATTAGTAAATTGAAGGAAATTAAAGATAGCTAATTAATCCCCAATCGAGAGTAACCCAAAAATGGGAGCTTAAGCTTCCATTTTTAATGCAGCTTTTAAATAAGACTAAGAGTATTACCCTATCGCTAGGGGGAGTTTTGCTTATTATTATTTTTTGGCTGCGCTACGCCTTGGGCACAGCTATTTCTGCAAGGATCGATACGGATTCGGCTGCTCTCCCCCTCAGTGTGGAGACCCCAGCAATGCTGTTTACTTGGGGGCATTTGGGGCCAATCTTACCACAAACATAGTCTGTGATGGTGAGCATATAGACACTTTAAATGGGTTCTAACACTTGCTTTTCGCATAAGAGGTTTTATGTTAAATGGTGAATTTGATAGACGCTACAGCCCTCTATTACCCCACGAGCACAGCACATAGTGAGTACAGCAAGTTAGTAAAGTTATAGTTAATTGGGGTTTGAACAATACCAAAGCTCCTCATCATGAGGAAGTTTTAAAATAGTAATAATACGATCTAGGCTTTCAGTTAAAAGTTTATACTCTGTTAAATGACCATGAGGTGCTGCACCTTCAAACCAAATATTTGTTTGAACAAGAGAACCTTCTAAACAATTTGGGATTAAATGATTTGCACAGAGAGATTTTTCAGGAATTTGAATAGTTTTCCTTCTTGTTGGAAATATTGCTTTTGCCCGATATGCTCTTTTACTTGAATAAGACCATTTCATAAAACCATCAATAGAAATAATTGCTACCATATTTTCATCGGTTAATTCTAGCCATTTAATTAAAATGGCTTCCAATGAAACACCATATCGATTAGTGCAAAAACTGAGAAAATCGAAAGAAAAAACTTGTTGATTTGTAATTTCTCTAAAATCTCGAATAGGTACAAGTAGATTAGAAGCAAATAGGTTTGCCTGATCTTCTATGTTGATTTGATTATCATCAAATTCTCGAATAATGTGTTCTGAACACATGAAATCTTCTTGTTGATTTCTATGGAGAACATAATGTCCAATTTCATGAGCTTGGGTAAAACGAATCCTTTCTTTTGAAGGGATTGTATTATTATAAAGTAGTGTCCAACTATTATTATTATTTTTAAAAAGGGCACCCTCAAATCGATCAACATCCGCAGATTCGACTTGGGATATAGGATCACTCCAGTTAAAAAGCGCATGTATATTTTTTGCCAAAAAATCTAGGTCAACTGGAAATCTTTCACTTGAATGAGGATAAATAGTATCAAGCATTTTATTTATCTTCGTTGTTGCTTTATTGGGAGTCCAGATTATGTCAGTCATTTTTATTACCCGTTTGCTTCAAAACATTCATAATATCCCTCAGCTGAGCTTTTTGACTCGACTCTAAATTTTTATAGTTTCTAAAAAAAGAATTATCGTTATCAATTTCTGTAGGTTCACGATCATCTTTTTCTAAAAGAAAATCCGTTGTAACTTCAAGATGTTCTGCAATTTGAGCCAATATCTCAGCGGATGGCTTCTTTGCATCATTGTTTTCAAGTTCCCACAAATAGCTTTTGCTAATGTGTGCTTTTTTTGCAAGGCCTTCTAAAGTCAAATTTTTGCCTTTTCTTAGTTTTTTAATTTTATCTCCAAGTATGGTTGACATGTTGAGTACTCCTTAAAGCATATTTTTCATGATAAAAAATTTTACCATATAAAAGTTCGCTACAGATGTATTTATTGCTTGACAATAGTGCTATATAAGGTTAATTTTTATTCCAAGTTCGCTATAGAAGTATTTTTTTTACTTTTCTTAAGGGCGAATCTTATTTATTGGATACCTCCGTCTGCATAGTAAAGGAGCAAGACATGGCTACAAATACTGGTAATGATTACCGCATTGGTTCTGTCAAAGATAGGACTCAACTTAAACATCCCAAAAATCCAGATTACTCGATTAAAAGAGATACAGGTAATGGGCAATTCATGAACGTTAAGGAAGGTGATTTCAAGGGCGTAGCTCACGAAAAAGATCGTCGACGGAAGTGAGTGGTCAGAGCTTTTACACCAAAATCCAAGCTACTTTTGGAAAATCACAGGTGTAAAAGCTATTTAATTATGGCTAATTTAAATTTATGTGGAGTAATGGGTAATGAATTTTTTATATTCTTCATACAGGTTAGATTATAAAAATCCAGAGTGTAATTTTTTAAATATAAACCTTGATGAAGACACTCGTTTATTTGTTGATGCCTATGCGATGTCAAGGTCATCAAATCAGTATATGCTGTCAGGGCATAAAACTTTACGAATATTTATGTCTGAAACGTTATTAGGATTAAAAGATTATATTCAAGATCAAGCAAGTATTAACAGTTTGTGGGAGCCAAAGTGCTTCGCTGAACCTAAAGGTACTGGTATTGGACTGGCTAAAAATGGGCATAAAGGTAGAGGAAGCCATGATGTTAAATGTCAGCAGATTATTACCGCATTAAGGCATTCAAAAGCTGTAGAAACAGGTGATTTAGAGGATTTAGAAGAATTGCTGCTGGTTGTTGAAGGAATTGGTTCAGATACCATATCTGATATTACGATTAATATCGCCAAAAAACATTTTATTGAATATACACAAGAAAAGTGTCGAAAATTGAATATTCCAATGGTTGTAACGAAGGAAAAAATCAGATATTTCTGTAGTGTAGACAAAAAATGGAAAAGCGATACATTCGAGTTACCACACTTAGATGTAGGGGTAAATAAAACTTCAAGTTACTTAATTTTTATTCCAAATGAAATTCTTGAAAAAAATATGGCTTATGGGTGTAATTATTTTTACACAAATATTGCAACCCCCATTTATGTTGACCAAGTTCTTCGGGCTGGATCATCTTTCATTTACTCACTGAAAGATGGGAGTAAAAGAGTTAATAAAAGGGAAATGCGTAAGGAAGATAAATATAAAGGTGGTAAGAAAAGAATGGATGGTTTTATCTCAGACAATCCAAAATCTCTTAAAGAATACAGAGAGTCTGTGGCCGATAAACGGTATAAGCGAAATCAAGACAAGAAAAATCCTAAAAAAGATGATTCATAGTAATTTTAAAACGTATTCATACTAGGATTAATTTCTTTAATTTAATTCTAATATGAATACGTTTTGTTCGAACCCATTATGTTAAATAAAAATATTTTTATTTTTCTGATAACCCTTTTATTTTTGAGTCAAAAACATGGAACAAAATCATCAACATGAAAAAGATGTAGCAGTCACTAGTTTGTTACATGCTTTCGTATCATTGGGAGTTCTAATGCTATGTATAGGTTTTCTCTTAAGAACCTTATTCTTATTTAAATATAGTCAATATGTTTGGTGGGAAATTTCAATTTATTTATTGAGTGGAATGATCGCCTTAATACCATTAGTTTTCCTGACTCTGTATTCCATTAAATCTATATCAAGGCTCTATCTAGAACCATTAGCTTTAAAAGTACATTGGTTTTATATTGGGATACTCACTATTGCAGGGGCATCGATGGTTCTAGTTTTTCCTGCATTTAACTTTTTAAATTCGAGCTTAAATTAGTTAATTATTTTAAAATTAACATAATAGTGCTTATGCGAAATCAGTTGTATTATATGTGTTAAATCAAGAGCTTAAGCTGTTATGAAAAGTCCTGACCTACCGATCAGGGCTTTTTTATACATTTTTCACGTTTCACGCCTACTATTTAGCCAAAGTTCCACAACGTTGATTAGTTAAACTTCATTTTTCTATCTGCCTAGTAGTTCTGGGCAGTTTGTCTTTGTATTTTTAGGCTATGAGAATCACAGACCAGCATTATTTTCACTTCACCCAAGCCCATGCTCGACAGATGTGTTGCGGACTCGCAATGTGCTTTGGCGAGGTGTAAAACTGAGGAGGAGTGAAATTTGATCTTTGGGTGATTTTGGCTTTGTTGTTGACTTTTCTTCTGCGTTTATCATTTGCAGGTGGAACTTTGCTTATATTATTTTCTGGACTGGTCTATTATTTTGACCAAGTAGGGCCTGTAACTTATTTTGTGTAAATTTCATTTCTACAAATGATCCTTTAATCGATCATCAAAGTGAATCGTAAACCAATTCATTACCAAGCGCCAGTTTTGAATTGGCATTGTCCATTTTTTAGCTGCATTTGCTGTAGCTAGATAAATAACTTTCTTGGCTGAATCATCCGAAGAGAAAATTTTTCTCTTTTTCGTTGAATGGCGAATTACGCTATTCAATGATTCAATTGCATTTGTTGTATAAATTGCATGCCGTATTTCAGCAGGATAGCTAAATAACGTTCGGATGTTTTCCCAGTTTGCTCGCCATGATTCCCCAATCTTTGGATATTGATGATTCCACTGATCACAAAAAATATCGAGAGACTTAATGGCATTCTCTTCTGTACTGGCTTGATAAATTGCTTTTAAACCAGCTGTAACGGCTTTATAGTCCTTCCAACTAACAAACCGTAAACTGTTTCGCACAACATGTACAATACATAATTGAATATCTGTATGGGGATAAACGGATGCAATTGCCTCGGGAAAACCTTTTAATCCATCAACACAAGTAACCAAGATATCTTGTACTCCACGGTTTTTAAGTTCGGTTAAAACTGATAACCAAAATTTAGCTCCTTCTGTTTGTGAAATCCACATCCCTAATAGCTCTTTTTGACCATCCATATTAATGCCTAAAGCAAGATAAACAGACTTATTAATTACGTTTGAATGCTGTCGAACTTTAACAACAAGACAATCGAGATAAACTACAGGATAAAGACTATCTAGTGCCCTGTTTTGCCACTCAGTAACTTGTTCAATTACTGCATCAGTGACCTTACTAACTAATGAAGCTGATACATCAGCATCATAGGTATCCTTAAAGAATGAAGATATTTCTCTATTCGTCATCCCTTTTGCATACAGCGAAAGAATTTGATCATCCATGCTAGCAATACGTGTCTGATTTTTCTTAATAATTTGTGGCTCAAATGAACCTTCTCGATCTCTAGGAATATCAAGTGCAAGCTGTCCATCTTGAGTCTTAATAGTCTTAGAACTAAAACCATTTCGGCTATTTGTACCTTTCTTAACCTGATGCTTTTCATATCCGAGATGTTCAGTTAGTTCAGTGTTAAGTGCTGTTTCAATCATAAACTTCTTAAATACTGCTGCCATCTGGTTTAAATCCTCAGGAGTTTTTAAACCTTTCGCTAATTCAGTAGCCATACTTTTTAATGTTGCTTCATCCATGTGAAGTACCTTTGGTAGTTGTCCTCTGCAGGATAAATTAAAATTAACCACTTACACAAAATTTAGAACAGTCCCCCTAGAAAACCTAGAAAAAGCATTTTGCAAGGATCGACATGGATTCGATTGCTTTCCCCCTCAGTACAGGAGACCCCAGCAATGCTGTTTACTTAGGGGTATTTTGAGCCAATCTCGCCACAAGCGTGGCCTGTGATGCTTACTCTTACTTTTGCTAAAATCCGCCACTCGGGTACTGCATTTATGTGACTCAGGTACTCATCGAATCTCGCACTTTGGGGTATGACTCGCTAAGGTCCTTTGTGGTCCCCGACAAAAGTGTTACTTTTCTTCCAGTTACGCTTTACGGTCCATCAAAACTCTATCTGTGAAACGAGGTCCAAACATGGTCCATCACCAGACATAAGGGCTTATCTTTCTTCGACTTAGGCATTTGTAAAAAAGATGGAAATTGGCAGACAGCACTAGCCTCTTCCTTAAAAAACAACCGCTTATGTTTTTGGTTAGGGTACCGTTATGTTTATTGGGTTTCCCACTTCACAATCAACACAACACATTGTTTTTTATTAATATTTTATAGATACTCCCTCCTACTTGTAATCAGTAGGTCCACAGTTCGAATCCGTGTGTCGGCACCATTATTAAACCTCGTAAGTCTAAGATTTATGAGGTTTTTTATTACCTAGTGTTTTTCGAGCTATGCTGTTTCTTGGTCCGTCGTGTGGTCCATAGCTTCGATAGTCTGATGGTCTAGGTCTCACCATATCCTCTCACCCGTCCCTACTTTCCCTCACTCCTAGACATTTTCAAGCACGCCACTTTCCAGTCGGGCTACGCTAGAGATGCTTCTTAAGGTATCCCATCGAGACGTATGGCGAGTGGAAAATGGAAAGCTTGGATGATTTTGCATATTTGCTTTATAACCATGTTGCAGTTTGATCCATTTTTTTCAATCGAAAAACTCTTGCTTTGTTTATTAATTAGATAACCACTCATACTTATCTACAGCATTCGATTAAACATATTTTTGAATTATTTAGTCGGCTAAACAATCATAGATAAAATCTATCTCTTCTGTTAATTCAATAAAAACAGGGAAACCATTGTGACTCCCCTGCTTCGACTTCCATGACAATAATATTATTTAACCACTCACCAGTATGCGTAATACTGCATCTGATGCTGTGAAGCTTTAGACCTCTATATATGAGTGCATCTCAAAAGTCATTAAACTTTGTAATGAGGATAGTCACTCATTGAAAAGTTACCATTAAAATCTGCATGAGTATTATGACAAATATTAATTACGGTATCGATAGCTCCTCGTAAACAGGGCTCTGTCCATCCCGCATCTACTGAAAAGGATTCGCCTGCCAAATATAAGCCCGATATAGGAGATGTCTTTCTATTGTATTCTAATAGTTTCATCGCCGCAGAATAACACCCAGCCCGATATAGTTTTGCACACCCTAAAGAATCCGGCTCAGTAATCCAACGCCTAACTTCTGCAGCGTGAATATCTAAATAAGGTGATATTTTCTGAGCAATATTGCTTGAACGCAATAAGATACGATCCAACTCATCAATGCACATTTTCACAACCTTATCTTCACTAAATGATGCAAGCTTGGTTGCATCATCCTCCCAAGTGTAACTCAATAAAATACACGGTGTTTTATAATCACCAATACCATATTCATATGCATATACATCATGTACAAATGAATCTGTTACCAAAATCTGTGGGATTCTATTATTAACATCAGTAAAAAACGATTTATCAATTGGACAGTAGATCTTTTGGCTAGTTTCCCAATGCGCTGTTTTGTATGCACGCACAATATCTAAAGGCAATTCATTATTAGAAAAGTTCTCGAAACGCATCTCGACTTCCATCAACCACGAAGGCACGGTAACAATAACTGAATCAAATAACTCTGTTCGAGAGACATTATCAAAATGAACGGTAAATCCAGAATGATTTTTAATCACACGTCGCACTTTAGTACTGGTGTGGAGATTACTTTTATTGGGCTGCAAACAAAGATCATAGGGTGAAGTTTGAGTGTTTTCTAAAGGAAGAAAAAGCATGCATTCATCTAATGATCTGATCCCTCTATATTTAGGTGAAAGGAAAGGCGCTCCCCCAGAATCAGGAACAGTCGTTCTATCGACATAAGGGCCAGGATTAAAAGAACCGTCATTGTTATATCTACCAGGTATTAACTGAAGTTTACTGCCGAAACCAAAGATCGCAGTACGTATTGGATACAACGTACACACGTCATAAAATGCTCCCCAACTACCATCACCAAAACCAATTGAATAAAAGATATTAGATTCATCCTCTGTAAGACCCAGTCCACCGAAATCTCCAGGGTTAGACGAATCCCACTGATCAATCGCCTCAAGCTGTACAAATTGTCTAAATGGAATATCTTTATAACGCTCAACTATTGCATCCCAAATATCCTCCCATTCAGAAGATGCATACTCTACACTCACCACATCAATCATTAATTTTTCAAAATGCTTCCATTTATTAAAGACATCTTGGATTCTGTTTGTTGGTGGAGGTGTATTACCATTTGAATTATCCCAAATCAGCATTTTAGGATTGTTACCACCATCAACTAATCCTTCTTCAAGATAAATTCCTGTCGATTTAACCCACGGTGTACCAGGGTTAGGAAACTCTTCAGTATAGAGTTTAAAAATCGAAGCATAATACGCCAGCAAAGATTCACCGTCTAAAGGGCTCTCGTCATCAGCATTAAAAAAAGGCATGCGCATTGCACCCATTTCAAATGGTGCATATTCACAATTGTTTGAATTGTTATTTATCGATGTAATTGTATCGTGTCTGCCACCAATCTGATGGCGCGCCTCATAAATATGGACATTGTTAAAGCCACATCGATTGAGCTCTCTGAGGATGGTTAATCCAGTAATTCCCGCTCCAATAATACAAATTTTATGGTTAGGATCACGAGCTGTTGCGATGCCGCCAGTTTGACTAACGAGTTTTCTATAATTAAAAGATAAGTCAGGAGGACTAGGATAACGTCCTGACCACTCCGATGCTCGATCTAATGCTCTGGTTAATTTTAAACTCGTCGCTTTTTGTGCTGGATAATCATAAGAACTTCCAATGGTCATAATACTGTCCTCCTGACAATAGAATTTAACCGATCAGATATTAACCATATCACACAAAAAAATAATAAAATATGGATTATATTTTTATTATTTAATACATTAAATACACTATTTAAGGCATTTTAATGTGCTATCTCGACATATTAAGGTTGGTTTTAAATTAATAGTTTCAACTTTCTGTCCTTTAATTTTTTTTATCAATAATTCCATCGCTAAAGAACCCATTTTTTGCATTGGTGAGCTGATTGACGTTAGTGATATTGGTAAATGTTCTGCTAGATCGATATTATTAAAACCAACAATGGCTAAATCTTTACCTGGTTGAATACCCATGGATACAGCAGCTCCCATTAAGCCTATAGCAAGAAAATCATTAACTGCAAATATTGCAGTTGGACGGTCTTTATGTGCCAATATTGATAATCCTGCTTGATAACCTGATTTCACATCAAACTCTGAACTTATAATATATTTGTCTGATATTTTAATACCCAATGAAAAGCATTTATCATAAAATCCTTTGCTTCGTAAAATACCTGTACTGGCATAAGGCTGACCAGAAATAATACCAAAGTTGGTATGACCTAATTCAATCAAATGTTGAGCTGCTAACTCTCCTCCTAAATAATCATCACAAGTAACTGAGACAAATTCTTCAGCTCTGCGACTTACCAGTATGAAAGGTATTTGCTTTTCAGTGAGCTCATATAAAAATTTATTAGAATAATGTGGACTTGCATATGCATCGGCAATGATTAAACCATCAACCTTTCGAGACAAAGCCATATTTCCCAATATTCTTTGATTCTCTTGAAGATCGTGAGTATTCGAAACAAAAGTGAAATAATCATTTTGAGTTGCAGCTAAATCAATTCCTTCATAAATATTCGCAAGCACAATATCCGAGAGTTTTGGGACCAACACTCCAACCACGTTGGTTTTCTGACTTTTAAGGCTTTTAGCGATGGTATTAGGCTGATAATTTAAATCACTTGCGAATTGTCTAATTCTTTTTATTGTTTCAGGAGATGCTGCCTGAGCTGCGTTTTCACCAGTACCATTGAGCACTCTCGACACTGTTGAAACATGTAGTCCAAGTTGATTGGATATGTATTTTAAATTTACTTTTTTAGAACTGCTCATACATCTCTACCCTTTTTAAAAAATGATTTTAGCCTAAAAAAACAATGTATTAATTAATAATTAATGATCTATGTTCTTATTATTCTCTAAATTTAATCATCTTGACACTCCTCTTATATATCGCTATTTTTATTAACCCAAACGTTTGGGTAAGACACATATCAAGATTAAAAAAAATTTTAGTTAAAAAAATAGCGTGTATTGGAGAAATTTACATGGACATGGATGAAAACCCAGTTAGCCCTATCAAAGTTGCAGTTTTGCAATTTGACCCACAAGTTGGCACAGAAAATAGAGAGAGAAATCTGAGACACGGATTAAGCTTGGCTCAAGAGGCAGTCAATCATGGTGCTAACTTAATTGTGATGCCTGAACTGGCAAATACTGGATATTTATTTACTCACCGTAATGAGGCTTTTGATCATTCAGAAGAGATTCCTAATGGGCCAAGCACCCAAGTATGGCAAGCCTTTGCTCAAAAGAATTCAATCTATCTAGTCGCTGGAATTTCTGAGCGTGACGGTTTCAAACTCTATGATTCGTCGGTGCTCATCGGTCCCGATGGTTTTATTGGAAAATATCGTAAGACTCATCTATGGAATTTAGAAAAACTATGGTTTTCGCCTGGAGACATGGGCTATCCAGTCTTTGAAACACCCATTGGGCGAATTGGGATGATGATTTGCTGGGATGTTTGGTTTCCAGAAGTACCTAGAATTTTGGCTCAGCAAGGGGCCGATATCATTTGTAGTGTAAACAATTGGGTCTGGACTCCTCCTCCACTATTTGATGAAAGTGGAAAATGTATGGCCTCTTATCTGACGATTACAGCATCACATGTCAACAATGTTTATATCGCTGCAGCCAATCGTGTTGGTGTAGATCGAGGTGAGCGTTTCTTAGGATGCTCTTTAATTACGGGTACAAACGGTTGGCCAATTGCTGGCGTAGCCGACTCTGAAAAAGAAATGATTTTATATGCAGATATCGATTTAA